>NZ_JAMYKU010000034.1:0-64029 GCF_040317575.1 Mesorhizobium sp. M1423
CGGTGCGTGGCGTTGGGCGCGCGTGGATCAGGCACCGCGCCAAAGTAGCTCTCAAGGCAGGAAATGGCAGTCGCTCCTTCGCTCACCTGCCTCTCCAAAGAATCCTTTCTCAGCCTAAACTCAACCCCAAAATCGCCATATGCGATTCCCCTGCCTTGAGGGGGAGATGCCAAGTTTTTGCAAAGCCGGCAGGCCAGAGGGGGTCGCCACGCGTGGAGCGCCAGCCTCCATCTGCCGCAGCAGGCCGAGCCCCGTCGGACCAACCCCCTCTGCCCTGCCGTGCATCTCCCCCTCAAGGGGAGAGATTGGCAGCATCAGCGTCGTGCGCTTACCGTCAGCTCCGGCTTCTGGCTGATGGTCTGCAACACGACGCAGTAGCGCTCGGTCAACTTGATCAGCGCATCGATGCGCTCCTGCGGCTCGTCGGTGTCGAGGCCGAATGTCAGCCGGATGGCGCGGAAGCCAACCGGCGCATCCCTCGCCACGCCAAGCGTGCCGCGAAAGTCGAGATCGCCTTCGGCTTCCACCGTGGCGGCCCCAAGCTTGAATTCCAGCGCCGTGACCACCGCCTTCAGCGTGACGCCGGCGCAAGCCACCAGCGCCTCCAGCAGCATGTCGCCGGAGCAGAGTTCAAGCCCGGTGCCGCCGGTCGCCGGATGCAGCCCGGCAATGGCGATCGCCCTGCCTGTCTCGACCTTGCAGGCGATCGATTGGTCGTCGATCGAGCCTTTGGCGCGGAGAGTAATCAGCGCGCGCGAGGCGTCGTCGCGATAGGCCTCCTTCAGCGGCGCCTGCATGGCCTTCAATGCGATCGCGTCCATTTCATTTCGCTCCCATAGTTGCCTGGCTTCGCTGCTTAACGGCGGTGTCGGCTGCCCCAAACGCAAGTCCCCGCTGGCGTAGCGCTTGGCAGGGTTTCGCCCGTATAGCCTGACGATACGGGGAGCATCCAACGCCTTCACACCCTCTCTCGCAACACATTCGTAAGGCCGCCGGACATATGGCCGATAACGCCATCCTGGAAACCCGCGAAAGGGCTTCGCCGGCAGCCTGTTCACCGGGGCTGCCGGTCTGCTGTTTCGATGCACGACGCCTCGATCAAGCTGACACTATGGTGTCAGGACGGGGCAGCGTAGGCTGGTGAAATGACGGAATCGCTGGACATGTCAGGCACAGTGGAAAGCGCCCGCGAACGTACCCTTGGCATCATCCTGGTCTCGGCGTCGGCGGCCGTCTTCGGCCTCACCGGCGTGCTGACCAAATCGATCCATTCCGACCCGCTGACCATCACCTGCTGGCGCGGCTTCGTCGGCTCGATCCTGATCAGCCTCTATGTGCTATGGCGCCGCCAGCGCTCCGGCGGTCGCGACAGCCTGCGGCTCGGCTGGCGCGGCTGGCTGCTGGCGATCGAGGGGGCGCTCGCCAGCATCGCCTTCATCTCGGCGTTCAAGTTCACCTTTGTCGCCAATGTCGCCATCATCTATGCCACCGCCCCCTTCGTCACCGCGCTGCTGGCCCTCCTGTTGGTCCGCGAACCGTTCCGGCTGCAGACGCTTGCTGCCGCTGCCGTGTCACTATGCGGGGTGGCGATCATGGTCTGGTCGGGCTTCGGCACCGGCCATCTGTTCGGCGACGGGCTGGCGCTGCTGATGACGATCGGCAGCGCCCTCTACATGATCATGGTGCGCACCTTCCGCGATACGCCGGTGGTGTGGGCGGGTGCGGTGTCGGCATTCCTTTTGTTCGTGCTCGGCTGGTTCGTCACCGATCCGCTGGCCGTCTCGGCCAGGGACGCATTGCTTCTAGCCACCTTCGGCTCCTCGTTCGCGCTTGCCTCGATCCTGTGGACGGAGGGCGCCCGGCTCATTCCGGCGGCCGAGTCCGGACTGCTGGGTTCGGCCGAAGTGCCATTCGCGATCCTGTTCGCCTTCCTGTTCCTGGCGGAGATCCCGCCGGCGGCCAGCATGGTCGGCGGCGCAATCGTGCTTTGCGCGGTGTTCGCTCACGCCGGCCGTGACTGGCTGATGGCCAGGCAGCGCGCAGCGGATGCATGACCAAAATCCTCGCCACGCCCGAGGGCGAGTTGGAGGTCCGATCACGCGAAATCCGTGCCTGAAAATAAATTTGAAAAGTCATGGAACCATCATCGGGCTCAGGCATTATAGCTGCGACGGGCCATCCCCAAGTCCCCCCAAACCCCTCGGCCCGTCCTACTCAGAAGCCGACCGCAAGGTCGGCTTTTTCTTTGCTGACTCAACTGGCCGAGCCCAGGTTGCCGCTGAACAACGCGGCCAGATCCTGCGCCGGCCGGTCGGCATCCTCACGCAAGCGGATGGCGAATTCGGCGACCGGCACCGGCGGCAGATCAAGATCGCGCGGCGCCTCGACGATGCCGGAATGAGCGAAGCGCGCCGTCCTCAACGTCAAAGCGATGCCAGCGTGTACCGCCGTACGCAGGCCGGCAAGGCTGGCACTGCCGGCAGCAATGCGATAGCGGCGGCCGGCCGCATCCAGTGCACTGGTCGCTGCATCGCGAAACCCGCAATGGGGATCGAGCAGCGCCAAGGGCAATTCCTCTTGGCGGGTGGCCAAGCCGTTTTGTGAGCAAAGCCAGATCATTGGCTCTTTGAGCACGCCGACTTCGTCCCGCGTCGGCGCCTGTCGCATGGCAATGGCCAGATCAAGGGTGCCGGCTTGCAAAGCCTGCGCCAGTTCGGCGGAGCGGCCGACGCGCAATTCGATCCTGACGCGCGGATGGCTGACAGCGAAGGCCCTGAGAAGCTGCGGCAAGCCGCTGTCGGCGAAATCCTGCGTCGTGCCGATGGCGACGCGCCCATCGGCATGCGCCCCTTTGAGGGCCAGCCACGCCTCGCGGTGCGCAGCAAGAATGCGCCGCGCGTGGCCGACCAGATCCTCGCCCGCCGGCGTCAGGCCACGCCCTCGCCCCTGCGGCACCAGCAGCGGTTCGCCGACTACATCCTCCAGCCGCTGCATCTGCGCGGTCACCGCCGACGGCGAGCGGCCGACGATCGACGCAGCCTGCGCCAGCGAGCCGCTATCGACGAAAGCGAGGAAAGTTTTGAGGAGGTCGGGATCGAGCGCCTGCATAGTTCGACAATATCAAAGTATTTATCAAAAACAATTCGATTTTTCTGACGCAAGGACGATGGCATGATTTTCTCGACGGCGAAGAGACGCCGCTTGAAACCGAGGAGAAGAAACATGCCGATCATCAATGTCAGCGTTACCGGCAAGCCCGATGCCGCTTTGTCCGCCGCTATTGCCAAGGAGGTGACCGAACTGACGGCCACGCATCTGCGCAAGGACGCGACGATCACAGCTGTCGCGATTTCCTATCTCGACCCCGAGCACTGGTTCGCCGGCGGCAAGTCGCTGGCCCAGCACGGCGCCAACACGGCTTGGCTCGACATCAAGGTCGTCGACGGCACCAACACCAAGCTCGAACTGGAGGCCTATCTCCAGGCAATCTTTGCCGCATTCGGCCGGCTGCTAGGCAAGATCCATGAGGAAAGCTATGCCCTCGTGCACGAAGTGCCAGCGGCCGCGTATGGCTTTGGCGGCAAGACGCAGGAATTCCGCTTCATAAGCGGGAGGATGAAGGCGGCGTAGCTGCGATTTGTGGAGAAGGCAGCCGAGCCCACTGATAGCAGGAGAGACGGAAAAATGAAGCCGCATTGACGTTGATCCAACTTCGGCTAGGTTCTCACCCGAAGCGGCCACTGAAGAGCCGCGACGTGAGATTGTTGGGAGATGCGGCGATGATCCTGACACTGGCGCTGCTTGCGGGTCTTGTCACGGCCTGGCTGCTGATCGGCGTGGTGGAGAAGTTCCGCCTCGGCCTGCGCTTGAGCCAGGCGCTGCTCTACGTGCCGTTCAAGCTCGCCTACCGCATCAACGACGAGCGCATCAAGATTGCCCGCAAGTCGGCGGCCCCGATCATCTACGTCGTCTGGCATCAGTCGCGCCTCGAGCCGGCGCTGATGCTGTCGCTGCTGCCGGAGGACACGCTGCACATCCTCGACCCGGCTTCGGCCAGATCGCCTTGGCTGGAACCATGGCGCGAGCTTGGCCGCACCATCGCCTTCAACGCCGAGCATGTCTTCGTCAGCCGCAGACTGGTGCGGGTGCTGAAGGGCAAGGGCCGGCTCGCCGTTTACCTGCCGAATGCGGTCGAGCCCGACGTCAAGTCGTTTCGGTTGTTCCGCGCCATCACCCGTATCGCCATGCAGGCCGACGCTCGCATCGTGCCGATCTTCGTTGCCGGCGCGCGCAGCCTGCCGGCGTCGCTGACGCCGGATGACAAGGCGCCGCGCCACTGGTTCCCGCAGCTGTCGATCAGCGCGCTGGAGCCGATGACCATCGCCGAGCTGGTGGCGCGGAACCCCAATCAGGCCTCCAATACCAATGCGCTGTTCGATCGCTTCGCCGAGGCCAGGCTTTTTGGCAGTGATCTCGACCGAGGGCTGTTCCTTGCCATGCGTGACGCCGCCGACCGTGTCGGCGCTTCGCACCCAATTATCGAAGACATCATCGGCGGTGCGCTGAGCTACCGGAAAATGTTTATCGGTGCCAGGGTTTTGGGCCGCCGCTTCGAGGCAATGACAGCGCCGAGCGAAGCGGTTGGGCTGCTCCTGCCCAACGCCAATGGCCTCGTGCTGGCGTTCGTCGGTGTTTTGTCGACTGGGCGAGTGGCAGCAATGATCAACTATACCGCCGGCCCAGCGAGCGTCACCGCCGCCATCCGCACGGCGGTGATCCGCACCGTGGTCTCCTCACGCGCCTTTGTCGAAAAGGCCAACCTCGCCGACATAGTCGAGGCGGTGGAAAAGGGCGGAGCGAAACTGCTGTGGCTGGAGGATGTTCGCGCAAGCGTGACCGTGCTGGACAAGCTCGCTGCCGCCTTGCTGTGGCGATGGCCGTTGCAGCGCCAGGATGCAGCCAAGCCGGCGGTGATCCTGTTCACCTCCGGCTCGGAAGGCACACCCAAGGCAGTTGTGCTGTCGCACCGGAACCTTCTTGCCAATGCCATGCAGGCCGAAGCCCGCATCACCATCTCGCCGGTCGACATCCTGCTCAACGTGCTGCCGGTGTTCCACTCGTTCGGCCTGACCGGTGGCACCATCTTGCCGCTGGTCACCGGCGTAAAACTGTTCCTCTACCCCTCACCGCTCCACTACAAGCTTATTCCGGAGGTGGCGCGCAAGGTCCGGCCAACGGTGATGTTCGGCACCGACACGTTCCTCGCCAACTATGCCCGCACCGCCAAGGACGGCGATTTTTCCAGCCTGCGCTTTGTCGTCGCCGGTGCCGAGGCGGTGAAGCCGGAGACGCGCCGGGTTTATCGCGAACGCTTCCAGGCCGAGATCATCGAAGGTTTTGGCTTGACCGAGGCCGCACCGGTGGTTGCCGTCAACACCGCCATCCACGGTCGCGACGGCACGGTCGGGCGGCTGCTGCCGGCCATGCGCATGAAACTCGAACCGGTCGAAGGCATTAGCGACGCCGGCCGGCTGTGGCTCGACGGGCCGAACCTGATGATGGGCTACATGACCGCCGATCGGCCGGGCGAGCTACAGCCGCTCGAAGGCTGGCACGACACCGGCGATATCGTCTCGGTCGATCGCGAAGGCTTCATCACCATTCGCGGCCGCGCCAAGCGCTTCGCCAAGATCGCCGGCGAGATGGTATCGCTTGGTGCGGTCGAGATGCTGGTGCAGTCGCTGTGGCCGGAAGAGCATCACGCCGTGGTGGCGGTGCCGGACAGACGGCGCGGCGAGCGCCTCGTCCTGGTCACCACCGCCGACAGTGCCAATCCCGACGAATTGCGCGAATTCGGCAAGAAGGCCGGGGCGGCCGAACTGATGGTACCGAACGACATCGTCAAGGTCGAGGAAATCCCGGTGCTGGGCTCGGGCAAGACCGACTATGTCTCGACAAGAAAGCTGGCGCTCGAGAGGCTGGGACTGAGCGCTGCCGCCTGAGGTTTTCCAGACCTTTCCAAAACTCTAGAGGACCACTACCGATAACAGCAGAATGACGCCGACGGCCATCATCAGCAGGCCCGGCCAATTCTGTGACAAGCCGAGAAAACGGAGCCCGCGCCGCCGCGGCTCCAGAGTCGGACCTGGTGTTGCGAGATTGGGCCTCGGGCTATCCGGCGCGGTGGAGACAGCGGCCGGCTCACTGAGCCGCCCGCGCATGATGGCTGCAACCGCCATATATACGAGGCCGGCGACAGTCAGTAATGCGCCAATGAGGATGACAGCCATTTCTCGTATTCCGATGATTCTGGGCCCGATGCGGCAGCTTGCGCGACGTTGACGATCACGAGCAGTCGCTCAAACGGACCTACCGACACAAACGGTCAGGCGCCCAGCAAGTTCCGAAAACGTGGTTTTGAAGGGCGTTCCACAGCGCCGCGTGCGAAATTGGCACCAAATCTGTCAGCCGATGTCCGAGGACGGCACCTTCTCGCCTTCGCGCTTGGCGCGTCTGGAATAGGCGCGCACGCTGAATGGCAAAAACAGCAAATAGCCGGCAACCGAAGCCGTCAGCGTATACCAGGGATAGGTCATCAAAAGCAGGACGTAGAGGACGACTGCGAGGATGATCGGCAGCACTCTGTCGCCCGGTATCCTGACGCTCTTGCCGGAATAGACGGGCAGTCGGCTGACCAGCAGGAACGCCACCAATATTGTAAAGCCGGTGGCAATGAAGGCCGCCAGGCGGCTGGGTTCAAGGCCAAGCCTGAGGAAGAACAGATAGAGCGGCAGCATCACCAGCACCGCACCCGCCGGCGCCGGCACGCCAACGAAATATTCGGTTTGCCACTGCGGACGGTCGAGCTCTTCGTCGAGCACGTTGAAGCGGGCAAGCCTCATCCCACAGGCGATGGTAAACAGCAGCGCCGCGATCCAGCCCGGCGAACCTGCCCTGTCGAGCAGAAAGGCATAAAGCACTAGCGCCGGTGCCACGCCGAAATTGACGATATCGGCCAGCGAATCCATCTGGGCGCCGAATTTGGAGGTCGCCTTCAGCATTCGCGCCAGGCGGCCGTCGATACCATCGAGGAAGGCGGCGAGCAGTACCATCACCACCGCCGGCTCGAAGCGGCCTTCGAAGCCGAAGCGGATGCCGGACAGGCCGGCGCAGATGGCAAGCACGGTGACCAGATTGGGCAGCACCATGCGCATCGGGATTTCACGGATGCGCGGGCCGCCGCCGCCATGCGCCTCGAATTTCTTGAACGGCGGGGCCACCGGTCAGGAGATCCGCACGAGCGGCGTTGCGGCAACGCCGCCGAATTCCGCCAGCACCGTCTCACCGCCTACCGCCGTCTGGCCGACGGCAACGCGCGGCGTCGCCGTCGAGGGCAGGAATACGTCCACGCGCGAGCCAAAGCGGATCAGCCCGAAGCGCTCGCCGGTGCCGATGGCGCCGCCGGTCTCGGCCCAGCAGACGATCCGCCGCGCCACCAGGCCGGCGATCTGCACCGCAGCCACCGTGCCGTTGGGGCTCTCTATGACCAGCCCGTTGCGTTCGTTCTCGGTGCTTGCCTTGTCGAGTTCGGCGTTGAGGAATTTTCCTGGCCGATGCTCGATCCTGGAAATGCGGCCACGCACCGGGGCGCGGTTCACGTGGCAGGAAAAGACATTCATGAATACCGAGATGCGGGTCATTTCGCCGCCGCCGAGGCCAAGCTCGCGCGGCGGCACGGCCGGGCCGACGGCCGAGACGATGCCGTCCGCCGGGCTGACAACCAGCCGGTCGTCGATCGGCGTGACACGCTCGGGATCGCGGAAGAAATAAGCGCACCACGCGGTCAGAATGAGACCGATCCAGAACAGGGTCGAGGAGAAATAGCCAAGAAAAAGCGTCGCCGCGCCGAACGCAGCGATAAAGGGATAACCCTGGCGATGGATCGGAACGAACGCATTTTTGATCGTGTCAACGAGGCTCATGGGATGAGGGCAACCTTGGTTCCAAGTCCGGCCTCAATAGCGGAAACACCCCTTCGCCGCAACGCGACAATCAGGCGGTCGGGTGTTAGCGGTCGTGCCGCCTCAGGGGCGTCCTTGGCAGCATCCGGACTGCCGAAGTGGTCAACCGGAAATATGTTGATTGCGATTGTCGGCACGAAGCCCCCACGCCCGTCCTTGGCAAGACAGCGCCTCTCATCGGCCTTTCGGCCGTGACGATTTGCGCAAACCCGGAGGTTCTCGGCCCATGCAGAAATCGGCAGCCAAGCAAGCGCAAGTGGTGATGAACGGCCTGGCCTTTGGCGAGTCGCCGCGCTGGCATGATGGCCGGCTTTGGTTCTGCAACTGGGGTACAGGCCAGATCATCGCCGTTGACGCCCTAGGCAACAGCGAGATCGCGCTCATTGTGCCGGCCACCCTGCCCTACTCCATCGACTGGCTGCCGGACGGGCGGCTGATTGTCGTGTCCGGCCGCGAAGGGCTGATCCTCAGGCAGGAGGCTGACGGGACATTGGTCACCCATGCCGATCTGAGACATCTGTCGAAGAGTCCCTGGAACGAGATCGTCGTCGACGGGCGCGGCAACATCTACGTCAATGGTGGTGGGCCGGCTCCGGCTCCCGGCCAGCATTTCGGCCCCGGCACCATCGTGCTGGTTGCACCTGACGGCTCGGCTCGGCAGGTGGCTGAGAACCTCGCCTTCGCCAATGGCATGGCGGTGACACCTGACAACAAGACGCTGATCGTTGCCGAGTCCCACGCCAACCGGCTGACCGCCTTCGACATCGCTGCCGATGGCCACCTTTCCAATCGGAGAGTCTGGGCCAATCTTGGCAACGGTTTTCCCGACGGCATCTGCCTCGATGCCGAAGGTGCCGCCTGGTACGCCGACGTTCCGAACAGGCATTGCGTGCGGGTGCGCGAGGGCGGCACAATGCTCGAAAGCGTCGACGTCGATCGCGGCTGTTTTGCCTGCATGCTCGGCGGCAGCGAGGGAAAAACGCTGTTCATCGTGGCCGCCGAATGGCGCGGCTTCGAACATATGATCAGCGATGCCCGTACCGGCCAGGTGCTCAGCATCGAGGCTACCGCGCCGGGAGCAGGCTGGCCATAGAGAGCTTACACCGCGGGAATCCGCTGGTAATTAGCGATATCGGCCCTGACGCCAAGTCGCGCAATGGTCTCCTGAGGATTGAAGCCGATGCGCTCATGCGCGGCCTTGATGATCGGCACGACCTTATCGACAGCGGCCTGCCCTTCCCATTCGACAATGGTCACGAGGTTGAACTCCCCCGGCCCCGAGAATTGCTCGAGCAGGAAATCCTGGACGAACCCTTGCTGCTGGCGCAGCAATTCATGCGTCATCCGGACCTTGGCAAGAATCTCCTCGCGAGCGTTGGCCGGAACGACAAACTTGTCCACCCGGAATACGCTGCCGCCACTAACTGCCTGATTTATCCCATTCATATCGATTGTCTCCGTTTTTGAACCACGCATCTTGCTGCGATCCAAAACGGCCTACGATCTCAACTTAAGTTGAGGTCAAGCACGAATTTCAGCTCACCTCCGAGGTGCGGCGGCGGACGACGACGCCGAACTCGTCGCTTTCGCGGGCAATGCGCAGCCGCTCCTCGGCCTCGCTTGCCTCGCGCTGCCGGTCCCACATCGATGCATAAAGGCCGCGCTTGGCCATCAAGGCGGCATGGGTGCCGCGCTCGGCGATCTGGCCGTCCTGCAGGACGATGATCTCGTCGGCCGAAATCACTGTAGACAGTCGATGGGCGATGACGAGGGTGGTGCGGCCCTGGCTGACCAGGTCCAGTGCCGCCTGGATCTCCTGCTCGGTGTGGCTGTCCAGCGCCGAGGTCGCCTCGTCGAGCATCAGGATCGGCGGTGCCTTCAAGATGGTGCGGGCAATCGCCACCCGCTGCTTCTCACCGCCGGACAGTTTCAGCCCGCGCTCGCCCACCATTGAGCGATAGCCGTCGGGCAGCCGCTCGATGAACGGTCCGATCTGGGCCAGTTCTGCCGCCTTGCGCACATCCTCCTCGCTGGCGCCGATGCGGCCGTAGCGGATGTTGTAGGCGATGGTGTCGTTAAACAGCACCGTGTCCTGCGGCACCATGCCGATGGCGGCGCGCAAGCTCTCCTGCTTGACGTCGCGAATGTCCTGGCCGTCGATCAGAATTGTGCCGCGCTGAATGTCGTAGAAACGAAACAAAAGCCGCGAAATGGTCGACTTTCCGGCTCCGGAGGGGCCGACGATGGCCACCGTCTTGCCGGCCGGCACCTCGAAGCTGATGCCCTTCAGGATCTTGCGGTTGGGGTCGTAGGAAAAATGCACGTCACGGAACTCGACCTTGCCGGCATCGACGAACAGTGGCTTGGCGCCCGGCCGATCGACGATCTCGCGCTTGACGTCGAGCAGATCGAACATGTTTTCGATGTCGGTCAGGCCCTGGCGAATTTCGCGGTAGATCATGCCGATAAAATTCAGCGGCACCGAAAGCTGCATGAGCATGGCGTTGACGAAGACGAAATCGCCGACGCTCTGTGTGCCTGCCTTCACCTCGAGCGCCGACAGCACCATGACGACGGTCATGCCGATGCCGAAGATCACGCCTTGGCCGAAGTTCAGCCAGCCAAGCGAGGTCCAGGTCCTGGTCGCCGCCACCTCATAGCGCGCCGTGGAACGGTCGAAGCGCTCGGCCTCCATGGCTTCGTTGTTGAAATATTTGACTGTTTCGTAGTTAAGCAGCGAATCGATCGCCTTCGTGCTGGCTTCATTATCGCTGTCGTTCATCTCTCGGCGGATCGAAATACGCCAATCGCTCGCCCTGACGGTGAACCACACATAGAGCCAGACCGTGACCGCGATCACCAGCACGTAAAGCCAGCCATAGGTGACGGCGAAGATGCCGGCGGTGAGCGCGAATTCGACGATCGTCGGCGCCGTCGCCAGCATGGTGAAGCGGACGATCGTCTCGATGCCCTTGGTGCCGCGCTCGATGACACGCGACAGGCCGCCGGTGCGCCGTTCGAGGTGGAAGCGCAGTGACAATTCATGCATGTGTACGAAGGTGCGGAAGGCGAGCCGGCGCACGGCATGCTGGCCGACCCGTGCAAACAGGGCGTCGCGCAACTGGTTGAAGCCGAGCTGCACCAGCCGCACGGCATTGTAGGCGACGACCAGCATGACCGGCGCCAGTAGGAAGGCCGGCAGCGGCGGCGGAGATTTGGCGTCGCCGGCCAGTGCGTCGGTCGCCCATTTGAAGAAATAGGGTCCGGCCACCAGGGTCAGCTTGGCGGCAACCAGCAGCACGGTTGCCCACACCACCCGCGCCCTCAGGTCGGCGCGGTCGGCCGGCCACATATAGGGCCAGAGATTGCGCAACGTTCTGAAGGTCGAGCCGGAATCGGCGGAAACGGTTTTCTCGGCCATTCTTGTTTACCTTTTTATATCTTAGCGGCCGGAGCAGCAGGAATCGACCAGCGCGGCCAGCGACGCGGAAACATCGGCGAGCGCAGCACGGTCGAGCTCATAGCGCGAGCGCTGGCGGTCAGGCTCGAAGCGGATAAGCCCGGCTTCGACCAGAATCTTCAAATGCTGGGAAACGGTGGACTGCGCCAGGTCGAGATGCTCGACGACCTCGCGACAGCAGCAGGAACGGCTGGCGGAAAGGTGTTTGAGAATTTCGATCCGCGCCGGATGCGAAAGGGCCGCGAGCCGGACAGCGACAGCGCGGCTATCCGGCGTACAGTTGGCCGGCGTGCAGTTGGCCGGCGCGTGTTCATCTGCCGCGCGGCGTCGGTCCGTTACGAGGGAGGATTCGGTCATCGTCCATCGGCGATAAACGATGACTGGCCCTGCCGCAAGCTATCCTGATGGGCAGAACGGCTACTCAGTCTTGACTGGCGCCGTCGTCATCTGGTCGCCCATTGCCTTGAGATCGGCGGGCTCGCCTTCTTTCGATTTCTCCGGCACCTTGAACACCTGCCCCGGCCAGATGCGGTTCGGATTGCTGATCTGGTCCTGGTTGGCGAGATAGATGGTCGAGTAGCGCATGCCCTGGCCATAGACCCGCCGCGAAATCCGCCACAGCGTGTCGTGGCGGCGGATGATGACTGCGCCATTGGCATGTTCGAGCTTGGGGCCCACGGTCTCGGGAGCTTCGCCCGGAGGCGTCGCGACGGCCATTTCGGCCGGGGCCTCGGTGGCAGGAATGGGGGCAGTTGCGGGCGTTTCGGCGGCTGTCGCCGGTGCGGCTTCGGTGGCCGGAGCGTTCGGCTCGGCTGGTTTTACCTCGGCAGGCTTTGGCTCGGCGGGTGCGACGGCGGCAACCGCCTCGCCCGGCTCGCGTTCGAACGGCACGGCGGCACGAGCCACCACCGTCACCCCGTCGGCGTCGAGCGCGTCGACATGGATGGTGTAGGTGCCGACCGGGACGTCGCGTGTCGCTTCGACCAGGAAGTGGCGGTCGGGCGAGGTCTTCGCGTCGCCGAGCAGGATATCATTGGCATAGGCGCGCACCTTGCGGCCGGGATCGGCGACCCCGGCAACGAAAATCTTGTTGCCGTCGATTTCGACGGCTTCGACGACGACTTTGGGCTCCGCCGTGGAAGTAGCAGGCGCTGCCGGTGTGGCGGGCGCTGCCGGAGCCGGTGCGGCTTCAACAGCGGCCGGCGCGGCAGAAGCAGGCGCTGCTTGAACATCAGCCGCCGGGGCGGCCGGCGCTGCGGCAGCCGGCAATTCGGTGCCGGTGGCGGGTGGCTGAACGGCCGCCTGTTCGCCGGTTGGCGGCGATGCGTCAGATTTTGCCTCAGGGGCAGGAACAGTGAGCAGTTCGGACGGCTTTCCCGGCTCCTCGACCATGGCCAGCACTTGACCGGTGGAATTCTGGGGAATCGAAACGACGGCGGTCTGCGCCGAGGCGGTCACGACATTGTCGGCCGTAGAGCGAAGCGTGATCGTATAGTCGCCGGGCTTCAGCGGATCGTCGAGAATAATGGCAAAGGCGCCGTCGGGACCGGCGACCGTCGAGCCGAGCACAGTCGAACCGTTGAGAATCTCGACCTTGGCGTTGGGCGCTGCATTGCCGGCGACGACGATCGAGCCGTTGCTTTCGACGCGCACGATGTCGAAGGTCGGCACGATCGCACCTGCAGCGGCCGGCGCGGCGGGCGTCGCCGCATCGGTGGACGCGGCGGGCGCAGACGGCAGCCGCCCCTCGGTTGCCGGAGCGACCGGTTTCGAAACCGGCGGCGTCAGCGCCGCGACTTCCGCAGGCGGGGTAGAATTGAGATACGGGTCGAGTGCGCCCGATACATAGGCGGTTCCCGCCGCAGCGACGGAGCCGCCAGCCGCGAACAAAAACGCCTTCAACGGATTAATTGCCATGTTTCCCTGCCCCTTAGCCACCTAATTTCGGTCTAGCCTGTTTTGCCAAAGCCGACAAGAAAAAGCCCGCTCCGGGGCTTGACCATGCCAATAGTCCCTATCACCAATCATAACATGAACACGATTCGATCTGTCTGCGTCTATTGCGGCTCGTCCCCGGGCCGAGATGAAACCTATATCAAGGCCGGACACCTGCTTGGCCGCTCGATCGCCAAGTCCGGCCTGCGTCTGATTTATGGCGGCGGCACTAAAGGTATCATGGGTGCCGTCGCTGAAGGGGCATTAAAGGCCGGCGGCAAGGTAACGGGCATAATTCCACGTTTTCTGATCAACCGGGAGGCGACCGAAACCGCGCTTGACCGGCTCGACGAGCTCGTCATCACCGACAACATGCACGAGCGCAAACACAGGATGTTCGAGAAATCCGACGCCTTTGTGGCGTTGCCCGGCGGCATCGGCACCGTCGAGGAGATCGTCGAGATCATGACTTGGGCGCAGCTCGGACATCATCGTAAGCCGATCGTCTTCGGCAACGTCGGAGGGTTCTGGGATCCGATGCTGGCGCTGCTCGACCACATGGCAACGGAGGGCTTCATCCACACCGCGCAGCGGGTCAAGCCGCTGGTGGTCGAGGACCCGGAAGCGATCGTAGCCGCCATCATGGTGGCGGGATCCTCCGTCGATGCACCGACGGAGGGCGTGCAGTCGGTGATTGATAAAATGTAGAGTGAGTAGGGAGTAGGGAGTAGGGAGTAGGGATAGACACGCGCGCCGGTTCGGAAGGTGTTGTACTTTACTATTCACTATTCGCTATTAACTCCTTCATTAACTCCTTCCCTACTGCCTTCCTTAAGTCCGCGATGACCGCCCGCTTGTCCTGACGTCGCCAGGCGAGATGGATCGAGACGGTGCGTTCGAACCACGGCAGATCGCGAAACACGATCTGAGGCGGCGCGGCACTCCGCAGGCTGGCCTGCACCGTCGCCAGCCCAAGCCCGGCGCTGACCAAGCCCAACGACGTCAACGGATCGGTCGTCTCATAGGCTATGTCGGGCAGGAAACCGGCCTTCGCACAGGCGGCGAGAAATTGGCTGCGGTTGGTGTCGTCAGGCTGGCGCACCACCGTGATCCAGGTGCGTCCGTCCAGTTGCTGCGGCAGTATCTCCGCGATTTCGGCCAATGGATCGCTTTCCGGCATCGCCAGAACCAGAGGCTCGCGCATGATGAGCAAGGCGGCGATGTCGGGATCGTCGGCAGAAGAAGGCGTGTAGACGAGGCCCAGATCGAGCGATCGTTCGCGCAGCGCTTCGATCTGCGCGGCGGAACGCTGGCCCTTCAGTTGAAGATGAAATTCGGGCCGGTCGCGGCGAAACTGGCGCAGCATCCGAGCGACAAGCCCGGCATGGACCGCACCTTCGACATAGCCGATGGCGAGACGGCCGACCGTACCGCTGGCGAGATTGCGGCCGAGCTCCTCCAGCCGTCTTGCATGGGCCAGCAGCGCACGCGCCTCGGTAAGAAAGGCGCGGCCTTCGGGATTGAGATGAACACGCTGCCTCGCCCTCTCGAATAATGTGATGCCCAGTTGCTGCTCCAGCTGCATGATCTGGCGGCTGAGCGGCGACTGCGAGATGTGGAGCAATTCGGCGGCACGCCCGACATTGCCGGTTTCGGCCACCGTGATGAAATAGCGGAGCTGGCGCAGGTCGAACGTTGTTGCTCCGATGCTCAAGTCCCGTGAGGTCTCAACTTTAGCCTAATCAGTCTTGGACTGTCTGGCCAGCCGAAGCGAATATTTTCGCCATTCCAACGGCCAACATCAGGAGATTCCGATGCAGTTCTTTGCCCTTCTTGTGCGCAACACCGAAAAGTTCACCGACGCCGATTTCGCGCCTCTGCTGCCCGGCGAGGCCGAGCAGCGCCGCACGCTCTATGCCGAAGGCGCCGTGCGTCAGGTGTGGAATCGAGGCGACATTCCCGGCAGCGGCATGATGTTCGAGGCCGGCAGCGATGCCGACGTGCGCAGCCATCTCGCAACCTTGCCGCTGGTCAAGGCCGGCATGATGGACATTGCCGCCGTCGTGCCGCTGCAGCCCTATCCAGGCTTCGGGCCGAAGCGCTGAGCGACCGTGAAAGAGGCGGCTGCCGGCATTAGGCCCGCCAGCCGCCTTTCTTCGTTACGCGGATCGAGCGGATGCGGCGACGGTCTTGCGCGCCGAAGAAAACATCGACCAGGAGTACATCGCCAGCGCCGCCCAGATCAGGCCGAAGGCGATGGCCTGAACGCTGCCGAAGGGTTCGCCGAAAATCAGCACCGCGATCAAAAAGACGATTGTCGGCGCGATATATTGCATGATGCCGATGGTGGAGAGGCGCAGCAGCCTGGCGCCGAACGCAAACAACAGCAGCGGCACGGCGGTGACCGGTCCGCAGCCGACCAGCAAGGCGGTGTCGTTCAAGGAGCTGGAGACGAAATGATCCTGTCCTGTGGCGATCAGGAAGACGATGTAGCCGAGCGCCGGCACCGACAGTAGCAGCACTTCGAGCAGGAAGCCCTGGCTTGGACCAATTGGCAGCGTCTTGCGGAAGAAGCCATAGGCGGCAAAGGAAAAGGCCAGCACCAGCGACACCCAGGGCAGCTTGCCAGCGTCGATGGTTAGCACCGCGACGGCGATTGCCGCGAGCACCACCGCCGCGATCTGCAGGCGGTCGAGCCGTTCGCCGAGCAGCAGCGCGCCGACAACGACGCTGACCAGCGGGTTGATGTAATAGCCAAGCGCGGTCTCGATCGTGCGGTCGACCGCGATCGCCCAGACATAGATGCCCCAGTTGACCGAGATCAGCGCCGCCGTCAGCAGCGCCATCGAAATGATGCGCGGCGAACGAACGGCCGCTTTGAAATCGGCAGTGCGGCCCGCCCAGACCAGGATGGCGGCCGCGATCGGCACCGACCAGACGATGCGGTGGGCGATGACTTCGGCCAGCGGCAGATGCGCGACAGCCTTCATGTAGAAGGGCAGCAGCCCCCAAAGCAGGTAGGCGCCGAGCGCCAGCAAGAAGCCGCGACGAGCTTTGGTATCGGCCTCGATTTGAAGTACTTGGGTAGCCATGGCCCAAGGCTATGCGCCAGCGGCCCCGGCAAGACCATCGCAAAGTTCTGATGGATCAATGGAGTCTCGCTGATGGTTCAAGAACCCGGAGTTTTCACCAGTTCATTGAAATGCGCGAAGCCCGCAGTCATTTGGTCTGGCCGGGCGCAGGCACCAATTCCATGAATTCCGCTCCAACGGTGTCGTGACGAAAGCCCGTCACGCATCCTGCCACCTCGATCGGAATATCTGCGATAAAGTCTATGGCGGCAGCACCTGCGTCCTCGCGATCCTGATCTGCGAAGCGCTCGCGGCGGATCTCCTCGAAACAGGATGGAAGGTTTCCTGTCGCTTCCAGGTTGCGCGCACCGTCTGCGCTGGTGTGTCGTATGCTCCAGACTTCGTGCCCGTCGCGCCACTGTTCGGCCCATTGCAGCATGACCGTATCGATATTGTGAACGACGACAATGTCCCTGCCCGTCGAAAGGTTAGCCAGGCGCTTCTCGTCCACCAGGTCCATGTTCACGTCGTTAAAAATGACGACAGACCAATTTTGACCAACCGTCACGCCATTGTAGTCAAAATCAAAAACCTCGTCCGATTGTCCGCTCTGAGCCAGACCGAAAGCCAGCGCTGCCTTCGCGAGTGGCAGACCATTGAATGCGACCCAGCTTATCGTGAAGCCCATTTCCTCACTCCGCCGCGATCAGCCCGGCCATGTCGCGGTTCTTCATCAGCTTGTAGACGATCGAATCCATCAGCGCCTGGAACGAAGCATCGATGATGTTTTCGGAGACGCCGACCGTCCACCAGCGCGCACCGGTGCCGTCATGCGATTCGATCAGCACGCGGGTAATCGCCTCGGTGCCACCATTGAGGATACGCACCTTGAAGTCGGCCAGCTCGAGATCGGCGATCTCGCTCTGGAATTTGCCGAGATCCTTGCGCAGCGCAATGTCGAGCGCGTTGACCGGGCCATGGCCTTCGGCGACCGACATCTTCTCCTCGCCCTCGACCAGCACTTTCACAATCGCCTCCGAGACCGTCTTCAGCTGGCCGTTGGCGTCGAAGCGGCGCTCGACCATGCAGCGGAATGAAGTGACGCGGAAGAATTCCGGCACGCCATGCAGCATCTTGCGCGCCAGAAGCTCGAAGCTGGCGTCGGCGCCTTCGTAAGCGTAGCCCTCCGCCTCACGCTCCTTGACCACGGCGATCAGCGCGTCGAGGCGATGGTCGTCCCGGGGCATGTCGATGCCGCGCCGTTTCAGCTCGGCCATGAAATTCGCCTTGCCGCCTTGGTCCGAAACCATGACGCGGCGGCGGTTGCCGACAGTCTCTGGCGGCACATGCTCGTAGGTCGCCGGCTCCTTGGCCAGCGCCGAGGCATGGATGCCGGCCTTGGTAGCGAATGCGGAGGCGCCGACATAGGGGGCCTGCGCTTCCGGCGCACGGTTCAGCAACTCGTCGAAGGCGCGGGACAGGCGCGATATACCGGTCAACGCCTCCGCTGAAATGCCTGTTGCAAAGCGGCCGGCAAAGGCAGGCTTCAACGACAATGTCGGCACGATCGAGATCAGATTGGCGTTGCCGCAGCGCTCGCCTATGCCATTCAGCGTGCCCTGGATATGGCGCACGCCGGCCTCCACGGCGGCAAGCGAATTCGCCACCGCCTGGCCGGTGTCGTCATGGGCGTGGATGCCGAGATGGTCGCCCGGTATGCCGGCCGCGATCACCTTTTCGACGATGGCGCGCACCTCGGAGGGCTGCGTGCCGCCATTGGTGTCGCATAGAACCACCCAGCGCGCGCCGGCATCGTAGGCCGTCCGGGCGCAGGCCAGCGCATAATCGGGGTTGGCCTTGAAGCCATCGAAGAAATGCTCGCAGTCGACCATCGCCTCCTTGCCGGCACTGAGCGCCGCCTCGACCGAGGCCTTGATCGCCTCGAGGTTCTCCTCATTGGTGCAGCCGAGCGCGACGCGGACATGGTAGTCCCAGCTCTTGGCGACGAAGCAGATGGCATCCGACTTCGACTGGACCAGCGCGGTGAGGCCGGGGTCGTTCGAGGCCGACACTCCTGCCCGCTTGGTCATGCCGAAGGCGACGAACTTGGCATCGGCCGTGCGACGCTCGGCGAAAAAGGCGGTGTCGGTTGGATTGGCGCCAGGGTAACCGCCCTCGACGTAGTCGATGCCGAACTCGTCGAGCAGCTTGGCGATGGCGATCTTGTCCTCGACGGAAAAGTCGATACCCGGCGTCTGCTGACCATCGCGCAGCGTCGTGTCGAACAGATAAAGGCGCTCGCGAGCCATCGTCATTTCCCGGCAAACACGTCCGTTGCGCGGATCAGCCTGTCGAGGATGCCCGGCTCCGAATAGGCGTGGCCGGCACCTTCGATCAGATGGAAATCCGCTTTCGGCCACGCCTTGTGCAGCGCCCAGGCATAGCGCGCCGGGCACGGCATGTCGTAGCGGCCGTGAACGATGCTACCCGGTATATCCTTAAGCTTCCATGCATCACGCAGCAGCTGTCCCTCTTCCAGCCAGCCGGCATGGACGAAATAGTGGTTCTCGATGCGGGCGAAGGCCAGGGCATAATCATCCTGGCCGAAGGGACCGCTGGTTTCCGGTTCCGGCAGCAAAGTGATCGTCTCGCCCTCCCACAGGCTCCAGGCGCGAGCGGCCTCGACCTGCGCCACAGGATCGCTACCGACCAGCCGTTTGCGGTAGGCGGCCATCATGTCGCCGCGCTCAGCCTCCGGAATGGGCGCCAAAAACCGCTCCCATTTGTCGGGGAACATCTCCGAGACGCCGAACTGGTAGTACCATTCGAGTTCGGCGCGGGTCAGCGTGTAGATGCCGCGCACGACCAGTTCGCTGACCCGCTCGGGGTGTGTCTCGGCATAGGCCAGCGCCAGCGTCGAACCCCACGAGCCGCCGAACACCAGCCATTTGTCGAAGCCGCACATGTCGCGCAGCCGCTCTATGTCGGCGACCAGATGCCAGGTGGTGTTGGCTTCGAGCGAGGCATTGGGCGTCGATTTTCCACAGCCACGCTGGTCGAACAGGATGACATCGTACAGCGTCGGATCGAACAGCCGCCGGTGCTTTGGCGAAATGGTGCCGCCCGGTCCGCCATGCAGGAATACCGCCGGCTTGGCACCGCGGGTGCCGGAGCGCTCCCAATAGACCTGATGGCCATCGCCAACGTCTAGCATGCCGGACTCGAAAGCCTCGATCTCGGGATAGAGGGTGCGGAATTCGCTGCTCATAGTTTCAGGCCCTGGTGCGGCCAGTTGGCCGTCTCGTGATCGGGATGCTGGAAGGAGATGATTGACTCCTGTCGCGCGTAGAAATCCGGATCGTCGTGGATTGGCGCGTCGAAGATCGTCTCCACCCAAGGCAGCCTGGCGGCGTAGTTGACCTGGATCTGCGGCGCCAGATCGGAACGGTCGTCGAAGGCGCCGATGGCGATCTCGAGCGCGCCGGGCTGGCGGTAGGTCAGCGGCGTGCCGCAGCGGGCGCAGAAGCCGCGATCGATGTTGACCGACGACTGAAAGTAACTCGGCTCCTCGCGCAGCCATTCGACGCCGTCGCTCGGCACTGTCACAAGCGCACCGAAAAACGAGCCGAACTGTTTCTGGCACATGCGGCAATGACAGATCGAGGGGCGGCCGAGCGCGCCGTGGATGCGGAAGCGCACGGCGCCGCACTGGCAGCCGCCGGTACGAACGGTTTCGGTCATGATCTTTCCTCCGGCGGCCATTGTTCGGTGTCATGGTCGGGATGTTGGTAGGAGACGAGGTCGGCGAGATAGGAGGCAGACGAGACGTCGGCCATCGTTTCCTCACCGGGCAATTCGTGGACATGATCCACATAGGGGAGCTTGGCTTCGACACCCCATTGGATCGTCGGCGCGATCTCCTCGGGGTGGTCGAATGCGGCGATGGCGAGCGCCACGCCGTCGGTCGCTTCGAAGGTCAGCGGCGTGCCGCATTCGGCGCAGAAACCGCGCAACGCCGCATTGGACGAGCGGAAGCGTTTGGGCTCGCCGCGCGTCCAGTCGAGTCCTGCGCCGCGCACCGAGACCAGCGGCAGGTAAAAATTGCCGCTCGCCTTCTGGCACATGCGGCAATGGCAGACGGAGGCATCGCCGAGCGCGCCTTCGACGCGGAAGCGCACTGCGCCGCACTGGCAGCCGCCCGTATACACCGGTCTGTTGTCAAGGCTCATCGCATTTTACTCCGGAGCATGGCAGACCGCCTCGACATTGTTGCCGTCGGGATCGAAGACGAAGGCGCCATAATAGTTCGGATGATAGTGCGGGCGCAGGCCCGGCCCGCCATTGTCCTTGCCGCCGGCGGCGATTGCCGCCGCGTGAAAGGCATCGACCTCGGCACGGCTGCGCGCCGTGAAAGCGACGTGTTGATGATCCTTCGGCTTGTCCTTGCCGGCATGCAGCCAAAACACTGGCCGGTCGCGGCCGTAGCCGCCGACCTTGGCGCCGCCGGTATATTCCTGCGGCACCATGTAGAGCAGCGAGGCACCAAGCGGCGCCATCGCCCTGTCGTAAAAAGCTTTCGACACGTCGAAATCCAAAACGGTGATGCCGAGATGATCGATCATCTTTTTACCTCCCAGGTGGTGATGCGTTCGCCGGTGACAGGGTCCTTGCCGTCCTTCAACTGGATGCCTTGCGCCAGCAACTCGTCGCGGATGCGGTCGGCCTCGGCCCAGTTCTTGGCGGCGATCAGCGCGAGGCGTTTGGCGATCGCTTTGGCAATGGCGTCTTCATCCACCTTGGCTGTTGCGACGTCGAAGCCGAGGAACAGCAGCGATGCCTTCAGCAAAGTGGCAGCATCGTTGTCTTCGGCGGCTGCGTTGCTGCTACCAGCGTCGAAATCAACAGCATCGCCAGCCAACTGGGTCAGCAACTGGAATGCGGGATAGGTGGCGAGGTCATCCGACAGCACTTCGATCACATCCGCCGGCACCGATTTTGCCGTTGGCGGCGCCAGATCGGCCGCTCGCTTCCATTTGCGCAGCGTATTCTCCGCCTCTTCCAGCTTGCGTACGGAAAAGTCGATCGGCTCGCGATAATGCGTCATCAGCATCGCCAGCCTGAGCACCTCGCCCGGCCATTTGCGGCCGCCAAAAGTCTCCGTCTCCAGCAGTTCGGTGATCGAATAGAAATTGCCCAGGCTCTTGGACATCTTCTGGCCCTCGACCTGCAGGAAACCGTTGTGCATCCACACCTTGGCCATCGTTTCGGTGCCGTGGGCGCAACGTGACTGGGCGATCTCGTTCTCGTGGTGTGGAAAGATCAGGTCGAGACCACCGCCATGGATGTCGAACACCTCGCCGAGATAGGCGGCCGACATCGCCGAGCACTCGATGTGCCAGCCCGGCCGACCCCTGCCCCACGGACTCTCCCAGCCCGGTTCCTCGGGCGAAGACAATTTCCACAGCACGAAATCCTGCGGGTTCTTCTTGTGCGCATCGACGGCGACGCGGGCGCCTGCCTGCTGCTCGTCGAGATTGCGCTTCGACAACTGTCCGTAGTCCGGCATGGAAGCGGTGTCGAACAGGACTTCTCCAGCCGCGACATAGGCATGGCCGCGTTCGATCAAGCGTTGAATCAAGAGGATCATGTCGACCTTGCCGTCGGGCCTAGGCTCGACGAACTCGGTGGCGCGCGGCTCGACCGTCGGTTCCAGGCAACCGAGCGCCGCCACGTCCTTGTGGAACTGATCGGCGGTCTTTTCGGTGACCCGCCTGATCGCTTCGTTCAGCGACAGCTTGCCCAAGGCAATCTCGCCGCCGAAATCGCGCAGCGCGCGAGCGTTGATCTTGTCGTCGACGTCGGTGATGTTGCGGACGTAAGTGACATGCGCTTGCCCGTAGAGATGGCGCAGCAAACGGAACAGCACGTCGAAGACGATCACCGGCCGCGCATTGCCGATATGGGCGAAGTCGTAGACCGTCGGGCCGCAGACATACATGCGCACGTTGCGCGGATCGATCGGGAAGAAATCCTCCTTGCTCCGCGTTAGCGTGTTGTAGAGGCGCAGGCTCTTCGATGCGTCAGACATACGTGCGTTCCGGTGCGTTACTTTGTTTGAGCATGATCTTTTGGGATCGTGCTCTGGATGGAGTCGGTCACGCCGAGGCGCAAAATCGAGCTCCAGCCTGCTGGCCGGGGCGTTTGTCCAATCTGGGAGGAGATGAGGCGAAAACGTCCAGGACCAGCGCGAGGCTAGTCGATAATGCAAATGCCACAAATGGCGAAAGACGTTTTCATGGCCGGCTTTATCGCCTTGCCCGGTGTTGCCGTCAAGTCGCTACCTTCGCCAAAAATATCGTTGGCTCACAGGAAATGAGCCACTGAAACATTTTATTAAACAGATCGGCACTGTCATGAAACATTCGCCGGCTAGATCAGCAAGCGTCACGATTTGGTCGGATTCGGCCAGCAAACGCAGACACGAAGACGTTACCAGGGAAGAGAATAATGCCTAAGCAAGAATCCAACCGCGCCAAGCAACCGGCGCTCGCCAGCCATTACCGGGCGATCGGCCCGGCAGCAATCGTCGCAGCTCTTCTGCACACCGCGAAGAAGAAGAAGCCGGCACAGAAGATCGTGTCGCCACGCGCTGCCTGAGAATGCCGTCGGGTGAAGATTGAGGCGCTCACGGTGTCCTGGAAATAGTAGCTTTCGCTAAAATAATGTCATTTGACTGTCGTTCGCGCCGGACTTCTGGCGCTTGACCTTCTCGGGCTCAGGCTCGACGACGCCCTTCTCCTGAATCTCCGGCCCGGTATTGGCGACCTTGTTGACGAGGTCGGAAACCGGGATCGCTTCGAAGAAATCGGGCCGGGTGGGTCTCAGCAGATCGGCCACATCACGCGGCTCGAGCGTGCGGCAATCCAGCCAGCGCGCGAAATCCTCGGGATGGATCACCACCGGCATGCGGTCGTGGATATGGGCAGTATCGGCATTGGCGTGGGCGGTCAGAATGGCGCCGGTGTCCATTTCCGAGCCACCCGGCTCGGCATACGTCTCAATCAGCCCGGCGAAGGCGACAAGCCCTCCATGCTTTGGCCGCACCCAATAGGGCTGCCCTCTTCTGCCAGCGGTTTGGTGCCATTCGTAGAATCCCGAAGCCGGTACCAGGGCGCGGCGATGGCGCATGGCAGCGCGAAACGACGGCTTTTCCGAAGCCCCCTCAGAACGCGCGTTGAACAGCAGCGGGAAGTTACGCGTATCCTTGACCCAGGCCGGGATCAGGCCCCAGCGCACCAGCATCGAGCGGCGGTCGGGCAGGTTCGAGCCCGGCGCCTGCGGCAATCCGGCGAGCGCCATCAGCACCGGCTGCGTCGGCGCGATATTGTAGCGGGGCGGAAACTCCTCCAACTCCGCCAGACCGAGAAGGGCGGCGGTCTGGTCCGGAGTGGCGGTCAAGGCAAAGCGTCCGCACATGAATTCAGCTCTCGAATGGGTGACATGTGAAAGTGACCATGGAACCTGCCTTTCGCAACCGCTAAAGCTGTTCGCCGACGGCCGGTCCACAACGGGCTATGCCAATCGAGCGATCGGGAACCCATGGAAGCACGTAAGATCATTCCGGCAGTCTCGGTCTGCGTCGTGCGCGAGAACACGGTGCTGCTGGTCAAGCGGGCCAGACCGCCCTCGCAGGGCCTTTATGCCTTTCCCGGTGGCAAGGTCGAAGCCGGCGAGACGCTGGAACAGGCAGCAAGGCGCGAATTGCTGGAAGAGACCGGATTGCAGGCGCGCAACTACCGGCCGCTGCGGGAAATCCACATCGACGGCAGCGGCGACGGGCATCCGGTCGACTACCGGCTGACGGTGTTTGGGGCCAACTATGCCGGCGGCGAGGCGGTGGCCAGTGACGACGCCGAAACCGCCGCCTTCTATACACTGGCCGAAATGACAGCGATGCAGCTTGCCGATGCAGTGTTTGATATCGCCGACGACCTGCTGGCCACCAGCAAGGGCGGCGCGAACTGAGCTTGAGAATCGCCTTGCAGGCAACAAATTGTTTCAGCACAAGGGCTCATGAACCGCACATCACCGTTTCTCGCCGCCTGCCTCGCCGTTAGTGTGGTTGTCGGCTTGCGTCCTGCCATTGCCGCCGAGGCGCCGTTCGAGCCCGGGCTGTTGCGGCTGGCGGAAGTGCTCGGCTCGTTGCATTTCCTGCGCAATCTATGCGGCGAGAAGGGCGACCGGTGGCGGGCCGAGATGGAAAAACTGATCGCATCAGAAAATCCGAACCCTGAGCGGCGCGCCCGCTTCATCGCCAGCTTCAACCGCGGCTACCGATCCTTCGGCGGCAGTTATACGCAATGCACCGCCTCGGCGACGGAAGCCATCAGCCGCTACATGAAGGAAGGCGAGACACTGTCTCGCGACATCGCCTCGCGCTACGGGAACTGACGGCGGCAGCTGCCGTTCCGGCAAAGCGGAATCAAGCGTCGGCGCTGTTGGCGGCGGACGCGTTCGACACTTCTCCGCTTGCCTCGGGTGAGGTCTTGGTGCAAACCTGATGTTGCACTTTTGCAACTATGTTAACGAAACGTTAGCGCGCAGATGTGAAATTAACTCAAACTGAAGGTTTCCGTCCCCTTGGCCGGCCTAATCGGCTAAGTTTGAAACGGATCGGACGCAGGTTTGCTTAATGCGACGGGTTTTGTAGAAAACGACCAAAAAAATGTCGCATTTACAAGTACTTACTTCGCCTGCGTGTAAAAGGGACAACTCAAGCTTGATCCCTATCCAACGGATCACCGCTTGAAAGGGTGGACATCGGAATGGAACATGGCGTCAACGACATCGACGCGCTGGTCAGGGAAGAAAAGCGCCTGACCGCCGTGGAAAGCCACAGCGAAGCCTGGGCAGAAGGATTGTCGGCGGGGATCGAGCCGGAAATCATCGCCGAGGCAGCCCTCGAAACGGCATTCGGCGAGATGCTGCGAACCAATGGCGAGACCTCGGCGCTTGCCCTGCTCGATCGCATGCGTGAAAAGGTGATTGCCGGGGCCTTCGAGCCCGAAAGGCTGCGGCACTGACCCCGGTTCTTTGACGACGGCGCGCCACCGGACATCATGTCCGGGCACATCATGTCCGGGCACATGAGTGGGCCTGGCACCAGGGAGTAGCAGGCGGTGAATTTTTCGATATCAGGCAAGCCGCGCGGCCTGGTCCTCAGCATTTGGCTTATTGCTTCCTGCGCCACGATTCCCCTTGCACTGTTTCTTGCGAGCAGTCCCGCTCACGCCCTCAGCGAGATCAAGCGCGAAGACCTGCCTTCGCCGGTCACGCCGCCGCCCGACGGCGACATGTCGCCGCCCGGAAGTACCGTGCCGATGCCCGGCCCGCTCGGCACGACGCCACCTGCAGCCAGCCAGCCGACTCCGTCCGACGAGCCAAGGCAAACCGAACCGAAAGGGCCAGCGGACGATGGCGGCATGGCCAATCCGCATGTCGATCCGGACGCGCCTGTGCCCGAAGTCGTTTACGACCTTGCCAAGTTGCCGGAACCGGTCAGGCGCATGCACGATCTGATCGTCGAGGCGTGCAAAAGCGGCGACATCGAAAGACTGCGGCCGCTGATCGGCACGGGCGACATGATGACCCAATTGTCGCTGGGCGACATGGAGGGCGACCCGATCGCCTTCCTGAAAGGGCTTTCGGGCGACACGGAAGGCCAGGAAATCCTCGCCATCCTGGAAGAGGTGCTCAATGCCGGCTATGTCCATGTCGATGCAGGCACGCCGCAGGATCTCTACGTCTGGCCGTATTTTTTCGCCCTGCCGTTGGACAAGCTCGATGCCAGGCAGCGGGTCGAGTTATTCAAGATCGTCACTGCCAGCGACTATGACAACATGAAGCAGTTCGGCGCCTACATCTTCTACCGCGTCGGCATCACGCCGACCGGGCAATGGACGTTCTTCGTCGCTGGGGATTGAGTGGTCAGGCCTGGCCCTTATTGAGGAGGGAGCTTAGCCCGCCAACGCCTCGGAAAACTCCACCGCCCTGCCTTGGCCTGGCGTGGCAATCTCGCCTTCCCACATCACGCGCCGGCCCCGAACGATAGTGCCGACCGGCCAGCCGGTCACCTGCCTGCCGTCATAAGGCGTCCAACCGGCCTTGGAGCCTTGCTGGGCGTTGGCGATGATCTCGCGGCGCTTCAGGTCGACGATGGTCAGATCGGCATCGTAGCCGGCGGCAATACGGCCTTTCCTGGCGATGCCGAAAATGCGCTGTGGGCCATGGCTGGTCAGGTCGACAAAGCGCTGCAACGTCAGCCGGCCGGCGTTGACATGATCCAGCATGATCGGCACCAAAGTCTGCACGCCGGTCATGCCTGACGGCGACGCCGGATAAGGTTTTGCCTTCTCGGCCAGCGTGTGCGGCGCATGGTCGGAGCCGAGCACATCGACAACGCCTTGCGCAATGCCCTGCCAGATGCCGTCGCGATGGCGCGCGGCGCGCACCGGCGGGTTCATCTGGATCAGCGTGCCCAACTGCGCATAATCATCGGCGCTCAGCGTCAGATGATGCGGCGTCGCCTCGCAGGTCGCGACATCCTTGTGCTGTTCGAGGAAGCCTATCTCTTCGGCGGTCGAGATGTGCAGCACATGGATGCGGGCGCGGACCTGGCGCGCGATGCGCACCAGGCGCTCGGTGCAGCGCAATGCGGCGATCTCGTCGCGCCACACCGGATGTGAGGACGGATTGCCATCGATGCGCTCGCCGAGCCGCTCGCGCAGCCGGAACTCGTCCTCGGAGTGAAAGGCGGCGCGGCGGCGTGTGTTCCTCAGGATCGAGGCAACGCCTTCGTCGTCCTCGACCAGCAGGTCGCCGGTGGACGAGCCCATGAACACTTTTATGCCGGCCGCACCCGGCAGCCGCTCGAGATCGCCGGCGTCTTTTGCATTGTCGCGGGTCCCGCCGACCCAGAAGGCAAAGTCGCAATGCATGCGGCCGGTGGCCCGCCGCACCTTGTCGGCAAGAGTCGCCTCGCTGGTGGTCAGCGGATTGGTGTTCGGCATCTCGAAGACGGCGGTGACGCCGCCAAGCACCGCTGCCCGCGAGCCCGTCCCCAAATCTTCCTTGTGCTCCAGTCCCGGCTCGCGGAAATGCACCTGGCTATCGACGACGCCCGGCAGGATATGCAATCCGCGGCAGTCGATTGTCTCGCCGGCCGACGCCTGGCGGAGATCGCCGATGGCAGCGACGCGCCCACCATTGATGCCGACGTCGCGAAAACCCTCGCCATCGTGGTTGACCACGGTGCCACCTGTCAGGATGAGATCGTAGATGGGGGCCATGCGGATCAGGTCTCTTGCGGGGGAAGTGCCAGCGGCTTACGTAATGGCCGACAGTTTTGCAAGATCAGGCTCGTTTTCCCACCATGCCCTTTGCCTCGCTCAGAGATCGCGCACTCCTTTCCGTGTCCGGGCCGGATGCCGAGCACTTCTTGCAGAACATCCTGACTACCGACCTCGACGTGCTCGGCAGCAGCGAAGCAAAGCCCGGCGCCCTGCTGACGCCGCAAGGCAAGGTCCTTTTCGACTTCCTGATCTCGCGCGCCGGCGAAAATGCTTTCCGCCTCGAGTGCCGTGCCGAGACCGCCGACGATTTCATGCGCCGGCTGACGCTCTACAAGTTGCGCGCTAAAGTCCAAATTTCCAAGCTGGATCAGCCGGTTGTGACCGTCCTATGGGAAAGCGCTTCAACTGCCTCGCAATTTGAATCAGCACCGTTTGCCGATGCGCGGTTCGTCGATGCTATCGTCAAGCGCTCCTATGATGGCACCGCAGAAGGCGGCGACCTTGCCGCATGGCAAGCCTTTCGCATCGCCCATGGCATTGCCGAAAGCGGCAGCGACTATCAGCTCGGCGATGCGTTTCCGCATGACGTGCTGCTCGACGAGATCGGCGGCGTCGGCTTCAAGAAGGGCTGCTATGTCGGCCAGGAGGTCGTCTCGCGCATGCAGCATCGCGGCACTGCCAGACGCCGGGTGTTGATCGTCTCGGCCGAACGCTCCCTGCCCGCCTCGGGCGCAGAGTTGACCGTGGAGGGGCGGCCGGTCGGCACGCTTGGCTCGACCGCCGGCACGACAGGCCTCGCCATTGCCCGCATCGACCGGGTCAAGGCAGCGTTCGACGCCGGCCTGCCGATCCTGGCTGACGATGTCGCCGTGTCGCTCACCATCCCGCCCTGGGCGAAATTCAGCTTTCCGCAGGAAGCCGTCGGCGCGGAGGAGGCCTGATGGCGGCCGATCGCGCCGGGGCGCCGCCGCGCGCCTGGCAGCGCATGCTGTCCGGGCGACGGCTCGATCTCCTCGACCCCTCGCCGCTCGACATCGAGATCTCGGATATCGCTCACGGCCTTGCCCGCGTCGCGCGCTGGAACGGCCAGACCAGAGGCGAGCACGCCTTTTCGGTCGCCCAGCATTCGCTGCTCGTCGAAACGCTTGTCGGCGAGCTGGTGCCGGATGCCGACGCCGATGCGCGGTTGGCGGCGCTGCTGCACGACGCGCCGGAATATGTCATCGGCGACATGATCTCGCCGTTCAAGTCCGTGATGGGCGGCAGCTACAGGGACTGCGAGATCAGGCTGCAGCGCGCCATCCATCTGCGCTTTTCGCTGCCAGCGGAACTCGACGCGGGACTGCGCAAGGAGATCAAGCGAGCGGATCAGATCGCCGCTTATTTCGAAGCGACGCTGCTTGCGGGTTTTTCAACGGCAGAGGCGACGGAGTTCTTCGGCCGGCCGCGCGGCTTCAATGCCGAGCGCTTCGATGTCACGCCGCGCTCGGTGACCTGGGCGCAGAATGCCTTTCTCAAACGGTTTGCGGCGATCGAGAAGTCGCGACGCCAGACTGCCGTTCCAGCCGGCTGAAAACGGTAAATTAACCGGCAAGGACAAGAGTGCCGTGGTTAACCACGGTCCATAGGCGCGCTACATGCCCGTTGCCGGTATCAAGGCAGGTTCGTCCGTCCGCCGACGACGGGTCAAAGGCGTTGGTCTGCCGCAACGGATTGAAGACGAACTGCGCGAACAGAACGAGCGTTTTTCGGCAGCGGTCGAGAACATGTCGCATGGCCTGTGCATGTTCGATGCCGATGAACGGATGATCATCTGCAATAGGAACTACATCAGCATCTTTCGCCTCGACGCCGAAGTGGTACGGCCCGGCATCCGGTTTTTCGACATCCTCCAGCACAGCGTGGACATCGGCATCGCCTCGCAAAGCGCTGAGCAACTCTATGCCATTCGCAAGCCCTATATCGACCAGGCAAAACCTTCCACCTATGAGGAAACGCTTGCAGACGGGCGTATCGTCAACATTTCGCACCGGCCGCTGGCGTCGGGCGGTTGGGTATCGATCTACGAGGATATCACCGAGCAACGGCGCGCCGAGCAGGAGTTGAAGGAGCAGCACCGCCGTTTCGACGCGGCACTTGCCAACATGTCGCAAGGACTTTTGATGTACGACGCGGACGGCAAGCTGATCGTGCGCAACGAACGTTTTCTGGAACTTTACCATGTCAGGCCGGCCGACCTCCCGCTTGGCATGAGCCACCGCGATGCCTTTAAGCGGCTGCTGGAACTGGGCATTTACACAAAGCTCGACCCCGACAGCGAAATTTCGCAAATCGAAGCCTGCCTGCGGGCGGGCAAAACACACGTAACGCATCGCCATCTTGCCGATGGCAGAACGCTGCTGGTTGCACGCCGGCCGATGAGCGGCGGCGGCTGGGTCGCGACATTCGACGACGTGACCGAGCGCAGGCGCGTGGAAGAGCGCATGACCCACCTTGCGCATCACGACACACTGACCAACCTGCCCAATCGCTCGATGCTTCGCGAACGGCTCGACCAAGCCCTTAGCGAGACGAAAGACGGATCGCTGGCGATATTCTCGCTCGACCTCGATCACTTCAAGGCGGTCAACGATACTTGGGGCCACCCTTCCGGCGACTGGCTGCTGAAATGCGTGGCCGAACGGCTGCAACGGTGCCTGCGCAATGAAACGGACGTTGTCGCTCGCTTCGGCGGCGACGAATTCGTCATAATCCAGTTCAATCTCAAAAGCCCGGGCGATGCGGAAAAACTGGCCAAACGCATCGTCGAGATCATCGGAAAGCCGTTTCGCGACAAGCGACACGACATGCGCGTCGGCATCAGTGTTGGCATCGCGCTGTTTCCGAATGACGGCAAGGACACCGACACTTTGCTGAAAAACGCCGATATGGCGCTCTATCGGGCAAAGAGCGAAGGGCGCAACCTCTACCGTTTCTTCGAACCAGCCATGGATGCGATGGTGCGCGCGCGCCGGGCGCTCGAAATCGATCTCAGGGCGGCGCTGTCGCGCCGGGAATTCGAGCTGGATTTCCAGCCGATCATGAACATCGCCTCCGGCGAAATCGTCGGTGCCGAAGCCTTGATGCGCTGGCGTTCGCCAGTGCGCGGCCTGGTGCGTCCGGACGACTTCATTCCGGCCGCCGAGGAGACCGGGCTGATCGTGCCGCTTGGAGAATGGGCGCTGCGGAAAGCCTGCACGACCGCGGCAGGCTGGGCGCCTTTGCGCATTGCAGTCAATGTCTCCGCCGTGCAGATCAAAAGCGGCACCTTTGCCCGCAGCGTCATCTCGGCGCTGGCGTTCTCGGGCGTGCCGGCCAACCGGCTTGAACTGGAAATCACCGAAACGGTGCTGATGGACGAGAGCGATCTGGTGCTCAAGACACTGAGGCAGCTGCGCGATCTGGGTGTCCGCATAGCGCTGGACGATTTCGGCACCGGCTATTCCTCGCTCGGCTACCTCAGGCGCTTTCCCGTCGACAAGATCAAGATCGATCGCTCTTTCACCCGTGACATCGACAGTCGCGATACCGCGGCGATCGTGCGCACCATCATCGGGCTTGGCGCACAGCTGGGCATCACCGTCACCGCCGAGGGTGTCGAGACCGAAGCGCAGCTTGAATTCCTGCAAAAGGAGGGCTGCGTCGAGGCCCAGGGCTATTTGATCGGCGTGCCATCGAAAGCGTCGGACATCAACCGGCTGCTGAAGTCGAACGCGACGATCAGGCAATCCGGCTAAGTGCGACAGCCGGGCGAGCCAGTCATCGGCTCAGCCTGGACATCTGCCATCAATACAATGTCTGAATATACCTCGTCGAAGCGCGCGCAGGTCAGAGATGTCCGCTCAACGCCTCCACCATATCCTTGTTCGTCGCCACGGGAACGATCTCGAATTCGACCAGATCCGCCCATTCGATGACCCACCGCTGCAGGAGTGTGACGTCATCGGCCTCCACCAGCAGGAAGCAGCGGCTCATATCCGCTGCGATCCAGGTGTGGTGCACGAGCAGCGCGTCCGGCTTCAGGCGGCCCTGGTCGCGGAAACGGCGGTAGATCTCCTTACGGTCGCAGCCGCGAAAATCCTCGGTTACGAAGAACAGCATCTTTTTCCCCTCAATTCGGATGTCATCGGCCCGGCCGGTCCAATCGCTCCAGGAACCACTGCGTCAGCCGCACCCAGACCTCGTCTTTTTCGCCGGAGTCTTCCCAGCCGTGGTCGAGGTTGGGGTTATCGTTGACCTCGATGACGAAGACGCCGTCCCTGGTCTCCTTGAGGTCGACCCCGTAGAGGCCGTCGCCGATGCAGCGCGCCGCGCTCACCGCCGTCTCGACGACATGGGCCGGCGCTTCCTTCAGGGTGAAGGTCTTGATGCCGCCCTGGTCGGGCTTGCCGTTGGCCTTATGATTGACGATCTGCCAATGCTTCTTGGCCATCAGATAATGGACGGCAAACAAGGGTTGGCCGCCGAGGACACCGACGCGCCAATCATATTCCGTCGGAATGAATTTTTGCGCGATCAGGAGGTCGGAATCCTCCAGCCATTCGGTTGCGAGCGTCTTTAACTCTTCGAAGGTGCCGCATTTCTTGACGCCGCGCGAAAACGAGGAGTCCGGGATCTTCAGCACCAGGGGGAAGCCCAGCGTCTGCGCCGCAACTTCCAGATCCGAGATGCCGGCTATCATCACCGTCGGCGGCACCGGTACCTTGTTGTAGGTCATCAGCTCGTTGAGATAGACCTTATTGGTGCAGCGGATCATCGACAGCGGATCGTCGATGACCGGCATACCTTCCTGCTGGGCGCGGCGGGCAAAGCGGTAGGTGTGGTTGGAGATCGAGGTGGTCTCGCGGATGAACAGCGCGTCGTAGTTGGCGAGCTTGGCCAGATCCCGCTTGGTGATCGGCTCGATTTCGACGCCCATCTTTTCAGCGATCTTGGCCCAGTGGCGCAGCGACGAAATCTCCGACGGCGGCAGTTCCTCATGCGGATCGACCAGCGTGGCGAAAGTGTAGCGCGCCGGCGTGCGGCCCTTGGTGTCACGCCACTCGCGGTTGGTGTAGGTCTCCAGGCACTGGAGAAAGTGCGTTTCCTCGTCCTCGGTCATCCTGGCCAGGGGATGGAAGCCAATCTTGCGGATCGAGGCCCATTCGGCGCTGTCCCTGATGTGGACCTCAAGCGCCGGGGCACGGAACCAGTCGAACAGCAGTTTGGCGAAGCGGTCCCAGATCCTGGACGGTCCGATGCCGAAGAAGATGCAGACCTTCTGCGGGAAAGCGCCGCCCAGGTCCTTGCGGCACTTGTTGAGTGCGAGTTCGAGTTCCGGCAACGCGTGCTCATAGAGCTTGCGCTCCGACAGGTCGATCATCGTTTCGACCGTCGGGATGACCTTATGGCCGCGCGAACCGGCGAGCAGCGAGGCGTAATAGCCGCGGCTCTGGTAGCCGTAATTGTTCGACAGGTTGATGACCTTCGGCCGCTGCCCGCGAAACAGTGCCGGATGGGCAAGGTAGTCGCGATTGGTGATGATCTTGTGCGGCGTCGCCACTTGGTCGAGATCGTTCTGCCGGCCGGTAAGGATGACCCAGGTCATTGGCTGTCGCGCTTTCCGAGAGTGATGGCGGCGCGCAATCCGTCGCGGCCGAATTGCGCCATGTTCATGAAGATGCCGTAAGGCACGGGAATGTTGGCAGCATCGAGGATCGTCTCCTGCCGCTCGTCCTCGACCCAAGGGTCGTGGATCAGGATATGATCGCCGTCGTCACCGATGGCCAATACCCAGTGCGGAACCTTCTTGCCGAACATCAGGAAGCCGCTGATCAGGACCAGCACCAGTTTTCCCTCTGCGATCGCGGTGCGAATGTCGTCAAGCCCGAATGAACGGTAATTCACCGGGATGCCGTAAAGTTCCGCGCGGCGTCGAAAGTCGACCTGCGCCAGTTCCATCACCCGGCGCTTGTCTTCACTGCGCACCGACTGCAGGAACAGCGCGCCGTAGAAGGAGACATAGATCTCAGCAGCAAGCCCGCTCTCATAGCCGGCGACGGCCAGCCCGAACGGCTCACAGCCGCCGGGGCCGGACATCATGAAAACGGTCGTCGCCTCACGCCACAGCCGGATTTCCATCACCGGGTCCGGCACGAAGCCGGGGCCGAAGTAAGCCATCGCCATCATCAGGCAGCATGGTCCGCAAGTGAATTCGCAAGTCTGCTGATAAAACGGCACTTCGGTGGCGACCGGAATGTCGCCACGCAAGGTCTTTTCATAGCGCAGCGCCGTGGCGCCATCCTCGTAATAGTCCGGTTCGCGGCCGATCTTGCGGTAGCCGCTCCGCTCGTAGATCTGGATCGCGCGCGGGTTGTCCTCGCGGACTTCCAAACGAAGCATCATGCGGCCGTGCTCGAAAGCAGCGGTCTCGGCCTCTTCCAGCAGAAGGCGGCCAACGCCACGGCCGCCGAAAAATGGACCGACGGCGATCGAATAGAGCCGCGCGACGCCGCTGCCCTTGCGAAACAGCACGACTGCATAGCCGGCGACGCGGCCATCGCTTTCGCCAACCAGCAGTTCGGCGGTGTCGCGTTCGATCAGTTGGCGAAAGGAACGGCGAGAAATGCGGTCGCTCGAGAAAACAGCTTTTTCGATGGCGGCGAGGTCATCGACGTCGGACGCGCGGGCCTTGCGAATCTCGGCAGGCATGCGGGCTCAGAAAACCTCGATTGGGTTGTGGAAACGACCCTAGTCTAAACATCGGTCACACCAGCCGAAGTGCCAGCATTAAGCAAGCGCTATCGCACCTCGATTAGGGCCGAATTGTGACAGTTTTGACAGCAGGCAGGTCGCGCAAAGGCTTTGAGCGACCTCCGTGTTTCGGCATCGGCGCGGCTCCGGAAAAATGAGATCCTGCTCAGCTTTGCAAGGCCGCCAGAAGCTGGCCATAGGCGCTCTTGGCCACCGCGGCCAGCCGCTCGCGCGGCAGCGAGCCGACGACGGCGCAGCCATAACCCTTGTCCAGCCAGTACACAGCCGCAGGACCATCTTCTTCCGACCCATAGGTGCCCTTGGCCTTGGCAGCCGATTCGGCGGTGACGAAGAGCGAAATGCGCGCGCCCTTGTCGTCCTCGTAAAGCAGCATCGCGGCCTTGCCCTGGCCGGCAGGCAGCAGCCGGCCACCGACCAGTTGGAATCCCTGCGCTGCCAGATCCGGCGCGACGAGCTTCAAACCCACCTGGTTCGACAACCAGCTCTGCAAATGATCCTTGTCGCTTGCCGGCACTTCCACCGCATGTCGCTTTTCGGCGGCATAGATGACGTGGGCGGCGATCGCTTCTTCGGCAAGCTGGTCCTCGGCCGTATTTTCCAGGCCGAGGCCGCCGATGCCGGCAAGATAGCCGCCAGCACCGCCAATCACCAGCATGGCGGCAGCGGCGACCGCAAGCCACCAACGCGAGCGCGACGGCGCCGCTCTGACCACCGACGCCTCGCCAAGCACCACCTTGTTCAGCCGCACCGGTACGGGTTCGTCCAGCACGCCGTTAAAAGCTGCGCGCAATGCTGCCCGGTCGGCGGCGTAGCGTGCACTCTTGGCCTTCATCTCGGCATTGGCCTCGAGCCATGCCTCATAGGCCGTTCGCTCGTCGCCCGGCAACTCGCCATCGAGAGCCATGTGGATGTCGCGTTCGGAGAAATCGCGCCGGCTCATTTCTCGACGATCCTTATCGAGCGGCGGCGCGCGGTATCATCCAGCAGCGCTCGCAGTTCCTCACGCCCGCGCGCGATGCGCGACATCAAAGTGCCGGCGGGGACTCCAAGGATGTTGGCTGCTTCGGCATAGGAAAACCCTTCGATGGCGACCATCACAAGTGCCGCGCGCCGGTCCGGGCTGATCGCCTGCAGCGCGTCGACGATCTCGCGCGAGGCGATGCTCTCGACCTGCTCGGCGGGTGCTGCCTGCGCCTCGCTCGCCTCGAGCGGCAGCATCGCCGCCTCGCCGCGCCGGTTCACCTTGCGCATCTGGTCGATGAACAAATGATGCATGATCGTAAACAGCCACCTCCTGGGGCTTTCTCCTGTCTGCCAATTGTCGAGCCGCACAAGCGCCCGCTCGAGACAATCCTGGACGAGATCGTCGGCGGAATCGCGGTCGCGCAACAGCGAGCGTGCATAGCGGCGCAAACGCGGTATTTCACCAAGGATTGCTGCCTTCTTTTCGTCCATGACCGCTGGTTCTGGAGCCCCTGTCCGTGGTGATTGAACGCGCCTTTGCGGCGCGGCGCAAGCGGCCAGCGCGAAGCGGTCCGCCGCCCCGGTCACCCAAGCAACTGAATAACGCTGCCGATGCCAGCTTTATTCCCGGCCAAATTGAAATCGTCAGCTATTGCTCGTCTCGAGCTTTTCTTTCGCCGCCCTAGTCAGCAGCCGCTGATAAAACAAGCCGATGCCGATGAGCACCGCGCCGAGGCCGATGAAGGACAGCGCCCGCAACACGCCTTCCAGCTCCGACATATCGAAGACGAAGACCTTGAGCACGGCGACCGCGATCAGCGCCGCAGACGCTATGCGCAGCACCTGCGACTTCAGCCAGACACCGGCGGTGAGCAGCACCACGCCGATGGCCAACCAGAGCGCCGAATAGGTATAGGTCTCGACCTGGCCGAGGCCGCTCCACAGGCCGATGAACTCGCCCTTGAACAGCCTCCTGACCGACAGCGTGGCATAGACGAAGGCGAGCACCGCCGCCACAACCGCAAGCATGGCCGCATACCATTTCGGCCGCTTGTCGCGGGTATAGAGCGCCAGTGCGCCTGTCGCGACTGCCGGCAACAGATAGGCGAGGAACAGAAGGTTGAACACCGGAATGCCGCCGGTCGATTCATCCGTCAGCAGCGGGTTCAGCACCACAAAATGCCGGATGACGATGAAGGCGACCGAGAGCACCCCGGCAGCCATCGAGCCGTAACGCAGCACAGAGCTTGGCGAGCGCATGTCGATGGCGACCAGGATTGCACCGGCGCCGATGGCGATCAGCGTATAAATCGCCTGTTCGGCAAGTGTCATCGAGCCGCTGTCGATGACGCCACCATGCATGGCATGACGCACCAGCATGGCAACGGCGAGCAGAGCAAACAGCGCGGCGCCGGCCTCCATGGCGAGGCGCGGCCGGCCATTGGTTGTGCGGGCGAGTTGCCAGGCGGCAAAGCCGAAGGCGAGCGCCGGCACGCCATATCCGAGCAGCAGCCAGTTGAACACGGGTGTTTTCGACAGGAACTCGGCACCGACGATGGTCGGGTCGAAGGCGGCACGGCCGAGCACTGCGATCACCGCACCGACCGAAATCCAGCCAAGCACCGGATAGCTACGCCAGCGCGTCGCCAGTGCCGGCACAACGGCGGCTGCTCCGAGCAGGACGGTTGTCCAGCCGGAACCAAAGGCCATATGCAACATCAGCAGGCCGGCAATCGCCGCGCCGGCGAGCGCGAAGGAGACGGCAGCGCCGCCGGTCAGCGGCGGCGCTTCGCCGCGCGCTATCCATTCGCCGCCGGCGACGAAGATCCCGACCAAAACGGCCGCTGCGGCCGCATAAGCAAGGTCACGGTCGAGATTGCCGAAGGTGAACCAGAGCGCCAGCAGGATGACCAGTGGCGCGACAGCGCTCCATGCCGCCCATGTGGCGGCGCGCAGCCAGCCAGGAGCCGCAAAACGGCGCGCTGCCCAAAAGCCGGCGCCGATGAAGACCAGGCCCAGCGCGATGCCGATCCTGAGCATCAAGGCATCAGACGCCACAACCGGCACGCCATCGACACCGAGAGCGCCGCCCGAAAAATCGGCGGCGACCGTGGTCGGCGGAATGATGCCGAGATAGACCAGCACCGTCGCCAGCCCGGCGGCGTGCAGCAGTGCAAGCGCTCGCGGACGGTAGAGCGCTACCGCCACCAGGGCTACGATAAGGGCCGCGCCCTGCAGGGCATCGCCGGCGGCGGCAAAGACCGGATCGACGAACAGGGCCAGCGCTGAAAGAGCGACGAAGAACCCCGGCGCGATCGACGGCCAGTCGAAGCCGGTGCCGGCGACCGCTTCGCTGCGACGGCCAAGCCACACGAAGGCGAGCACGGCCAGTGTCACCACGTCGATAAAGAGGATGACGGAAAGGTTCGTCCCCGGCGCTTCGGTCATGTAGAAGATGGTCCAGATGCCGGTGGCGACGAAGGCTGCGGCCATCAAGAGCCTCCAGTCGCGGATGCGGGCAATGACGCCGGTGGCGGCGAGCACGATCGCCAGATAGCCAAACAGCGCCCACGGATTGGGCGCCTGCGAGGCGACGAGTAGCGGCGTCACCATGGCGCCGAGCAGGCCGACGCCGGCCAGCGCCTGACCGTGGACCAGGCTTGCCGCGATCGTCGCCACCCCGATGGCGCCGAGCAGCGTGAAAGCGAGCGCCGGGCCGATGAAACCGTAAATGCTGTACGCGGCGTAGACGGTGCCGAAGAGGATGAAAGCGCCGGCCGCCGTCAGGATCGCCGGGATATAGGCACCGGCGGCACCTTGCACCGGCACCCTGAAGCCGGTGCGCCGGATGAACTCGCCGCCGGCGACCAGCACCAGCCCAAGTGCCGCCGCCATGGCAAGCCGCACGCGTGGCCCGAAAATGCCGGCCTCAATGGTGTAGCGGATGAGGAACAGGCCGCCCAGCGCCAACGCGATGCCACCAACCCATACCGCCCAGCGGGTACCGAGCGCCGTTTCGACGTCGGATTGGCGGGCGGCTTTCGCCGCTGCCGCCGGTTGCGCCGGCTCGGGTGCGGACGGCGCCGCGGTATCGGCTTCTGCCTCTGTGGCTGATGCGACCGCTGCGGTCTCGGCCCCTGGCGATGCGGCCATGTCGGCTGCCGCCGCCGGCGGGATTGCGCCATCCGCCGGTTTGCTGTCGTTTGCAGCCGGTTCCTTGGCTTGCGGCGGCAGGACAGGCGCGCCCGAAAGCACGAGGCTGCGCAACGCGCCAAGCTCGCGCTCGATCAGGCCGATACGGCTCTGCTGGCGTGAAATGATGACGAACAGCGCGATGATGGCGACGAGGCCAATCAGGCTTTCAAACATGGCGGTTCCCCCAAACCAGGCCAGTCGTCACTGACATTCAATGTTCAGTGACATTCAAATGCGGCGGCCAGACGGCCGGTCCATTCAACGTGCCGCCAGATTGGCCGCCGGAAAGATCGAGCACGTTTCGGTGCCGAAAGCCAGCAGCTTGCCATTGGCATCCTTCAGCGCCGCTTCCGAAACCGCCAGCGTGCGGCCCTTGTGCACCACTTTGCCCTCGCACACCACCTCGCCGGTCCCTGGTGTGATCGGCCGCAAATAATGTCGAGGCCAAGCGGCGAAACCCGGCCGGGGTAGAGTTCCACTTCGCTCACCTGATGGCTTCGCCGACGGCGGTTTCCCCGGCGATTGCCTTGCCGCCCGCATAATGCTTGCGCAAGGCGGCGAGGAAGCCGGCGCGGGCGCCGGGTGGTTCGATACCGCGCGGCTCGTAGACATGGCGGGTCAAAAAGAAGCCGGTCAGCCGGAAGGCGTCGTCGATCGCCGCCGGATCGGCGCGCAGGCCCGAACCGCGCTGCAGGAAGGCAGGCAGCGCCAGCATCTTGTCGCGCCACGGCGCGCCCGCCGCTCGCGACACGGCGCGGCCGGATTTCGGCGAGACGTAGGCAAGATCCTGCCTGGTGCCGGTCGCCGCACACTGGCTGAGATCGAGGCCGAAACCGAGTTCGTCGAGAACCAGCAGCTCGAAGCGGGCCACCAGCTCGCCGGCGGCATCGGCATCGTCGAGATGGGCGATCATGACCGCGAGCGTCTCATAGAGACCGCGATGGGCATCGCGCTCCGGCAGAAGACGCAAATGCGCGGCCATCGTCTGCAAGCCGTAAACGGCAACGGCGCTGTCCATCAGCCGGGCGGCGTTCATTTCGATGGCCTCGGCCTGGAAGGTGCCGAGATGTTCGTCGAGCCGCGCCCGCCACAACAGGTCGACGCGGTTGCCGGGCTGCAAGACCGGCTGCTGCTTGCGCGAACGGCCGCCGCGCACGAGACCGAGATGGCGGCCATGCGCACGTGTCATCACCTCGAGAATGGCGCTGGTTTCGCCATGCTTGCGGGTGCCGAGAATGATTCCCTCGTCGCGCCATTCCATGACCAGAGCTTGTCACCGGTTCGATGGCGAAATCAAGATGAGCGACTTATCCGCCGCCAAACCAAAACAGCCCGTAGCGTATCGCTACGGGCCGTTTTTGCGAGATCGTCGTTTGATCAGAACGAGCGCTGGAAGCGGAAGATGCCGCCGATTGCGTCGGCATCGTCGGCATCGAAATTGTCGTAATAATCGACTTCGGCGGTGATCGTGTAACCAGGAACGATGGTGTAGGCGACGTTGGCCGCAACGGCGAAGTCTTTGTCGTCGGTATAGGAGACCTGGGCGTTCAAAGAGGTCTTCTTGTTGACGGCATAGCTGCCGCCGCCCCAGACGGCAAAGTTGCCAGTCCACGGCTTGTAGAAGTTCTTTGCGACGTTGTCGTCGCTGCCGTAGCCCGCCATCACGAACAGGGTCAGGTCAGTAATCGGCTTGACGTCGAGGCGAGCTTTGCCGGCCCATTCTTCCGACGTGCTGTTATAGGCGCCGACGGCGGTGATCGCACCCCAGTCACCCTTGTATTTCACGCCGCCGACGACAAACGGAACGTAGCTGTCAATCGACTGGTCAGCGCCGGAGCCTGTTTCGACCGAGGCGACTGCCGTAAAGCCGTTACCGCCGTCGAAATAGTAACTGATCAGGTTGGTGTCCTTGGTGCCGTACGGGATGATGGTGTCCTGGACGACGTTGCCGGCGTAGCCGATGAACGAATCATAGACAGTTTCATCCTTGCCGACGCGGAAACCTCCAAGCTGGATCCAGGCGAAGTTCAGGGTAACCGCCTTGTTGTCCTGCACGCTGAAATCAACACCGCTCACGGTGTGTTTGGTATTGCCGAAGTTGAAACGGGTCTCGGTGTAGGTCTTCAACGTGCCGAGCTCGGTTTCCTGGCCGGTCCACGTCTTCAAATTGAAGCGGGCATTCTTGTTCCAGGTCTGCTGTTCGTCACCGTCCATAAGGTCGTGGGTCGTCGCGCCGTCGAAAACGCGGCCACCGTCGCCGAAGCTGGCGTCATAGCGGACATAGCCGCCGATGCGCAGGCAGGTTTCGGTGCCGGGGATATAGAAGTAGCCGGCGCCGTAGACGTCGCAGATCTTGACGTATTCAGCGGGTTCCGGCTCGGCGACCACAACAGCGTCGGCGGCGCGCGCGCCGGAGACCGCGACGAATGCCGCGGCTGAGCCGAGAAGAAGGCTCTTGATATTCATTTTCTGACCTCTCCAGTCAAAGTTAAAAATGGCTTTGGATTCATGGGTTGAACGGCTGAACGCCTCACCCACGTCGAAAAAGGCGCGCACCGCACCCCCTCTTCAGGCGGCGAACATACTCATCCGCATTCCAGTCTCAATGACGATTCAAAAAATAATCAATGTTTGCATAAACAGAAGAAATCCATGTTGCACAAATATCACTTCATATTTTCTTCACGTTTGCTCCCGGCACAAACGAGACATTGTCACAATTGTACGAAACTATACTTATTCCATTAGCCGGCAAACCGGTCATAGTCCGGTTAACATTCCTTTTACGTGTTATTTTTTGGGAATAGACTTCTAACGTTGGCGGCGAAAATCAAGCCAACTTCGCCATCGCTGCGTTCTGTGCGGCAAGAACGACTTCCGCCACCAGATCCTGTTTGAGCATTTCAATGGGAATACGTCCGGCAAGGCCGGGCGCGGGGCCGACCAGCCACGACCAGGCACGCCGCGGATCGGGCATCGCGGATAACACTTCGTTGATACCCGGAGCCGGCCTGCCGTCGACGAACTGCGCCAGAGGAAATACATGTTTGCGGCCACCGGTGCGCAACGCAACGACCGTGCCGCTCCGCTGCCAGCGATGCAGGGTCGAGCGCGATATGCCGAGATTTTCCTGCAGGAAGGTCGACCCGGCGACCCGACCGGCCCAGTCCTCGACCCGCATCGCGTCGAGGTCGCCCGTTCCGGCCAGGGGTTGGATGTCTGCCCCTTGGCCTTCGTGCGCCGTCGACAGAGGCGTCCGGGTACGGCGTTCCGTCGCTTCGGCCGCCAATATCCGCACGAACCGCGACGCCATGCCGGGCAATCTTTCCTGCATGGTGTCGATCGCCCTGATGTCGGTCGGCGCAAGCAGGGCGACGGCGGCGGCAACGGCCCCGGCGACCCTGCCCGCTGCGACGACCGCATCGCTGTTCGTCACCTTGCCTTGCCGCGCCAGCACGCGCTCGATCTCAACAGCGACGGCGTTTGCAAACTCGATCTGACGGATGGGGTCGATGCGATTCCAAGTCCCGGTCATGTCCTAATCTGGCTGTTTGCCCGCCTGTTCCGGTTTGCTCGGAAGCGGGTCTTTCGCACAGCCTATAGGCAGGGTGTATGACGGAGAGACGACAAACGGGAACCACGCACGGTCGCAGTGTCGGCAGGTGCTCCAGCCGATCTAACTGACCGATTTTGCATGAAATATCGGAAATTTCTCAGAACCCGCTCAGGATTTCGGGTCGCGCCGGTGCCAATAAGAAACGGGTCGACCGACGTGGTCCACGCATAGCCTTCCCGGAATGATTCGGCCGGCTGTTCAAGATGCAAGTCGACCGATTGGGCAGCCCGGCGACCTCTCATTGTGATCTGCCCGTGAGAGGACCGACATGACTTCTTTCCTGCACCTGGTGCGACAGCATCAGTTGGCTGCCTTCTTTTCGTTGGCGCTTGCCCTGAGCTGGTTTGCCTTCATCCCGTTCTACCTGTCGAATGGCGATACCATTCCCTGGTTTACCTTCGGCCCGATGGTCTCCGGATTCGTTGTCGCAGCCCTTTCCGGAGGCTGGGCTTCGGTCAAGGCCATTCTCGCTTCCGTGGTGAAGTGGCGGGTATCTCCGCTGTGGTATCTGGTGGCATTCGGCCTGCCATTCGGCACGCAGCTTGCCTCGATCCTGGTCAATCCGCTGTTCGGCTCGGCGACGCCGGTCTGGAGCAACATTCCTGCTGTCACTGAGATACTGCCGATCATCGCGCTGTATGCGGTCTTCAGCGGCCCGCTTGGCGAAGAGCCGGGATGGCGCGGCTTTGCGACACCGCGTCTGCTAGCCAGCCATTCGGCGCTGGCCGGAAGCCTGATCCTCGGCGCGATCTGGGCAATCTGGCATTTTCCGCTCGGCCTGGTCGGCGATCTCAGCGTCTACGGCACGATCAACGTCGTGCTGGCGGCAGTGGTGTTCACCTGGCTCTATCAGAACACCGGCAGTGTGCTTCTCGCCATTCTCATGCATGTCACTCATCAGAACAGCGTACGCTTCCTGGGCAAGGTGTTCATCGACGCCGACTATGTCCAGCAGCAATGGATCGGTGTTGCGATCTGGGCGGTGGCTGCGATCGCCATCGTTGCCCTCTACGGCACCGAGAGCTTCGTCCGCAGGTCGGCAACGCAGCCCGCCCTCGCTGGCACCGTCTAATTTGCGGCGCGCAAATCCAAAGCGCCGCTTTCGGCGGCGACAGACCTTGACCCAGCCCTCCAGCCGTAGGCCAATAAAGGCACGGCTTCAGGGAGCGGGCCGTCTCGATGGCGGGTTCGGCCACTGACCAGGTTTTTCAGTTTGGCGGTTTCACGCTCGATCTGGGCAAAGGTACGCTCGGCCGGGCCGAACAGCCGGCCTTCCTGCGGCCGAAAGCCTACGCATTGCTGACGCATCTCGCCCGCCATATCGGCCGTGTGGTGCCGAAGTCGGAACTGATGGATGCGGTCTGGCCGGGTGTTTTCGTCACCGAGGATTCGCTGACGCAGTCGATTCGCGAGATCCGCAAGGTGCTCGGCGAGGAAACGATACGGACCGTATCGAAGCGCGGCTACATGCTGATCCCTGAAATCGAACCGGTGCCCGAACCCGGCGCACAGCCGATCGTGGCGGTGCTCAGGTTCCGCAATGACAGCGCCGATCCGGCCGACGAAGCGATCGTCGACGGTATTGCCGAAGACATTATCAACGGCCTCGCCCGCTTCGACACGCTGACGGTCCTGGCGCGCAATTCGAGCTTCTCGTTTGCCTCATATTCGCCCAGTGAATGGCCTGTCGTGCGTTCGCGCATCGGCGCCGATTATCTCATCGAGGGTTCGGTGCGCCGGCACGCAGACAGCATCGTCTGTGCGGTCAATCTCGTTGACGCAGCCAGCGCTTCCCAGCTCTGGGGGGATCGCTACCAGGCCGATTACGCCGGGCTGTCCGCCATCCAGCAGGAGATCGTCGAAAAGATCGTCGGCCGGCTGGTGGTTCGGGTGAACAATGCCGGCCTGCAACGTGCCTCGCGGCAGCCGGTAGCCAGCCTCGCCGCCCATGAACTGGTGCTGCGCGGCGTCGCTTTGCTGCGCGATCCGGCGCAAAGCGAACTGAAAGAAGCGGCAGCGTTTTTCGAAGCGGCGATCGTCAGAGACCCGGCCTATGGCCTCGCTTACACCTATCTGGCGCTGTCGCATGTGCTTAACAGCGAATTCGGACCCACCAGCGACGCCGTTCTGACGAAGGCCCGCGACCTGGCCGACCGGGGCATCGCATTGTCGCCGGACCAGGCAACGGCACACCGCATCCAGTCGCTGGTACGGCTCAATATGCGTGAGCACGAGGCGGCCGAGCATCATTTGCGCATCGCGCTCGAGCTCAATCCGGGCGACACGGACTGTATCGAGCAGATGGGGCATCTGTTGACGATGCGCGGCCGGCCGCTCGACGCGCTCGCCTGGCTGGCACGCGCCATCCGCATCAACCCGCTGCACCCTCATTGGTACCAGTACGATCGCGCGCTCGCGCTATACATGCTGGGCGAATACCGCACGGCTGCCGAGGCGCTGGAGCTGGCGACGCGACCCAGGCCATGGATCCGCACCCGGCTTGCCGCCTGTTACGCTCAGCTGGGCGAGATGCAGGCGGCAAGGCGCCAGGCTGCGCTGATCAGCGCCAACGGCTCCAATTTCTCGCCGCTCGACTATGCAAGAGCGGGCATCCCCTTCGAAAACGCCTCCGATGCCGAACATCTTGCCGACGGCGTGTCGCTGGCACTTGGGTAATCCTGAGGCGGCCAACAGGCCGCTCGGCGGATCGCCCAAACAGGCTCAGTGCGGAAATTCGAGCCCCATTTCACGGTAGCGCTCGGGATCGTCGCCCCAGTTCTCGCGCACCTTGACGAACAGGAAGAGGTGCACCTTCTGCTCGAGTATGCCTGATATTTCCATGCGCGCGGCCTGGCCGATGGCGCGGATCGTCTCGCCCTTATGACCGAGCACGATCTTCTTCTGGCTGTCGCGCTCGACATAGATGGTCTGGTCGATGCGCACCGAGCCGTCCTTCTTCTCTTCCCATTTTTCGGTCTCGATGTGGGAGGAATAGGGCAGTTCCTGATGCAGCCTGAGATAGAGCTTTTCGCGGGTGATCTCGGCCGCGAGCTGGCGCATCGGCAGGTCGGAGATCTGGTCTTCCGGGTAGTACCAGGGTCCGGCCGGCAAGGCCTCGGCGAGATAGTCGAGCAGGTCCTTGCAGCCGGACCCGGTCAGCGCCGAAACCATGAAGGTGCGCTTGAACGGCACCCTTTCGTTGGCTGCCGCCGACAATGCCAGCAACGTCTCGTGCTTGACCCGATCGACCTTGTTGAGGATCAACACCATCGGCTGCCGGACATCCTTCAGCCGCTCGAGGATGGCGTCGGCATCGCCCCGGATGCCGCGCTCGGCATCGATCAAGAGCAGCACGATATCGGCGTCCTTGGCACCGCCCCAGGCTGTGGTCACCATCGCAGTGTCCAGCCGGCGCTTCGGCTTGAATATGCCCGGCGTGTCGACGAAGACGATCTGCGCGTTGTTGTGGGTGGCAATGCCGCGCACGATGGCGCGCGTGGTCTGCACCTTGTGCGTCACGATCGATACCTTGGCGCCGACCAATTGGTTGACCAGCGTCGATTTCCCCGCATTGGGCGCGCCGATCAGCGCGACGAAGCCGGAGCGGGTAGCGGGAGCTTCTGTTGCCGGCGCTTCGGTGGCGGTCATGCGGCACTCCCTTGATTGAGCCAGACGCCTTCCCGCTGCAGAAGTGCCGCGGCTGCAGCTTGCTCCGCCTCGCGCTTGGAGCGCCCGCTGCCGGTCGCTGGCGGATAGGCGCCGACCTTGACGCTGACGGTGAACAGCGGATCGTGGTCCGGTCCCTCGCGGCTGTCGATTATGTAAACCGGCACCGCGCCTGCCGCCTGATGCGCCCATTCCTGAAGTTCGGTCTTCGCATCGCGGCGGGCGGCGTCGATGGCTTGTGAGCGCGGTTGCCAGTACCTGTGGATGAAGGCACGGGCCGCTTCCAACCCGCCGTCGAGATAGAGCACGGCGATGAGCGATTCCAGTGCGTCGGCGCGCAGATTGACGCGCTTGCGCCCATCGAGGCCGCGTACGTCCGAACCGGCGCGAATGAGTTCCGGCAGGCCGATCTCCTCGGCGATTCCCGCCAGGGCCTCGGCGTTGACCAGGGCGTTCAATCTGAGCGACAGCTCACCCTCGGCAGCGTCGGGAAATGCCGCCAGCAGCATATCGGCAACGACAAGGCCGAGAACGCGGTCGCCCAGGAATTCGAAGCGTTCGTAGTCGATGCCGGCATGACTGCCGCGAGCGCTGGCATGGGTCAGCGCCCGCTGCAGGCGTTGGTGGTCGCCAAAACTGTGGCCGGTGCGCTCCTTGAGCGCCTCGGCGAGCGCATCGGCGGTCAGCCGTTTTGTCGCCGCCATGGTCCTAATTGACGAAATGGAACAGGCGCGAGGCGCGCATCTGCGACGGCCATTTCCAGATTTCGAGCGGGCTGGCGCTGCCGCCGATCGAGAAGAAGATGAGGTTGGCGCGGCCGACCAAATTCTCTTCCGGCACGAAGCCGACGGTGAAGCGGCTGTCGGACGAGTTGTCGCGATTGTCGCCCATCATGAAATAGTGACCGGGCGGCACCTTGAACTCTTTGGTGTTGTCGCCGATCGAAGCCTGTGTCAGGTCGAGCGTGTCGTAGGTGACGCCGTTCGGCAGCGTCTCGCGATAGACATCGACCGGCCCGTTCTCCTCGGTGATGTCGTGGTTGTCGATCTGCCCGACCTTGACGCGTGGCACAGCGACGTCGTTGATGAAGAGCTGGCCATCCTTGACCTGGATCTTGTCGCCCGGCAGGCCGACGACGCGCTTGATATAGTCGACGGAAGGGTCCGGCGGAAACTTGAACACCACCACGTCGCCGCGCTTCGGCTCGGAGCCCCAGATGCGGCCCGAAAAGATGTTCGGCCCGAACGGCAGCGAGTAGCGGGAGAAGCCGTAAGACCATTTGGTGACGAAGAGATAGTCGCCTTCGAGCAAAGTCGGCCGCATCGAACCGGACGGGATCGAGAACGGCTGGAACAGGAGCGTGCGGATGACCAGCGCAAGCAGCAGGGCCTGGACGATGACGCTGACGGTTTCGCCAAGTCCGCCGGATTTCTTCTGGGTTTTTTCAGCCACGCTCATGTCGTCCTCGATTGTGCGTTGGATGGTATAGAGTCTCGGCGCGCGCTGGGCAACGTCATGCCGGTCGTCAGATGCAATCAATGTGGCGCTTCTTCGACCGGCAACGCTTCAATGATCACAAAGGCTTGAGCGAGCGGAAAATCATCGGTGATGGTGAGGTGGATCACGGCGCGGTGCCCTTCAGGCAGGATTTCGTCCAGCCGCGCTGCCGCCCCGTTGGTCAGCGCCATGGTCGGCTTGCCGCTGGCCAGGTTGACGACGCCCATGTCGCGCCAGAACACACCCTGCGCCAGACCGGTGCCCAATGCCTTGGCGCAGGCCTCCTTGGCAGCGAAACGCTTGGCATAGGAGGCCGCACGCGCCGCGCGGTTTTCGGAGCGCGCCTGTTCGATCTCGGTGTAGATGCGTTGGATGAAGCGCTGGCCATGACGTTCCAGCGACTTCTCAATTCGTCTGATGTCGATGAGGTCGCTGCCGATACCGATAATCATTCGGCAGGAACTTCCGGCCCGGTTTTTCCAGCCTTTGCGGCTCTTTCGGCCAGACGCTTGCGGCGCTGCTCGTGGAAAGTGACCATACCCCAGCGGGTAATGCCGTAAAACAGCAGGCCGAAAACCAAGCCAAGCGGTATTGCGCCAATGGTCATCGGCTTAAGCACCGGTCCCCACAACTGCGCAAAGGAAAGATTATGCAGCATGTCGCCGAGATGCGCGGGTGGGCCATGCGCCGGCAGGTGTTCATGCAGGATCAGCTTGCCGACCTCCCAGGAGGCGGCCCATAGCAGCGGAAAGGTCAGGGGATTGCCGAAGACCGTGCCGAGTGCTGCCGCGACCAGATTGCCGGCGATCAGCCAGCACAGGATGGCGGCAATGATGAAATGGAAGCCAAGCGGGAAAAACGACGCGAATACGCCCGCCGCAACACCGGCGGCCACGGCATGCGGCGTGGCCCTAAGCCGCAGGATGCGCTTGGAAAAATACCGCAGCGAGCGCGAGAACGAGCGGCGCGGCCACAGATAAGTACGCACCCGCTCGAAAAAACCATCAGGCTTGCGCCGTCGAAAAAGCACTCTGTTCCTGTTCCTAGTTCCATCAATGGCTTCGCGCCGGCTTTTCCCAGCCGGGGCCCGACAGCCCTATGCTGCGCTTTGCGGTCACCGAAAGGCAACTACGACTTTGATATAGCGATGTGCTAGCCGAAGAACAACGAGGCCGACGGCATCCGCTCGGTCGCCACTTGCGGCAGCCTTGGGTATCGCCATTCTGAACAGGGCATGATCGCGGCGAATTTGAGGAGCGCCACTCAGGAACGATACTCGCTGACCTCGACGAGGTTGCCGTCCGGGTCACGGAAATAGACCGACATCATCGGGCCACGGGCGCCGATACGCTCGACCGGGCCGACCTCTATGGCTACGCCGTTGGCCGCGAGGCTGGCGCATATCTCGGTGAGCGGCCGGGCGGCAACGAGACAGAAATCCCCAGAGCCGGGAGTCGGCGCCTTGGCCTTCGGCTCGAAGGTGCGCCCGACCTCATGCACATTGATCTTTTGCGTTCCAAACAGCAGCGCCGTTGGTCGGTCCGGCTCGTCGAGGCGCTTGAAGCCAAGCACGCGCTGATAGAAGGCGCAGCTATCGTCTACCGAACGAACTGTCAGCACGAAATGATCGATGCCGGTGATCACGGCGGCGGCTCCGTTATAAATTGCGGCTGCCCGGCTTGATCGCCGGTATGGCGGCAAGCTCGGGCGGCAGCCTGTCGGCCGGATAGGCCGGAACCTCGTATTCGGCGAGCGCGATCAGCGGCACGCCGACATCGGTCTTGCCGGCCGAGCGGTCGATAATGCATGCAGCGGCAACGACTTCGGCGCCAAGGCCGCGCAGGCAGTCGATGGTCTCGCGGATCGACAGGCCGGTGGTGACGATATCCTCGACAATGACAACGCGCGACCCCTTGGCGATTTCGAAACGGCGGAGCCTGAATTCGCCCCCTTCCCGCTCGACCCAGATCGCCGGCGCACCAAGATGGCGCGAGGTCTCATAGGCCGGGATCAGCCCGCCGATCGCCGGGCCGACGACATAGTCGATCCTGCCGGGAACGCCAGCGCGGATCTTTTCGGCCAGCGCCTTGCACAAGCGCTCGGTCTTGTCGGCATGCATGAAAACGCGCGCCTTTTGCAAAAAGACCGGGCTGCGCAGGCCGGACGTCAGGATGAAATGCCCTTCGAGAACGGCGCCGGCCTCGCGGAAAATGCCCAGCACTTCGTCGGTATTCATCGTTCGCTCCATGTCATGGTGAATAGTGAATGGTGAATAGTGAATGGTGAATAGTAGTGAGAGCACCCTCTTTCACTATTCACTATTCACTATTCACTATTCACCCATTCACGCGTCGCGCGTCGCTGACGCTCGAATTGTCCTTTAGCTGCGACAGCAGCCGGTTCAAGTGCTTAAGATCCCACACTTCGAGATCGATCAGCATTTCGGTGAAATCGGGCGCGGTGCGCACCATCGATAAAGTGTGGATGTTGGCATCGTTGGATGCGACGACCTGCGCAATGTCGGCCAGCGAACCCGGTGCGTTGATGGCGGTGACCGAGACACGCGCCGGGAACCGCTCCTTGGTGCGCTCGTCAATATCCCAGCGCACGTCGATCCAGCGCTCGGGCTGGTCGTCAAAGGCCTGCAACGCCGGCGACTGGATCGGATAGATGGTGATGCCGGTTCCCGGCTGCACGATGCCGACGATGCGGTCGCCGGGCACCGCCCCCTCCGGCGCGAAGCGCACCGGCAGATCGCCGCGCACACCGCGGATCGGCACCGCATCGTCACGCGGCTGGTTCTTGTCCTTGCGTGCGGCGCGGCCCGGAATCTGGAACAGCATGCCGGCGGCGTTGCGGATCTTCGACCAGCCCTCCTCGCGCTGCTTGGGCGCGACCAGCGTGACGCGCTCGTCCTTGTAGTCGGGAAACACCGCCTTCATGACATCGGTAGAGGCAAGTTCGCCACGCCCGACCGAGGCCAGTACATCCTCGATGTCCTTGCGTGCCAGCCGGTGCAGCACCGGCTTCAGGTTTTCCTTGGTGAAGGTCTTGCCGGACCGTTCGAAGGCGCGCTCCAGAATGCGGATACCGAGACCCGAATATTGCTTGCGGATAGCGTTCTTGGTGGCACGGCGGATGGCCGAGCGCGCCTTGCCGGTAACGACCACCGATTCCCACGCCGCCGGCGGCACCTGCGCCTTCGAGCGGATGATCTCGACCTCGTCGCCGTTCTTCAGCTCCGTCATCAGCGGCATGATGCGGCCATTGACCTTGGCGCCGACGCAAGTGTCGCCAACGTCGGTGTGGACGGCATAGGCAAAGTCGATCGGCGTGGCGCCGCGCGGCAGCGCGATCAGCATGCCTTTCGGCGTAAAGCAGAACACCTGGTCCTGGAACAGTTCCAGCTTGGTGTTTTCGAGAAAGTCCTCGGGATTGTCGCCTTCGGCAAGCTGCTCGATGGTGCGCCGCAGCCAGGCATAGGCATTGGTCTCCTTCGAGATCGCATGGGCGGCACCATTCATCTTGCCGCCGGTATCTTTATAGATCGAATGAGCGGCGACGCCGTATTCGGCGATCTTGTTCATCTGGTAGGTGCGGATCTGCAATTCGACGCGCTGGCGCGACGGGCCGACGATGGTGGTGTGGATCGAGCGGTAGTCGTTCTGCTTCGGTGTCGAGATATAGTCCTTGAAGCGTCCGGGCACCATCGACCAGGTGGTGTGGATGGCGCCGAGCGCGCGGTAGCAGTCCTCGACCGTCTCGACAACGACACGGAAACCGAAAATGTCGGACAGCTGTTCGAACGACAGCGCCTTGGCTTCCATCTTGCGGAACACCGACCACGGCTTCTTCTGCCGGCTCTTGACCTCGGCCTTGATCGAATATTTGTCGAACAGCGTGGACAGTGCCTTCTCGATCTCGGACAGCACGCCCTTGTTGCGCTCGAAAATTTCGGCGAGCCGCGCGGTGACGGCGCGGTAGGCTTCGGGATTGATGAAGCGGAAGGCGATCTCCTCCAGCTCCTCGCGCATGCCTTGCATGCCCATGCGGCCGGCCAGCGGCGCGTAGATGTCCATCGTCTCTTCGGCAATGCGCAGGCGCTTGGCTTCCGGCACATGGTCGAGGGTGCGCATATTGTGCAGGCGGTCGGCGAGCTTGACCAGAAGCACACGCACATCTTCCGAGATCGCCAGCAACAGCTTGCGCAGGTTCTCCGCCTGCTCGGCCTTCTTCGAGACGAGGTCGAGCTTCTTCAGCTTGGTCAGGCCTTCGACCAGCTTGCCCATTTCCGGACCGAACAATTCGTCGATCTCGGCCCTGGTCGCCGTGGTGTCCTCGATCGTGTCGTGCAGCAAGGCAACGGCAATCGTCGCCTCGTCCATGTGCATTTCGGTGAGGATGGCGGCGACTTCGAGCGGATGCGAGAAATAGGGATCGCCGGAGGCGCGCTTCTGGTGGCCATGCTTCTGCATGGCGTAGACATAGGCCTTGTTGAGCAGCGCCTCGTTGACGTCAGGCTTGTAGCGCTGGACGCGCTCGACAAGCTCATACTGACGCATCATGGCGGGATCTCGCAATGCTGAAATGAATCATGCGCCGCACTGGCGTACGGCGCATGTCATAGATAGCCACGAAACTGCCGACGCGAAAGTGTCGGCAGTTGTTGCTAAGATCAATAATCGTCGCTTTTTTCCGGCGGTACCAGCCCTTCGATGCCGGCCAACAGGTCTTCTTCGGTCATGCGATCGAAGGTGACGTTGTCCTCGGCGTCGTCGGCATCGGTGGCCGCAACAGTGCTGCCGGTCTGGTCGGCAATCGCCTCGCCATCGGCTTCCGGCTCGTCGACCTCGACATGCTTCTGCAGCGAATGGATGAGATCTTCCTTGAGGTCGTCCGGCGATAGCGTCTCGTCGGCGATTTCGCGGAGCGCAACGACCGGATTCTTGTCGTTGTCGCGAGGTACGGTAATCTGCGCGCCCTGGCTGATTTGACGGGCGCGGTGGCCGGCCAGGAGCACCAGCTCGAAGCGGTTGTCGACCTTGTCGATGCAATCTTCAACGGTTACGCGGGCCATGAGTTGCCCCTTTCATGCCTGGATTTGATGGAAAACAGGCGCGGTCCATAACCCGAACGCCGCCAAAATACAAGCTTTTATGGCGGTGCCCAGCTCTGACGCGGGCCGCCTGCGACGACGCAGCGCCGATCACAATTGCTTGCGGTGCCGCATGGTGCCTTGGATTGCCGTAAAACTGGCGTTATCTCGAACGATGAAGGCCAACAGGTCTATTATCAGACCGGCCGATAGTCGCCACGCATTTAGACGACCGCTTATTTCGAAAAAGGACATTTTTCCATGTTCGATCCTCGTGAAAAAATCGCTCTCTTTATCGACGGTGCCAATCTCTACGCCACCTCGCGCGCGCTGGGCTTTGACATCGACTACCGCAAACTTCTGTCGAGCTTCCAGAAACGCGGCTATCTGCTGCGCGCTTATTACTACACCGCGCTGGTCGAGGATCAGGAATACTCCTCGATTCGGCCGCTGATCGACTGGCTCGATTATAACGGCTTCAAGGTGGTGACCAAGCCAGCCAAGGAATTCACCGACTCGACCGGCCGGCGCAAGATCAAGGGCAATATGGATATCGAGCTGACCGTCGATGCGCTCGAGCTCGCCGACGTCGTCGACCATTATGTCATCTTTTCGGGCGACGGCGATTTCCGCACGCTGGTCGAGGCGCTGCAGCGGCGCGGGCGCAAGGTCTCGATCGTCTCGACCATGGCATCGCAGCCGCCGATGATCTCCGACGATCTGCGCCGCCAGGCCGACCATTTCATCGACTTGATGGCGCTCAAGAATGAAGTCGGCCGCGATCCGTCGGAGCGGCCGGTACGCCGGCCCGAGCCGGCCGAAGTCGACGAGGAAGACTATTGACGGTCGTTGCCTTGACCGCGCCCCTGGCCGTCTCTCCCGAACCCGATCGCGACTGCCCGCTTTGTCCGCGGCTGCACGACTTCATCGCCGAGTGGCGGCAGCGCGAGCCGTCCTGGTTCAACGCGCCAGTGCCGACCTTTATGCCGCCGGAAGGCGAGGATGCGGTGCGCTTGCTGATCGTCGGGCTGGCGCCTGGCCTGCGCGGCGCGAACCGCACGGGGCGCCCCTTCACCGGCGATTTTGCCGGTGATCTGCTCTACAATACGCTGATCGCGCACGGCTTTGCGCGCGGCGAATTCAAAGCGCGACCAGATGACGGGCTGGAGCTTGTCGGTACGGCGATTACCAATGCGGTGCGCTGCGTGCCGCCGGAGAACAAGCCGGTTGGGGCCGAGATAGCGACCTGCCGGACGTTCCTGGTGCCGACGATCGCGCGGTTTCCAAACCTGCGCGCCGTGCTGGCGCTGGGCTCGATCGCGCACCAGTCGACCGTGCGGGCGCTCGGCCAGCGCGTCGCGGCCTATCCGTTCCGACATGGTGGGCAGCAGCAGGCCAATGGCATCGCGCTGTTTTCCAGCTATCATTGCTCGCGCTACAACACCAACACGGGCGTACTGACGGAAGCGATGTTCGTCAACGTTTTCAGTCAGATAGAAGCTTTTCTGAAGACAGAGAGCTGGACGAGGCCCGCCGGCGCACAAACCCTAGATTCGGGTGATCGCGAACAACCAGGCCAGGAGATCCAGCAACCATAGAAACAATGCAAGCTGCAGCGCGACGCGCAGGCGTTGGATGATCCGCCAATTGCTGGCCATGTCGGATTTGATACGCAGCGCAAGCGCTCGGTGCATTTCGTCCATGGTTGCGGAAGGATGCTGATCGACGAAGTCCTGGAGCAGCTTCTCTGGATCGAAACGGAACGTATAATTATAATATGGCCACACCATAATCGCGACCAGCAGTCCGATAAGAAAAAGCAATGTCAGCGCCAGCCAGTCCCAAGGCCCTATGCCATCCAGGAGCGCCCTGCCTCCAAGGAGAGAACTCGCGAACGCAGTTGCAAAAATCAGATTTCCAGCGCGCGTATTGAGACTTTCAACCACGCCCTGCTGGTGTTGGAGGCCACGCACTGCCTCCGCATAGACAAATGCCAAGCGGGGGTCGCCGCCGTCCGTCGCAGCAGGTGGGGCGTTGCTGTCATTGGTTGATGAAGGGCGCTCCGGCATCAATTGTACTTAGCACGGCGCCGCCTGCGATATGAATAGCCACATTGGGGAAGACTTCGTCGTTCCCGTCATCGCGCCACTGAGGGTGCTCTCGCCGGACAGGAATAGCGTCAATCCGACGCCGTCGCTTCAGGCGCTGCGGCAAACAACGCGGCCAGCGTCGCCGGCCCGCCTTGGAGAACATTCAGGTCGACGTCGCCGCTGATGCCGTCGACGCGGCCCCGGTTGTGGTACTGCCAGTAAATCCAGTCGTCATGGCCTGGCCGCAGCGCCAGCGAACGCAGCCAGCGCGGGCGGCCGGCTATCTGTCCGGCATAGGCTTGCGCGGCCTCGTCGGTCACATAGAGGATCGCCGTCTTGCCGAACGCTGCTTCGACCGGGCCGAGAAAGGCTGAGAGTTCGGCGCTCAGCTGTTCGGGAGTTGGCCGCTGCGGGCAATTGCCGCCGAACTCGATGTCTACCACCGGCGGCAGCAAAGGCTGATCGCGCGGCACCACCGAGATGAAGTTGCGTGCCTGATCGGCACCCGGCCTGCAGAAGGTGAAGAAGTGATAGGCGCCGACGGCAAGGCCGGCGGCGCGGGCCGCACGCAAATTGGCGGCGAAGGCATCGTCAACATGGTCGCCGCCTTCAGTTGCCTTGATAACGGCGAAGGCGACATCGTCGGCGGCAACACGCCGCCAGTCGATCTGCCGCTGATGATGGGAAACGTCGATGCCCCTGACCGGATATTTGCCGCGGTCCGGAGAAAACGTCTGGAAGTAGGCATAGCCGCCGGCCAGGACGAGGCCCGCCAGGAGCAGACCGGCCGCGCCCCACAAGACGATCCGGTTTTTCAAACGAGACCTATCCCTATTGGTCCGCCCTGCCCTCCGCCATGGCTCCGGGCGTTCGTCGCTCGAAAAGCCAAATCACTGGCTTTTCGTCCGCTTCGCGGACCTCTGCTCACCCTCGCTCTTTCAGCAGCCGGCCCTTCTCGCGCGACCAGTCGCGCTGCTTTTCGGTCTCACGCTTGTCGTGCAGCTTCTTACCACGGCCGACGGCGAGCAGCACCTTCGCCCGCCCTTGGTCGTTGAAATAGATCTTCAGCGGCACCAGCGTCATGCCTTCGCGGTCGACGCTCTGCGACAGCTTGGCCATCTCGCGCTTGTTGAGCAGGAGTTTGCGGCGTCGGCGCGGCTCGTGGTTGAAGCGGTTGGCCTGCAGATATTCCGGCAAATAGGAGTTGATCAGCCAGATCTCGCCGCCCTCGACCGAGGCATAGCTGTCCTGGATGTTGGCCTGGCCCTGACGCAGCGACTTCACTTCGGTACCGGTCAGCACCAGGCCGGCCTCGATCGTGTCGAGCACCTCATAGGAAAACCGCGCCTTGCGGTTTTCCGCAACGGTCTTGTTGTTGGGATCGGCTTTTCTGACTTGATTCATGATGCGGAGAGGTGGCGCCTCATCCCTAATTTATCAAGCCGGCGTGCTTCATCGCCGCGTCGATCTTCTCGGCGGTCGACGGCTCGACCGTCATTAGCGGCGAGCGCAGCACGTTCTCGACCTTGCCCAGCTTCGACAGCGCATATTTCGCGCCGGAAACGCCGGGTTCCAGGAAAATCGCCTTGTGCAGTGGCAACAGACGGTCCTGCAGGTCGAGCGCCTTGGCGCTGTCGCCGGAAAGCGTTGCCTCCTGGAATTCGGCGCAGAGCCTGGGCGCGACATTTGCCGTCACCGAGATGCAGCCGACACCGCCATGCGCGTTGAAGCCGAGGGCCGAGGCGTCCTCGCCGGAGAGCTGGATGAAATCCTTGCCACAGGTGGCGCGCTGCTCCGAAACCCGCTCGACCTTGCCGGTGGCATCCTTGACGCCGACGATGTTCTTGAAGTCGTGCACCAATTGCCCCATCGTCTCCGGGCTCATGTCGACCACCGAACGCGGTGGAATGTTGTAGATGATGATCGGCAGGCTGGTCGCCTTGGCGACGGCGGCGAAATGCGCGTAGAGACCCCGCTGCGTCGGCCTGTTGTAATAGGGCGTGACGACAAGGGCCGCGTCGGCGCCCGCCTTCTCGGCATACTGGACCAGGCCAACCGCCTCTTCGGTGTTGTTGGAGCCGGCGCCGGCGACGATAGGAACCCGGCCCTTGGCGACCTCGATGCAGACCTTGACGACTTGGCGGTGCTCGTCATGCGACAGCGTCGGCGACTCGCCTGTGGTGCCGACCGGGACCACGCCCGTCGTGCCCTCGGCGATCTGCCAGGCGATGAACGCGCGAAAGGCTTTCTCGTCGAAACGGCCGCTCTTTTCAAACGGTGTGACGAGCGCGGTCAGCGAGCCTCTCAGCATGTCGTCCAACTCCTTGGGGACTTTCGGGTTTGTCGTGCGCGCCTTCTAGCTGAAAGCGAAGCGGCGCACCATAGTCTCGACATTGTTGCGCGGCAAGCATTGCGCCGGCAATTGCAATTCGAACGACCTCGATAGGGTTTTCTTTACGGGCCCTTCATCACAGACGAATAGGCTTCAATTCATCTGTGCCTGTTGTAGCGTCGAAGAACGGGGATGACCAAATCCATGCCGATCAGGCGGCCTCATCTTTTCGCGCTTATCGGCGCGATCGTCGCGCTGATTCCCGGCGCGGCGATCGGCAGCAGCGTCGATGTGCAGGTCACGTCGGCGATTCCGATGACCGAGCCGCAGAACGATGCGCTGCAGCAGTCGCCGTCCGCCAGCGTCGCGGCGCTGAAGAGCGGTCTCGATGCGCTGGCGGCAAACGACATTGCGCGCGCGCGCCAGGTGCGCGAGGCGCTGCCGGCCAAATCACTCGACCGGCACATCCTTGCCTGGGCGATCGCGCTCTATGGCGGCGACCAGGTGCCGAGCGGCGACATCGCCGATGCGGCAAAAATGCTGCCGAACTGGCCGGGTACGATCGCCTTGCGCAAGAACAGCGAGCGCGCGCTCTATCGCGAGAACCCGACGCCGCAGATCGTGGTGCGGGCGTTCGACGGCAGCCAGCCGCTGACCTTCGAGGGCGTGGTGATCCTGGCGCGCTCCTATGTAGCGCTGGGCGATGCCAAGGCGGCGCGCTCGGTGCTGTCGCCATGCTGGCGCACCGAAAAGCTCGAAGCCGGGGACGAGGCGGCGGTCATCCGCGAGTTCGGCGCGCTGATTCCGGCGGCCGACCATCGCTTCCGCATGGAGCGGATGTTTTATGCCGACCGGGTCGCTTCGGCGCTGCGCGTCGCCGGTCTCGCCCGCGCCCAGCAATTGGCCGATGCCTGGGCGGCAGTCACCAAAGGCGACAAGAACGCGGCCAAGCTGCTGAAGGCGGTGCCGGCAGCGCAGCGGGCGGCCGGCTATCTCTTTGCCGAAGCCGAATATCTGCGCAAGCAGCAGAAATTTTCCGACGCCGCCGCGCTGGTGATGAAGGCGCCGGGCGACCGCGACGCTCTGGTCGATCCGGACGCCTGGTGGGTCGAGCGCCGGGTGCTGTCGCGCGAGCTGGTCGACCAGGGCGACATGAAGACCGCCTACAGAATAGTCGCCGCGCATGCCGCCGAAAGTCCCGCCAATGCTGCCGAGGCGGAATTCCATGCAGGCTGGTACGCGCTGCGCGGCCTCAACGACCCGAGCATCGCCGCCAAGCATTTTGCGCGAATCGCGGAGCTCGCCCAAGGGCCGATGTCGCTGTCGCGCGCCTATTATTGGCTCGGCCGCGCCGCCGAAGTCGGCGGCCCCGGCAATGCCAAGGATTATTTCAGCCGCGCCGCAAGCTACGGCACGACCTTTTACGGCCAGCTCGCCGGCGAGCGCGTCGGCCGGCAGACCCTCAACATCGTCTACCCACAGCCAAGTGCCGCCGACCGCCAGAATTTCGCCACCCGCGAGGCGGTCAGCGCCATCAAGCGGCTGCAGGAGGCCGGCTATGACCGCTATGCCGAGACGCTCTACCGCGACCTCGCCGGGCAGCTGAACAACCCCGGCGAACTGGCGCTGCTTGCGGTGTTGGCGGAAAGACAAGGCAACCATTTCATGGCGCTGAAGATCGGCAAGATCGCCGGCGCCCGCGGCATCGATGTCGGCGCGCTGTCGCATCCGCTCGGCGTCATTCCCGACACCGCCAACATCTCCGGCTCGGGCAAGGCGCTGGCCTATGCGATTGCCCGCCAGGAAAGCGAGTTCAACATCGGCGCAATCTCCAGCGCCGGCGCGCGCGGACTGCTGCAACTAATGCCAGGCACCGCCAAGCAATTGGCGAAGAAGGCCGGCATGACATTTTCTCAGGCCCGGCTAACCACCGATGCCGGCTACAATGCAACGCTGGGCGCTGCCTTTCTCGGCGAGCAACTCGGCCGTTTCGACGGCTCCTACGTGCTGACCTTCGCCGGCTACAATGCCGGCCCCGCCCGCGCCGCCCAGTGGGTGGCGAAATACGGCGATCCGCGCGGCAAGGACGTCGATGCCGTCGTCGACTGGATCGAGCGGATTCCCTATACGGAAACAAGAAGTTACGTCCAGCGCGTGATGGAGAATTATGAGGTCTACAAGATGCGTATCTCCGGCAAGTACGACATTGTCGGGGATCTGGTGAACGGCCGGGGGTGACGGCCGGGCTTCAAGCCAGGTTTGCCGGTCACAGCGTATTTTGTTCTTGCTTTGTGCCGGCAGCTATGCTACTAATTTAAATATGGTGCTGATTCGCACCGACGACCCGCCCAACGAGGCGGGTTTTTGTTTCAGGCTTTGAAAGTTCCGGACGTCGAGTTGGCGGACAGCGGCCCGCCCTGTCCTGCCGGACATCTCCCCAAGGGTCCCACCAGGGGGAGATCGGCAGCTTCGTGGACAGTGCCTTTCTGCATCCGACGAAACTTGGCGAAAGCGACGATGACAGCCAATCCCCCCCTTGAGGGACCCTGCAACTTCGGCGCCTCCCCTATTTGACCCTACCGGCCCCTCGCCTGTAGCAGTTGAAACAAGCCAGCAGCGAGAGGAACGGAGTCCACATGGCAACCGAGCAGGGTTTCTCCGATTTCTTCTACGCCGCGCCGGACGGGCTGTCCCTGCACGCCCGCATCTACGGCGAAGCGAATTCCGGCCGCTGGCCAGTCGTTTGCCTGCCCGGCCTGACCCGCAATTGCCGTGATTTTCACGAGCTGGCGATTTATCTGTCGACGCAGGCGAAGCGCAAGGTCGTCGCTTTCGACTATCGCGGGCGCGGGCAGTCCGCCTACGATGCCGATATCGGCCATTACAATATCGGCATCGAAGCTGGCGATATTCTCGCCGGGCTGGCGGCGCTGAGCATCGAGGAGGCTGCCTTCATCGGCACGTCGCGCGGCGGACTGATCATCCATGTGCTCGGGGCGATGCGGCCGGCCGTGCTGAAGGCCGTCGTCCTCAACGACATCGGCCCGGTGATCGAGACGCAAGGGCTCGCCCATATCCGCTCCTATCTCGACCCCGCGCCCAGGCCGAAGGCGTACGCAGAGGTGGTCCGCGGCCTGCGCAGCACCCATGGCGCCGATTTTGCGGCGCTGACCGATGCGGATTGGGAGCGGATGGCGTCAGCCCTCTACCGCGAGACCGAGGAGGGATTTCTGCCCGATTTCGATCCGAAACTGGTCGATACGCTGGCGGGCCTCGATCCCAGCCGGCCGATGCCCGATCTTTGGCCACAGTTCGACGCGCTGGCGGCCATCCCAATGCTCGTCATACGCGGCGCCAACTCGAAGCTGCTGTCCGCCGAAACGCTCGAGCAGATGCGGACGCGCCATACCGATATCGAGACGATCACCGCTGACGGCCAGGGGCATGCACCGTTTTTGGAGTCCGGGATCCTGCCGGGCAGGATCGCTGGTTTTTTCGATCGGGTGGAGCGGCGGAGCGGTTGGAAGTAAAACCACGGTAAGTTGAAGTAAATCTCTGCCTTATCTTGTACCTGTGAAGCATTCTGGCAGCGATTAACAGCTCTTCTGGCGTTCCGGAGAATAATTGTTGGATGTCGGCGCCGCCCCTCATCCGCCTGCCGGCACCTTCTCCCCGTGTAGTGACGGGGAGAAGGACAGACGGCCGCAACGCTGACGAACTGCCCTCTCCCCGTTTTTCACGGGGAGAGGGTAAGGGTGAGGGGCAGCGCCGACTTGATGAGTTGGCCTGCAATCCGTCGTCAGGTCGACCGACTTACGCCAGACCACCCAAACCGTCAGGATTTGGCGCTTCTCTTCGCGGGCTTTGGTGCCTTGCTTGCGACCGGCTCGCTTTTTGGTTCCCGCCTTGCCGAAGGTGGAGAGGACAAAGGACTTGCGCCGCCGCTGTCCGCGCCACTGCACCGCGGCGTCTCCAGCACAGTGACGCAGCCGTCGAGATCGTTGGTGGCCAGATGGGCGTAGCGCATGGTCATCGACAGCGTCTGGTGGCCGAGCCACATCTGCACACGCCTGATATCGATGCCGCCCTGGACGAGACGCGAGGCGCATGTGTGGCGCAATATGTGCGGCACGACCTGATCGTCGGCGCCAAGCCCGACCTCGGCCTTGGCATCGTTCCAGATGGCGCGAAACTGCGCCTGGCTGAGCTTGGTGAACGGACCCTTGGGCCGGCGGCCCTCGGTGGCCGGTAGCTTGATCACCTCTTTTACCCGCTCGGTCATCGGGATGGTGCGGCTGCGGCCGGACTTGGTGATCCAGAAACTGACGCGGTGCTCCTGGATATCGTTCCAGATCAAGCCCAGCGCCTCGCCGAGGCGGCAGCCGGTGTCGACGAGAAAGACGGAAAGCCGATAAGCGTCCTCGCTGCGGCTTTTGATGGCGGCAAACAGCCGGGCCTCTTCGTCCCTTTCGAGGAAACGAATCCGTCCCGCCCGCTCTTTCTGGCGGCGGAACTCGGGCAGGCTGTGGATATCTCCCATCTTGTGAGCCTTGCGCAGCAGTTTGCTGAGGGCAGCCATCTTCCGGTTGATGGTTGCGTTGCTGTTGCCGCGCTGGCGCAAGGTGCCGATAAGGTTGTCGAGGGTGCTTTGGTCAAAGGCGCTGAAACGCTCCCCAAGGAGAATCTCGTCTATTTCGCCGATGAACGAGCTGACATTGTACTTATGCCGCCCATCATCCCAAAGTATATCCCGGTATGCCGAAAAAAGTTCCCCGATCCTATGCGACTTTACTTCTCGTATCTTGTTATAGCTGTATTTTATCTTTGCAGTCTGAGAAGAAAACATCGAAAAATGATCAGAGGTTCCTCCCTCTTGAATCGCATCGTTCGTCATTATTCGCCACACCCCCGAGTGGATAGGTCTAGACCTACCTGCTTGGCGGTGCCCTTTCAAGAGTTTTAAGCGTTGCGGCCGATCTCATCCACCAGTTGGCGGATCCCAACGACATCGTTCCACAACCCTGTTCAGCTACCGAACCCCCTTTTCCTTCTGTTTGCCACCAGTCGCGAAAACAAAAACAGCCCGGGCGTTGAAGCGCCCGGGCTGGATTTCACTTGCCTTAAGTCCAGCCCTTAGAACGAGCGCTGGAAGCGGAGGACGCCGCCGATGTTGCTGTCGTCGTCGGCACCGGTCCAGTTGTCGAAGTCGGCCTCGCCAAACTTGCCGGCGTTCAAGTAGTCGACTTCGGCCGTGATCGTGAAGCCTGGCACGATGTCGTAGGCGATATTCGCCGCGATGCCGAGATTCTCCCCTTCGTCATACCCAACCTGAAGGTTGAACGAGGTCTTCTCGTTGATGGTGTAGGTGCCACCACCCCAGACTGCCCAGTTGCCGCTCCACTGCTTGTAGAAGTTGCGGTCGATGTTGTCGTCCGAACCGTAGCCGGCCATCAGGAACAGCGTCAGGTTCTGCATCGGCGTCACGTCGAGGCGAACCTTGCCGGCCCACTCTTCCCAGGTGCTGTCATAGGCGGCGACGCCTGAAATCGAGCCCCAGCCCTGCGTGTATTTGAGACCGCCAACGATATACGGAACATAGCTGTCGATGGAGTCGTGGCCGCCGTGGATGCCGACATCCGGATTATCAAAGCCTTCACCGGTTTCCAACGAAGCTACGGCCGAGAAGCCATTGCCGGCGTCGAAATAGTACTGGATGACATTGGTGTCGAAGCCACCATAGGGAACCAGCGTATCGTTGATGACGTTGCCAGCGTAGCCGGTAAACGTGTTGAAGGCCGTTTCGTCCTTACCGACACGGAGACCACCAAGCTGGATCCAGGCGAAGTTCAGCGAAACGCCCTGGCTGCCAAAGCTGGAGAAGCCGGCGTCGGGTTCTGCGCTATAACCACTTCCCCAGTTGAAGCGGGTCTCGGTGTAGGTCTTCAAAGTGCCCATCTCGGTTTCCTGGCCGGTATAGGTCCTCAGCGTGAAGCGAGCGCGCTTGAAATAGCCGTCGTTTTCGTTGTCCTCGCCCTTATCGAAAAAGTCCAAAGAGTCCCGGTAACGAGCACCGGTGAACGCACCAGCATCACCAGCGGAGATGTCATAGCGGACATAGCCGCCGATGCGCATGCAGATTTCGGTGCCGGGGATGTAGAAGTAGCCAGCGCCGTAGACGTCGCAGATCTTGACGTATTCAGCGGGTTCCGGCTCGGCGACGACGACGGCGTCGGCGGCGCGCGCACCGGAAACTGCGATCAGCGCCGCAGCGGAGCCGAGAAGCAGGCTCTTGATGTTCATTTTCTGACCTCCAGTCAGAATCGAACAAAAGAGCGGAGTTGGCGCCGTGTGTTTCTGTAGTAAGTAGCTGAGATTGCGATATTATTTCGGAAAATCGTTGATTTTTGCACGATCACGTGAGCAGCCGCGGATGTTCACCAGAGGCGTTTGCTGGCAAAAGCATGCCCGGAACCGGATTTGAGATAACGCTCGAATGAAGTCGCCTTGGCTTGGTTCGAGAAGGCGATACAGGTCACGATCCGCCACGGCAGGAATTTGGACGTATGGCTGGATTTTCCGGCGTTGTGCTCGGCGATCCGTCGCTTCAGGTCCGAGGTCACACCGATATAGCGCTCGCCTTCCGCGCTCTTGCTTTCCAGCAGGTACACATACCACACGAACCGGCCCTCCCTCGCCAAGGCATCGGAGTACATCCTCCTTCGCGAGGAAGGATATGCCAACCTGATTTTGCAACCGTTCCAAGGGGTTGCGCCCTCCTTCGCTACGGCTTCGGAGGGCATCCTGCTTCACGCGGAGAGGGATTCGCTGCGAAGCGCGCAGCAGGGTTTTCGGGGCTAGCGGCCCTCCTTCGCTACGGCTTCGGAGGGCATCCTGCTTCACGCGGAGAGGGATTCGCTGCGAAGCGCGCAGCAGGGTTTTCGGGGC
>NZ_JAMYKU010000035.1:0-62847 GCF_040317575.1 Mesorhizobium sp. M1423
CGTCGATCGTGGTGTTCTTGAACAAGGTCGACCAGGTCGACGACGCCGAGCTGCTCGAGCTGGTCGAGCTCGAGGTGCGTGAGCTTTTGACCAAGAACGAGTTCCCCGGCGACGACATTCCGATCGTCAAGGGTTCGGCGCTTGCCGCACTTGAAGATAGCGACAAGAAGATCGGCGAGGACGCGATCCGCGAATTGATGGCGGCGGTCGATGCCTACATCCCGACGCCGGTTCGTCCGCTCGACAAGCCGTTCCTGATGCCGATCGAGGACGTGTTCTCGATTTCGGGCCGCGGCACGGTGGTGACCGGCCGCGTCGAGCGCGGCGTCGTCAAGGTCGGCGAGGAGCTGGAGATCATCGGCATCCGTCCGACCACCAAGACGACCTGCACGGGCGTCGAGATGTTCCGCAAGCTGCTCGACCAGGGCCAGGCCGGCGACAACATCGGCGCGCTGTTGCGCGGTGTCGACCGTGAAGGCGTCGAGCGCGGCCAGGTTCTGGCCAAGCCCGGCACCGTCAAGCCGCACAAGAAGTTCGTCGCCGAAGCCTACATCCTGACCAAGGACGAGGGCGGCCGTCACACGCCGTTCTTCACCAACTACCGTCCGCAGTTCTATTTCCGCACGACGGACGTAACCGGCATCGTGTCGCTGCCGGAAGGCACCGAAATGGTGATGCCGGGCGATAACATCACCGTCGATGTCGAGCTGATCGTGCCGATCGCCATGGAAGAGAAGCTGCGCTTCGCCATCCGTGAAGGCGGCCGCACCGTCGGTGCCGGCATCGTCGTCACCATCAAAGAGTAATCAACGCCGGCGTTGCCGGTCGAGATCGAATGCGAAAGGGCGGTCTTCGGGCCGCCTTTTTGATTCGAATAGATTAACCGCCTTGCTTCAAATCCTGTTGCAAGCGCCTCTGCCGTAACTAGTATAGGTTGCATCGAGGGGGCTGCCCGAATGGTTCCATGGCGCCGTTTGCATAGTCAGGCATTGTGGTCGTTAGGACTGATCTGCCTGGTGTCGTTGCTCGCCATGGGCCACGCTGCCTTCGCAGCCGATGCCAAGAAATCCACGCCGGAAAAATCCACGCCGGATCTCGGCCCGACGATGCGGTTCGTCGTCGTCCGCAGCAGCGCGCCGGGCTGCGAGCCGACCTGTCCGGAATGGATATCGGCGGAAGGCTCGATAGAAGCCGGCACGCCGGCTCTGTTCAAACGCACGCTGAAGGCGCTTGGCGGCCGAAAGCTGCCGATCGTCGTCGATTCCCCCGGCGGCAATGTCGAAGCGGCGCTGACACTTGGTCGCCTGATCCGCAAGAACAAGCTCGATATCGCCGTCGGCAAAACCCGGTTCGTCGGCTGTCTGCCAAATGTGAAAAACTGCAAGGAAAACGACGGCAAGGGCGCCCGTTATTTTGGCAATGCCTATGCCGACGGCGCCATCTGCAATTCCGCCTGTCCGTTGATGTTTTCCGGTGGCATCCGGCGCGTGGTCGGGGAATGGGCCTTTCTCGGCGTCCATCAGATCACCACGACCTATATCCGGACGAAATTGCTGTACCGCACCACCTACCGCGTGGTGAAGGGTAAGAAGAAGATCCTCAACACCAAGGTCGTCAGCCGGAAGAACGCCGGCAGCTACAAGACCTACGAGATGAACAAGCCGCTGGAGCGGAAGCTGGCGGCCTATCTGAAGGAGATGGGCGTCGGCCTGGGCGTGCTCGAGACCATGAAAGGCACGCCGGCCAGCAGCATCCAGCAACTGGTTCCCTACGACATGCTGCAAATGAATCTCGTCACCAGCTTGGATGCCGTCGACCTGCTGACCGCGCCAACCCTATGCAAATCCGATCCGTTGCCGGCGAGTTGCAGGGAGCTGCCGGCGCCGGCGAATATCGCGAAGCCGGCCGGCGAAGTGGTGGCGAACGCCGGGCCTGCACCCGCAGGGCACGAAACCACGCGGCCGAAGGAGGCCGCAGACATGCGCTTCGTCCTGGTCCGCGGCAGCAATCCGCTTTGCAATCCCAACTGCCCGGAATGGATCTCGGCCGAAGGCACAATTACCGCCGACACGCCCGAAAAACTGCGCCAACTGCTGGACGGCGTCGGCGACCGGCGTCTGCCCATCGTCATCAACTCGCCGGGTGGTGATGTGCTCGGTGCTTTGGCGGCCGGAAGGCTGATCCGCGAACGCAAGCTCGACGTCACCGTGGCGCGGACGGATTTCATTGGCTGCGAACCGCGGCAGGCCGACTGCACGGCCGAAGACGGCGTCTATAACGGACTGACGGTCGATGCCGGCGGCGCGTGCGGCTCGGCCTGTCCGATCATGCTCGCCGGCGGTGTCAAACGCCTCGTCGGCCCGCGTGCACAGTTGAGCGTGCATTCGGTAGGGCAGGAGCAAAAGGTCAAGGCCTATCTCGAGGACATGGCCATCGGCCCCGGTCTGTTTACCGCAATTCAGCTGAATTCAGTCGAACGGCAGCTCGAACTCGACAGGATGCTGAAATACGGGCTGACAACCGGGCATCAATCGGCAGACGAATTGACAGGCCCCGGCATCTGCAGATCGGAGCCACAGCCCGAGAACTGCCGCGAAGCCTCGGGCGCCAAGGCTCAGGCCAGCACGCCGGTCAAATCGTAAGGCGGGCTTGATAGCTGCGAGCTGATCGTGCCGATCGCCATGGACGAGAAGCTGCGCTTCGCCATCCGTGAAGGCGGCCGCACCATCGGTGCTGGCGTCGTCGTCACCATTATAGAGTGATCGGCGCCGGCATTGCCGGTCGATGCGAAAGGGCGGTCTTCGGGCCGCCTTTTTCGCTTACTGACTCGAGGCAGAACAATCTTGCGCGGGTGTTTCAAAGCTATTGCAACCACCATTGCCGCAACTATTATAGGTTGCATCAAGGGGGCTTTTGCCAAGCGTGGTTTCGGGACGCCGTTTAGATAGCGTGGCAAGGTGGTGGCGCGGGCTGCTGGTTATTGCCATGGCGATGGCTGCCTTCGCCGCAAAGGCCGAGGATGTCTTCCCGAAATGGTCCGATCCGACGACTTGGACCGATCCGAAGCTATTATCCGATGATCTCTCGCCGATGCGATTCGTCGTCGTGCGCAGCAACGCGACCGGCTGCGAGTCTAACTGTCCGGAATGGATTTCGGCAGAAGGCGCCATCGAAGCGGGCACGCCAGCGCAGCTCAAGCGCATATTGAAGACGCTCGGCCGCCGCAAACTGCCGATCATCGTCAATTCCCCGGGCGGCAATGTCGATGCTGCGCTCCAGCTTGGTCGAATAATCCGCAAAAACAAGCTCGATATCGCCGTCGGTACGACCAAGTTTTCCGATTGTTGGCCCGGGATGAAAGATTGCCGGGCCAATGACGGCAAGGGCGCAGCATATTTCGGCATTGCGTCTGACGGGGGTGCCATGTGCAACTCCGCATGTCCGCTGATGTTTGCCGGAGGCGTCGGACGCGTGGTCGGCGGTTGGGCCTATCTAGGCGTCCATCAGATCACTACGACCTATTTCCGCACAACACGGCACTATCGAACCACCTATCGAGTTGTGCGGGGCAAAAAATATAGGATCACCACAGAAACCATCACTCAAGACAATGCCGGCTACAAGACCTATGAGATGAGCAAGGCGCTTGAGAGGAAACTTTCGGCCTATCTCAGGGACATGGGTGTCGGACGGGGCGTAATCGACAGAATGAAGGCCACGCCCGCCAGCGACATCCGGCAGATCGCCCTCGACGACATGCTGACGATGAAGCTGATCACCAGCAGGGACTCCCTCGACATACTTACGCAGGCGGGCATATGCCAGCGGAGTCCTGCGCCGCCGAACTGCAGGGAGGTCCCTGCGAATGCCAAGCCGGCCAAGGTGGCAGCAATCGAAGCGAAGGCCGGACCGTCTCAGCCGGCTCAAGTCCCACTTTCTCAGCTGGCCAAGGAGGCACCTGCTCAGCCGGTCGAGGCAGTGCCAGGAAACGAGGCGCCGGACAAGGGCTTCATACTCGTTCGCGGCAGCGATCCGATGTGCGAGCCCCACTGCCCGGAATGGATGTGGGCTCGGCCGCTCGTGGCAGTGCCGGGGAACGGGGCACCCGAGATGCGCTTCGTTGTGGTTCGCCGCAGCAATTCGTCCTGCAATCCCGACTGCCCGGAATGGATCTCGGCACAAGGCGTAATCACGAGCCAAACCCCGCAGAAGCTGGGCCAGTTGCTCGCTACGCTTGGCAGCCGGCGGCTGCCTATAGTGGTGAGCTCGCGAGGCGGCGACTTGTTCAGCGCTCTGGCGATGGGGCGACTTATCCGTGAAAAGAAGCTCGACGTCGCCGTTGCCCGTACCGATTTCGTTGGCTGCGACCCGGAAGAGTGGAATTGCTTGGCCAAAGATGGCGCCTATGCCGGAGTGGCCAGCGATGCGAAAGGCGACTGCGATTCGGCCTGCGCGCTGATGCTGGCTGGGGGCGTCAGGCGGCTTGTCGGTCCACGGGCGCTACTCAGCCTTTACCTGATGGGACAAGCCCAGCTGATCAAGGCTTACCTTGACGAGATGGCAATCAACCGTGATCTGTTCATGACGCTTCAGCGCATTTCGGTCGAGCGTCAGCTCGAACCTGACGTGATGCTGAGGGCCGGACTGACGACTGGGCCGCAATCAGTGGACGAGCTGACCGGTGCCACCCTGTGCAGATCGGTGCCGAAGCCTGACAATTGCCGCGTGGTGCTCTCGCCCAATGCGCAGGCCGAGGCGCCCGCCAAATTGTAGGGGCGCGTCGGTTTCGGAAGCTGGCCATCGAGACAGGTTGAGCGATGCTGGATGTTTCCGCTATCGTCCGGCGTGGTAGAAGACCAGCCAGGCGAGGGATCGCAAATGAGCCAGGACGTCCCGACATTGTTCGAATGGGCCGGCGGCACCGAAGCGCTGAACCGCCTGACCCAGACCTTCTACGACAACGTCTCTCGGGATCCCATTGTCGGGCCGGTGTTCAAGCATATGTCGGCGGACCATCCGGCCCACGTCGCGGCCTTCATCGGCGAAGTTTTCGGTGGACCGAAAACCTACAGCGAAAAGCATGGCGGCCATCGCGAAATGGTGATGCATCACCTCGGCAAGCATCTGACGGAGGAGCAGCGCCGGCGCTGGATCAATCTCCTAGCCGACGCCGCCGACGAGATCGGGCTGCCTGACGATCCCGAATTCCGCTCGGCCTTCATGGCCTATATCGAATGGGGATCGCGGCTGGCCAAGATGAACTCCAACAAAGGTCCGACCTGCGATCCCGAGGCGGAACCAATGCCGGTCTGGGGTTGGGGCGTGCCGGGCGGCCCCTACAAGCCGCCTTCGGGAAACTGACCGGGCGCGAATCGGTCGAAACCCTGCCGGCCAGGAAAACGGGTGGCTATGGAGGTCTCCGTCCTCCAGGCTAACGGTTTAAAGTCGCCGTCGACTGGCGGGGCCACACTGAAAAACCGGAGGCTTTGCGATGAGATCGGAAGGCAAGAAAAATTCAGGCAGCACCTTTGACGGCAACCGCGGAACCCGAAATCCGTTCGGTGTCATGGATGTCCCCACTCCCGACGACGAGGAGGTGTCGGCGTTCGCCGCCGGCGTAAAACTGGAGGGAGCTGCAAGCGATGAAAACGCCGAAGCCTGGGGCACCGAAAGCGACCGCGACCGCAACGACACCATCGAAGGCAGGTGGTCCAGCCGATGGAACGGCGGTGCCGATCCCACGATTCCAGGCGACAGCAAGGGTAAATGGAAGTCTGGCCGGGGCGAGGTGAAGACTGCGGGAGAGAGAGTTTACCTGCTGTTCGATTGGCATGATGGCGTGCGCAAGGGGCTCATTGATGCGCGGCGCGAGGGTGCGAAAGGGCTGGTTGGAAAATATATCAATCTGACCGACCCAAAAATCGTGCGTCCCTGGGTCGGTTTGGTCGTCAGCAATCAACGGATCGACGGGAAATGGCCGGGAGGACGCCTGGACTTTCGAAGATGAAGGCTGGGCAGCGCACGTCGCTCTTTACAGAGCGCGCGGAAGCTTTTAGGAAGCGCCTGCTGCGCCGACATGCGCATACGGGCATAGCTCAGTTGGTAGAGCGGCGGTCTCCAAAACCGCAGGTCGTAGGTTCGAGCCCTGCTGCCCGTGCCATTCCTTCGAATGGATACCTAAAAAACGATTCTTTTGCAGCGCAGCCTTTGAAAACCGGCTTGTGACTTGCCATATAGCATAAGTTGCGGCATAAGGGCCGCATAGCCGGGACGGGACGACTGGATGGTTCCGAGGCGGCGTTTGGTCATAAAGCGGACACTTGCCACTTGCGTGGATCAAGAATCGGTTTTATGTAGACGAAACAGACACGCGACGCGTGGAGCTGGGAAGCCGGCTTTACGCGTCTGATTTGCATGGGCGAAATGATTGCGCTGATTCGGCGCGAACGCACGCTCAAGCGGCACGTCCCGGCCAGCGGGATCATCCAGGAGACCCGGCCAACGGGTCTTGCAGACAGAGCGGCATATGGCTTCGAAAACCACAAATCCTTTCACCTTTCTCCAGCAGGTTCGCGCGGAGACTGCCAAGGTCACTTGGCCGTCGCGGCGCGAAACGGTGATCTCGACGGTGATGGTCCTTGTGTTCGCGGTCATCGCGATGATCTTTTTCTTTACCGCAGACGTGGCCATGGGCTTTGCGGTCGAAAAAATCCTCGGCCTCGGACAGTAAGTCCGGCGATTACGGAGAAGTCTTGAAATGACCGCGCGGTGGTACATCGTCCACGCCTACTCGAACTTTGAAAAGAAGGTCGCCGAGGACATCGAGAACAAGGCCAAGCAGAAGGGCCTGTCCGCCGACATCGAGCAGATCGTGGTGCCAACCGAGAAGGTCGTCGAGATCCGCCGCGGCCGCAAGGTCGATGCCGAGCGCAAGTTCTTTCCGGGCTATGTGCTGTTGAAGGCCAATCTGACCGATGCCGTGTTCTCGCTCGTCAAGAACACGCCGAAGGTCACCGGTTTCCTGGGCGACTCCAAGCCGGTGCCGATCACCGAAGCCGAAGCCCAGCGGATCCTGAACCAGGTTCAGGAAGGCGTCGAGCGGCCGAAGCCGTCGGTGACGTTCGAGATCGGCGAAGCGATCCGCGTTTCGGATGGACCATTCGCGTCGTTCAACGGTTTCGTCCAGGAAGTGGACGAAGAGCGGGCGCGGCTCAAGGTGGAAGTATCGATCTTCGGGCGCGCCGTGCCGGTCGATCTGGAATTCGGACAGGTCGAGAAGGGCTGATCCGAAATCCCTGCACCGGTTTCGGCGGCAGGGAAGGCGGCGCGGAGATCGCGCGGCCAAAACGGGTGGGAGGCGAATGCGGCTTTAGCCGGCCGCGCGGACCGTACCACCAGACTGCAACCGCCGGCAAGACCGGCATGAGAAAAGGCAGGAAGAGAGATGGCTAAGAAAATTGCAGGCCAGCTCAAGCTCCAGGTTTCCGCGGGATCGGCCACGCCGTCGCCCCCGATCGGCCCGGCGCTTGGTCAGCGTGGCATCAACATCATGGAGTTCTGCAAGGCGTTCAACGCGCAGACCCAGGAAATGGAAAAGGGTTCGCCGGTTCCGGTCGTCATCACCTACTATCAGGACAAGTCGTTCACCTTCGTCATGAAGACGCCGCCGGTGAGCTACTTCCTGAAGAAGGCCGCGAACCTGAAGTCGGGCTCGAAGGAGCCGGGCAAGGTCAAGGCCGGCACGATCGGCCGCGACAAGGTGCGCGCCATCGCCGAGCAGAAGATGAAGGATCTGAACGCAAACGACGTCGAGGCGGCCATGCGCATGGTCGAGGGCTCTGCCCGCTCGATGGGTCTGGAAGTGGTGGGCTGAGATCATGGCAAAGATTGCAAAGCGTGTATCGCAGACCCGCGAAGGCATCGATCCCAACAAGGCTTACGCTTTGGGTGAGGCGCTGAAGCTGCTCAAGGATCGCTCCTCGGTGAAGTTCGACGAGACGATCGAAGTCGCGATGAACCTCGGCGTCGACCCCCGCCATGCCGACCAGATGGTCCGCGGCGTGGTCAACCTGCCGAACGGCACCGGCCGCAGCGTTCGCGTCGCCGTCTTCGCGCGTGGCGACAAGGCCGAGGAGGCCAAGGCCGCCGGCGCTGACATCGTCGGAGCCGAGGATCTGGTCGACATCGTCCAGAAGGGCACGATCGACTTCGACCGCTGCATCGCCACGCCGGACATGATGCCGCTGGTCGGCCGTCTCGGCAAGGTGCTCGGCCCGCGTGGCATGATGCCGAACCCGAAGGTCGGCACCGTCACCACCGACGTGGCCGCCGCCGTCAAGGCATCGAAGGGCGGCGCCGTCGAGTTCCGCGTCGAGAAAGCCGGCATCGTTCATGCCGGCGTCGGCAAGGTCTCGTTCGACGTCAAGGCGCTGGAAGAAAACGTCCGCGCCTTCGCTGATGCGGTGACCAGGGCAAAGCCGGCTGGTGCCAAGGGCAATTACGTCAAGAAGGTGTCGGTCACCTCGACGATGGGCCCGGGCCTCAAGCTCGACGTCTCGACGCTCGCGGCGTCCTGATACGAACAATTGGATCGGCCGCTAAAACGCTGATCCGTGAAAGAATTCCGGGCCTCCGATCTGTCGGCGGCCCGGTACCGGAAGTCGAAAGGCTTCCGGACATCCTGTCCGAGATTGCAGGCGGCCCCCAAGCCTTAGGTGATGTGGGCCTTAATTCATGTGGGCCTGCATGAGACGGGTGAAGACCGGACAAAGGAGCGAAAGCTCCAATGAAAGGTTCGAACCGTGTTTGCCTTTTGTCTGCGCACCGTCCGGCTTGCCGGCAGGTGTGGCGAAAGGGGGCAGGATCCTCGAGCGTCGTTCGGGAGATCCGTTACTGGATGGCCCGGCCGGCAAAAGGCAACCCGACGCCTGTCCTTCGTAGAGGGCAGGGGTCAACTGGAGATAGGCAGTGGACAGAGCGGAAAAACGCGAACTCGTCACGGGCCTGAATGATGCGTTCTCAAGCGCTGGTTCAGTCGTCGTGGCCCACTACGCCGGTATCACCGTCGCGCAAATGAACGACCTTCGGTCGAAAATGCGCGCCGCCGGTGGCACCGTCAAAGTCGCGAAGAACCGTCTCGCCAAAATCGCTCTTCAGGGCACGGACTCCGCATCGATCATCGAGCTGTTCAAGGGACAGACGCTGATCGCCTATTCGGAGGATCCGATTGCGGCGCCGAAGGTCGCGTCCGATTTCGCCAAGGGAAATGACAAGCTCGTCATTCTCGGCGGCGCAATGGGCACCACCTCGCTCAACGCCGACGGTGTGAAGGCACTCGCCACACTTCCGTCGCTCGATGAGCTGCGCGCCAGGCTGGTTGGCATGATCGCCACGCCGGCAACCCGGATCGCCCAGATCGTCAATGCGCCTGCGGCTTCGGTCGCGCGCGTCATCGGCGCTTACGCCCGGAAGGACGAGGCGGCATGAGGCCGTTCCTCGCTATCACAAACACACGTTCGAACCTTATGAAGGAACATTGCAATGGCTGATCTGGCAAAGATCGTAGACGACCTTTCGAAGCTGACCGTCCTCGAGGCGGCCGAGCTGTCGAAGCTTCTTGAAGAAAAGTGGGGCGTTTCCGCCGCTGCTCCGGTGGCGGTTGCCGCTGCTGGCGGCGCCGCGGCCGCTGCTGCTCCGGTCGAGGAAAAGACGGAATTCGACGTCGTCCTCACCGAAGCAGGCGCTCAGAAGATCAACGTCATCAAGGAAGTTCGCGCCATCACCGGTCTTGGCCTCAAGGAAGCCAAGGACCTGGTCGAGGCGGCTCCGAAGCCGGTCAAGGAAGCCGTTTCCAAGGCCGACGCGGACAAGTTCAAGGCCCAGCTGGAAGCAGCCGGCGCCAAGGTCGAACTGAAGTAAGCGTTGAGTACCGGCGGACGGCGTCGCGCCGTCCGCCACTCCCTTCACGTCGAAGGGAGGCTCATGGCGCGAAGAGTGCGAAAACCTCTTTCCTGAGGGCCGCAAACCGGCCTTCAGGAAACGGGTTTTCTCCCGTTTCTGGCCCACCGCCAATTGGTGGTGGGTGAAAAGACAAGAAGCCGCCGACAGGCGGCGGGCAACAAGACAGGGCCGCCTGAGGTGGCCCGAGATGCAAGGCGAGCCGCGGCGAGGCTCGTCCCGAGAATTGAGCTAAGGAGCGACGATGGCCCAGACCCAGACTTTCAATGGCCGCAGACGCGTACGCAAGTTTTTCGGAAAGATCCCGGAAGTTGCGGAGATGCCGAACCTGATCGAGGTTCAGAAGGCATCCTATGACCAGTTCCTGATGGTGGAGGAGCCCAAGGGTGGGCGTCCTGACGAGGGGCTGCAGGCAGTTTTCAAGTCGGTCTTCCCGATTTCCGATTTTTCCGGCTCCTCGATGCTGGAATTCGTGAAGTACGAGTTCGAAGGACCCAAATTCGACGTTGACGAATGCCGCCAGCGCGACCTGACCTATGCGGCGCCGCTCAAGGTGACGCTGCGCCTCATCGTGTTCGATATCGACGAGGATACCGGCGCGAAGTCGATCAAGGACATCAAGGAGCAGGACGTCTACATGGGCGACATGCCGCTCATGACCTTGAACGGCACCTTCATCGTCAACGGCACCGAGCGCGTCATCGTCTCGCAGATGCACCGTTCGCCGGGCGTCTTTTTCGACCATGACAAGGGCAAGTCGCACTCGTCCGGCAAGCTGTTGTTTGCCGCGCGCGTCATTCCCTATCGCGGCTCGTGGCTCGACATCGAGTTCGATAGCAAGGACGTCGTGCACGCCCGTATCGACCGCCGCCGCAAGATTCCGGTGACGTCGCTGCTGATGGCGCTCGGCATGGACGGCGAAGAGATCCTGTCGACCTTCTACAACAAGATCACCTACAAGCGCGCCGGCGACCATTGGCGCATTCCCTTCAACGTCGAGCGTTTCCGCGGCCTCAAGGCCGTTGGTGACCTGGTTGACGCCGACACCGGCGAGGTCGTCGTCGAGGCCGGCAAGAAGATCACTGCCCGCCAGGCCAGGGCGCTTGGCGAAAAAGGTCTCAAGGCGATCAAGGCGACCGACGAGGATCTGCTCGGCAACTACCTTGCCGAGGACATCGTCAACTATGGCACCGGCGAGATTTTCCTCGAAGCCGGCGACGAGATCGATGAAAAGACGCTGAAAGTGCTTCTCGGCACCGGCGATGACGAGATCAAGGTTCTCGACATCGATCACGTCAATGTCGGCGCCTATATCCGCAACACGCTCAACGTCGACAAAAACGAGAGCCGCCAGGACGCGCTGTTCGACATCTACCGCGTCATGCGCCCCGGTGAGCCGCCGACGCTCGAGACCGCCGAAGCCATGTTCAACTCGCTGTTTTTCGACAGCGAGCGCTATGATCTTTCTGCCGTCGGCCGCGTCAAGATGAACATGCGCCTCGAACTCAAGGCCGAGGATACCGTGCGCGTGCTGCGCAAGGACGACATCCTGGCCGTGGTCAAGACGCTGGTCGAACTGCGCGACGGCAAGGGCGAGATCGACGACATCGACAATCTCGGCAACCGCCGCGTGCGCTCGGTCGGCGAGCTGATGGAGAACCAGTACCGCGTCGGCCTGCTGCGCATGGAGCGCGCGATCAAGGAACGTATGTCCTCGATCGAGATCGACACGGTGATGCCGCAGGACCTGATCAACGCCAAGCCGGCGGCTGCCGCCGTGCGCGAGTTCTTCGGTTCCTCGCAGCTGTCGCAGTTCATGGATCAGACCAACCCGCTGTCGGAGATCACCCACAAGCGCCGCCTGTCGGCGCTTGGACCGGGCGGCCTGACCCGCGAGCGTGCCGGGTTCGAGGTGCGCGACGTGCACCCGACGCATTACGGCCGCATCTGCCCGATCGAGACGCCGGAAGGCCCGAATATCGGCCTGATCAACTCGCTTGCGACCTTCGCGCGTGTCAACAAATACGGCTTCATCGAGAGCCCGTACCGCAAGATCGTCAACGGCAAGCTGACCAATGAGGTCGTCTACCTGTCGGCTATGGAAGAGGCCAAGCACCACGTCGCGCAGGCCAATGCCGAGCTCGACAAGAATGGTCATTTCGTCGACGAATTCGTCATTTGCCGTAACGCCGGCGAAGTGATGATGGCGCCGCGCGAAAACGTCGATCTGATGGACGTGTCGCCGAAGCAGATGGTGTCGGTGGCCGCGGCCCTGATTCCGTTCCTTGAGAACGACGACGCCAACCGCGCGCTGATGGGCTCGAACATGCAGCGTCAGGCCGTGCCGCTGGTGCGCGCCGAAGCGCCGTTCGTCGGCACCGGCATGGAGCCGATCGTCGCCCGTGACTCGGGCGCCGCCATCGGCGCCCGCCGCGGCGGCATCGTCGACCAGGTGGACGCGACGCGTATCGTCATCCGCGCCACGGAAGATCTCGATCCCGGCAAGTCCGGCGTCGATATCTACCGGCTGATGAAGTTCCAGCGTTCGAACCAGAACACCTGCATCAACCAGCGTCCGCTGGTGCGCATGGGCGACCGGGTCAACAAGGGCGACATCATCGCCGACGGCCCGTCGACCGAGCTCGGTGATCTGGCCCTCGGCCGCAACGTGCTGGTCGCGTTCATGCCGTGGAATGGCTACAACTACGAGGATTCCATCCTCTTGTCCGAGCGCATCGTCGCCGACGACGTCTTCACCTCGATCCACATCGAGGAGTTCGAAGTCATGGCCCGCGACACCAAGCTCGGGCCGGAGGAGATCACGCGCGATATCCCGAACGTCTCGGAAGAAGCGCTGAAGAACCTCGATGAGGCCGGCATCGTCTACATTGGTGCGGAAGTGCAGCCGGGCGACATCCTGGTCGGCAAGATCACGCCGAAGGGCGAAAGCCCGATGACGCCGGAAGAAAAGCTGCTGCGCGCCATCTTCGGTGAAAAGGCCTCGGACGTGCGCGATACCTCCATGCGCATGCCTCCGGGAACCTTCGGCACCGTCGTCGAAGTGCGCGTCTTCAACCGCCACGGTGTCGAGAAGGACGAGCGCGCCATGGCGATCGAGCGCGAGGAGATCGAACGCCTCGCCAAGGACCGCGACGACGAGCAGGCGATCCTCGACCGTAACGTCTATTCGCGCCTTTCCGACGTTCTCGTCGGCAAGGAGGCGATTGCCGGGCCGAAGGGCTTCAAGAAGGGCTCGAAGCTGTCGAAGGACACGCTCGACGAGTATCCGCGTTCGCAGTGGTGGCAGTTTGCCGTGGAGAACGAAAAGCTCCAGAGCGAACTGGAAGCCCTGCGTGGCCAGTACGACGATTCCAAGAAGGCGCTCGAGCAGCGCTTCATGGACAAGGTCGAGAAGGTGCAGCGCGGCGACGAGATGCCTCCGGGCGTCATGAAGATGGTCAAGGTCTTCGTGGCCGTGAAGCGCAAGATGCAGCCCGGCGACAAGATGGCCGGCCGGCACGGCAACAAGGGTGTCGTGTCGCGGATCGTTCCGGTCGAGGACATGCCTTTCCTCGAGGACGGCACGCATGCCGACATCGTGCTCAACCCGCTGGGTGTGCCGAGCCGCATGAATGTCGGCCAGATCCTGGAAACGCATCTGGGCTGGGCTTGCGCCGGAATGGGCAAGAAGATCGGCGATCTGATCGATGCGTACAAGACGGCGGGCGACATCAAGCCGCTGCGCAAGACGCTTGAGAGCTTCATGCCGGCCAATGACCGCAACGAGCCGGTCCGCGAATATGACGACGAGAGCATCGTTCGCCTCAGCGAGCAGATGCGCCGCGGCGTCTCCATCGCGACACCGGTGTTCGACGGCGCGCACGAGGCCGACATCAACATCATGCTGGAGCAGGCGGGCCTGCACACCAGCGGTCAGTCGCAGCTCTATGACGGACGCACCGGCGAACCGTTCGATCGCAAAGTGACGATGGGCTACATATATATGCTCAAGCTTCACCACCTTGTGGACGACAAGATCCACGCGCGTTCGATCGGGCCGTACTCGCTCGTTACCCAGCAGCCGCTGGGCGGCAAGGCGCAGTTCGGTGGCCAGCGCTTTGGCGAGATGGAGGTCTGGGCGCTTGAAGCGTACGGCGCCGCCTACACGCTGCAGGAGATGCTGACGGTGAAGTCGGATGACGTCGCCGGCCGCACCAAGGTCTACGAGGCGATCGTCAGAGGCGACGACACATTCGAGGCCGGCATCCCCGAGAGCTTCAACGTTCTCGTTAAGGAAATGCGGTCTCTCGGCCTCAATGTCGAGTTGGAGAACACCAAGCTCGACGACAACCCGATCCGGCTGCCCGACGCGGCCGAGTAAGCAAGACGTCCGGCCGCGGCCTTCCCGCGACCGGACGCACCAAATTCTCGGCCGATGGCCGATCAAGTCGGCGGGCGTTTGGCCCGCGCTAGATGCAAGGGGTTTTCGAGGACCCCGAAAAGGAGAACGGCATGAACCAAGAGGTCATGAATCTCTTCAACCCCCAGGCGCCTGCGCAGGTGTTCGATTCCATCCGGATCTCGCTTGCCAGCCCTGAGAAGATTCTGTCCTGGTCATTCGGCGAGATCAAGAAGCCGGAGACCATCAACTACCGCACCTTCAAGCCGGAGCGTGACGGCCTGTTCTGCGCGCGCATTTTTGGTCCGATCAAGGACTATGAGTGCCTGTGCGGCAAGTACAAGCGCATGAAGTACAAGGGCGTCATCTGCGAGAAGTGCGGCGTCGAAGTCACGCTGTCGCGCGTCCGCCGCGAGCGCATGGGCCATATCGAGCTGGCGGCACCGGTCGCCCACATCTGGTTCCTGAAGTCGCTGCCGTCGCGCATCGGCACGCTGCTCGACATGACGCTGAAGGACATCGAGCGGGTTCTCTACTTCGAGAACTACATCGTCACCGAACCCGGCCTCACCGCGCTGAAGGAGCACCAGCTGCTCAGCGAGGAAGAGTACATGATGGCCGTCGACGAATATGGCGAGGACTCGTTCACCGCTATGATCGGCGCCGAGGCGATCCACGACCTTCTGGCCGGCATGGACCTCGAGAAGATCGCCGGCGATCTGCGTTCGGAACTGGCTTCGACCACCTCCGAGGTCAAGCAGAAGAAGTACCTGAAGCGTCTCAAGGTCGTCGAGAACTTCATGGAATCCGGCAACCGTCCGGAATGGATGATCATGAAGGTGGTTCCGGTGATCCCGCCGGATCTGCGTCCGCTTGTCCCACTGGACGGCGGCCGTTTCGCCACGTCGGATCTGAACGACCTCTATCGCCGCGTCATCAACCGCAACAACCGCTTGAAGCGGCTGATCGAGCTGCGCGCGCCCGGCATCATCGTGCGCAATGAAAAGCGCATGTTGCAGGAAGCCGTCGATGCGCTGTTCGACAACGGCCGCCGCGGCCGCGTCATCACCGGCGCCAACAAGCGTCCGCTGAAGTCGCTGTCCGACATGCTGAAGGGCAAGCAGGGCCGGTTCCGTCAGAACCTGCTAGGCAAGCGCGTCGACTATTCCGGCCGCTCGGTCATCGTCACCGGTCCGGAGCTCAAGCTCCACCAGTGCGGCCTGCCGAAGAAGATGGCGCTCGAACTGTTCAAGCCCTTCATCTACGCCCGTCTCGACGCCAAGGGTTACTCCTCGACCGTCAAGCAGGCGAAGAAGCTGGTCGAAAAGGAGCGTCCGGAGGTCTGGGATATCCTCGACGAGGTCATCCGCGAGCATCCGGTGCTGTTGAACCGCGCGCCGACGCTGCACCGCCTCGGCATCCAGGCGTTCGAGCCGATCCTGATCGAAGGCAAGGCGATCCAGCTTCACCCGCTGGTCTGCACGGCCTTCAACGCCGACTTCGACGGCGACCAGATGGCGGTCCACGTGCCGCTGTCGCTGGAAGCGCAGCTCGAGGCTCGCGTGCTGATGATGTCGACCAACAACATCCTGCACCCGGCTTCCGGCGCGCCGATCATCGTCCCGTCGCAGGACATGGTTCTCGGTCTCTACTATCTGTCGATCGTCAACCAGAACGAGCCGGGCGAGGGCATGGTGTTTGCCGATATGGGCGAGCTCCAGCATGCGCTCGAGACCAAGGCGGTAACGCTGCATTCCAAGATCAAGGGGCGCTTCCGCACGGTCGACGCCGACGGTAAGGTCGTATCGAAGATCCACGACACCACGCCTGGCCGCATGATCATCGGCGAGCTGCTGCCGAAGAACGTCAACGTGCCCTACGAGACCGCCAACCAGGAGATGACCAAGAAGAACATCTCCAAGATGATCGACACCGTCTACCGCCATTGCGGTCAGAAGGAGACGGTCATTTTCTGCGATCGCATCATGGCTCTCGGCTTCAGCCACGCCTGCCGTGCCGGCATTTCGTTCGGCAAGGACGACATGCTGATCCCGGATGCCAAGATCAAGCTGGTGTCCGACACCGAGGCTTTGGCCAAGGAATACGAGCAGCAGTACAATGACGGCCTGATCACCCAGGGCGAGAAGTACAACAAGGTCGTCGACGCCTGGGCCAAGTGCTCGGAAAAGGTCGCCGACGAAATGATGGCCCGCATCAAGGCGGTCGAGTTCGAGGACAACGGCCGTCAGAAGCCGATGAACTCGATCTACATGATGTCGCACTCCGGTGCGCGCGGCTCGCCCACCCAGATGCGCCAGCTCGCCGGCATGCGCGGCCTGATGGCCAAGCCTAGCGGTGAAATCATCGAGACGCCGATCATCTCGAACTTCAAGGAAGGCCTGACCGTGCTCGAGTACTTCAACTCGACCCACGGCGCCCGCAAGGGTCTGGCCGACACCGCCTTGAAGACGGCGAACTCGGGTTACCTGACGCGTCGTCTTGTCGACGTGGCGCAGGACTGCATCGTCAACTCGCTCGACTGCGGCACCGACAAGGGCCTCACCATGCAGCCGATCGTCGATGCCGGTCAGGTCGTCGCTTCGGTTGGTCAGCGCGTTCTCGGCCGCACCTCGCTCGACGATATCACTCACCCGGTCACCGGCGAGGTTCTGGTCAAGGCCGGAACGCTGATGGACGAGCGTGACGTGGAACTGATCGAAAAGGCCGGTGTGCAGTCTGTCCGCATCCGTTCGGCGCTAACCTGCGAGGTCAGGGTCGGCGTTTGCGCGGTCTGTTACGGACGCGATCTGGCCCGCGGCACGCCTGTCAACCAGGGCGAGGCTGTCGGCGTCATCGCGGCGCAGTCGATTGGCGAGCCGGGCACCCAGCTCACCATGCGTACCTTCCACATGGGCGGCACGGCGCAGGTGGTGGATTCCTCGTTCCTTGAAGCCTCGTACGAGGGCAAGGTCGAGATCCGCAACCGCAACGTGGTGCGCAACTCCGACGGCCAGCTGATGGTCATGGGTCGCAACATGGCGGTGCTGATCCTCGACGAGGCCGGCAAGGAACGCGCCACGCACCGCGTCACCTACGGTTCGCGCATCTTCGTCGACGATGGCGACAAGGTGAAGCGCGGCCAGCGTATTGCCGAGTGGGATCCCTATACCCGCCCGGTCCTCACCGAAATCGAGGGCAGGGTGGCGTTCGAAGATCTGGTCGATGGCATTTCCGTTCAGGAAACCGCCGACGAATCGACCGGCATCACCAAGCGCGAGGTCATCGACTGGCGTTCGACGCCACGCGGCAACGACCTCAAGCCGGCGATCGTCGTCCAGGATGCCAAGGGCAAGGTCGGCAAGCTGTCGAAGGGTGGCGACGCCCGCTTCCTGCTCTCGGTCGAGGCCATTCTTTCGGTCGAGCCCGGCGCACAGGTTCGCCCCGGCGACGTGCTGGCGCGTATTCCGATGGAAAGCGCCAAGACCAAGGACATCACCGGCGGTCTGCCGCGTGTGGCCGAACTGTTCGAGGCACGCCGTCCGAAGGATCACGCCATCATCGCCGAGATCGATGGCACGATCCGCTTCGGTCGCGACTACAAGAACAAGCGCCGCATCATCATCGAGCCGCATGACTCGACGCTTGAGCCGGTCGAATACCTGATCCCGAAGGGCAAGCCGTTCCATCTCCAGGACGGCGACGTCATCGAGAAGGGCGACTATATCCTCGACGGCAATCCGGCGCCGCACGACATCCTGGCAATCAAGGGCGTGGAGGCGCTTGCCTCCTACCTCGTCAACGAGATCCAGGAGGTCTACCGCCTGCAGGGCGTGTCGATCAACGACAAGCACATCGAGGTGATCGTTCGCCAGATGCTGCAGAAGGTCGAGATCACCACGCAGGGCGATTCGACCTACATTCCGGGCGACCACGTCGACGTGATCGAACTGGAAGAGGTCAACGAGCGCCTGGTCGAGGAGGGCAAGAAGCCGGCCGAAGGCCAGCCGGTGCTGCTGGGCATCACCAAGGCCTCGCTGCAGACGCCGTCCTTCATCTCCGCCGCCTCCTTCCAGGAGACGACGAGGGTGCTGACCGAAGCTGCGGTTGCCGGCAAGACCGACATGCTGCAGGGGCTGAAGGAAAACGTCATCGTCGGCCGGCTCATCCCGGCCGGCACCGGCGGCACGATGAGCCAGATCCGGCGCATCGCCACCTCGCGCGACGAGTTGATCATCGACGAGCGCCGCAAGGCGTCCGGCGTCGAGGTCGCCGAGCCGATGCTGACCGACATGGTTACCGCCGCGCAGTAAGCGCGCAAGTAAGAGAAGATAGAAAAGGGGCCCAAGTGGCCCCTTTTCGCATTGTGGTTCCCCAATCGGATCGGAGGACAACGGATGAGCAGGAGGATCTGGGCTTCTGTCGACGGCTACATTGTCGAGGCTCTTTTCGAGGCGGATCCCGCCCTCGATGCCGTTCTGGCGGCCAACCATGACCACGGCCTACCGCCGATCGATGTTTCCCCGGCACAAGGCAAGCTGCTGTCACTTCTTGCGCGAATGCAGGGAGCGAAGAAGGTACTCGAAATCGGCACGTTGGGCGGCTACTCGACAATCTGGATGGCGCGAGCGTTGCCCGTGGACGGCAAGGTCGTGACGCTCGAGCTTGATCCGCACCACGCCAGTGTCGCGCGGTCGAACTTTGAACGGGCAGGGGTATCTGACCGCGTGGAACTGCGGGTCGGACCGGCGCTTCAATCGCTTGCGGCGTTAGGCGCCGAGAATGCCGGGCCGTTCGACTTCATCTTCATCGACGCCGACAAGCCGAACAACCAGCACTATCTGTCCTGGGCGATGCGTCTTTCGAGGCCGGGGACTGTCATCGTCTGCGACAATGTCATCCGTGACGGCGCGGTGGTGAACGAAGATGGCCGCGACGCCAATGTCGAAGGGGCACGCGCGGCGTTCTCGTTCATTGGCAGCGACAAGCGTCTGCAAGGTACCGCGATCCAGACTGTTGGCGCCAAGGGCTATGACGGCTTTGCAATAGCGATCGTCAGTTGAAGCTGCCACCGGCGGCTGGCTTTTTAAGGAATCGGCAATTGAACGAGGCGACCATCTGGGAATTGATCAACACTGGCCGAGATCGTATGAGCTTTGGGCAGCGAAGGCTTTGGGACCTGATCAAGATCGATCCGGAAGAATGGCTGCATCACTCTCCTGCTGGGAGTGATCATCGCATCTGGGTCGTAGCGTTGATCGGCCGGAGCGTGATTTCTTACAATGACATTGAAGGTGGTTTCGGCCGCTCAAATTTCATTCGATATGGAGAAATCACCGAGCTTGGCTGGGGGCAGGCCGATCTCGAGGTGGCGGTTCAACATGTCATGAGCGAACTTGAACAAGGACACCGGACGGCTCCCGTTGCTTCTGCGCCTCGTCCGGGAGAATTCCTGGACCGCAAGCCAAGATGATCCGGAACATTCAAGGTCGCTCTACCGGGGTCAGTGTCAGTCAAAAAAAGCTTCGACCACATTGCGCTTGCCGAGCATGAAGGCGTCGGCGACGTGCTGGAGCGGCGCGAGGTCGACGTCGGAAACGCCGGCGCGCACGATCTCGGCGAAGCGCTTGTAGAGCATCGGATATTCGGCTTCCGGCTCCTCGTGAACGACGCGGCCATCGATGGCGAGCTTTGAGCCGCCGCCAGAAAGCACCATCGATCCGGCCTCGGTATCGGCCAGGATGTCCCAGCTTTGCGGCCCGGTCTGGCGCCAGTCGAGTTCCATCGTCACCGGCAGACCGTTCGAAGTACGGAAGACGATATGGGCGGCGATCGGGGCCGCGCGGTTTTCGGGGAAATCGAGCTCTGCCGAACTGATGAACATCGGTGGCAGGATTTGGGTGGCGATCGACAGCGCGTTGATGCCGGGATCGAAGACGCCAAAGCCGCCGGGAGCCCAGATCCATTCCTGATTCGGATGCCAGCGGCGCACGTCTTCCTTCCAGTTGATGGCGGCCGACCTGATCGTAGTCGAGCTGAGGAATGTACGCGCTGCTTCGACGGCCGGCGCATAGCGCGAGTGCCAGCTGGCGAACAGGCAGACGCCGTTCGCCACCGCCAGCGCTTTCAAATCCTCGACCTCGCTGACCGTGGCGCCGGGCGGTTTTTCCAGGAAGACATGCTTTTTCGCCGCCAGCGCCGTGCGCGCAGCGTCGTAACGAAACTGCGGCGGCATGCACAGCGACACCGCCTCGAGTTCGGGCGTTGCGTCGAGCATCGCCTCGATCGTCGGGAAGTTCGGGATGTCCTCCACTTTGCCATGGCGACTGGCTGCGGCAACCAGGCGATAATCCTGGTCCTTCGCCAGCGCCGGCAGATGCTGGTCGCGGACGATCTTTCCCACGCCGACGATGCCGAGCTTGATGGGATTAGAGGACATGGGAACTCCGTAGGTTGAGTGTGCTTGGTTTTGCCAGAGGTCGTTTCTTAGCAGAGAAGTTGTGGCGGGCAAGTCGCCGGGCTTTTGTCGCCGGCTCGTGAGATCGACCGCGATTCAGATCTCTTCAGATCGGCACATCGAACGTCACGATCGACACTTCGCCTTCGAGCGCGCCCTGATAGGCGGACAGATGCGGTTCCTCGTCGGGCACGCCGTCCATGTCGCCGATCTGGTCGAGCTCGGCCTCGGCATAACCTTCCGCGGCAAGCGATTCGAGAGCGCGGCGCACAGCCGAATCGTCGTCCGGCGCGACCAGCATCACATGCACGCCTTCCGGCTTGCCGCCTTTGCGCTTCCACACCCGGCCGGTAATAATGGTGACCGGGCGCTCCTCATTGTCATTCACGGGTTCGTACCTCCGGGCGAGGGGGTTTGGGCTGTTCATGCCGCCTTTTCGCACGAAGCATGGCCTGGAAACAGCCGCAAGCCGGTCACTTTCTGCCTTCCTCTTGAAAAACGGCGCAAGAAAATTACATGCATTTTTCGCATGGCTGCCACGCCTCGGTTTCAGCGCAATATTTGCCGCTCCGGGGTTGACGGACAGTGGCCATACGAGTAGAAGCCGCCCAGTCAGAACCGATGTGAGGCTCTTGCTTCCGAAGCGACACGCTTTGGAGTTTGCCTCAAACAGGGTTCGTTTTACGAGCGAAAAGACATTTCCGGCGTGCATGAAGCGGCTTCCGCTTCCTCTGCCATTTGTTCGGGCAAGACCGCGAGGCGCGGTTTGTGGCCCGAATTTGCGTATGGAAATGACGCTTTGAGCGGCCCTGACCGGGCGAGACACGGAATTGAGAGACAAGAGGGTTTAATGCCTACCGTCAACCAGCTGATCCGCAAGCCGCGCATTGCGCCGGTGAAGCGCAACAAGGTCCCGGCCATGCAGCAGAACCCGCAGAAGCGGGGCGTCTGCACGCGCGTCTACACCACGACGCCGAAGAAGCCGAACTCGGCGCTGCGCAAGGTGGCCAAGATCCGCCTGACCAATGGTTTTGAAGTGATCGGTTACATCCCCGGCGAAGGCCACAACCTTCAGGAGCACTCGGTGGTGATGATCCGCGGCGGTCGCGTCAAGGATCTTCCGGGCGTCCGTTACCACATCATCCGCGGCGTGCTCGACACGCAAGGCGTGAAGAACCGCAAGCAACGCCGTTCGAAATACGGCGCCAAGCGTCCGAAGTGACCGAAGCGTAGCCAAGGTCGTTCCGGGCGGCGTCAAGCGACGATCCGGGATCCAGGCCACCGCGTAGAATTGAGGCAGAGAAAAAATGTCCCGTCGTCACAGTGCAGAAAAGCGTGAGATCAATCCGGACCCGAAGTTCGGCGATCTGATCGTCACCAAGTTCATGAACGCCGTCATGTATGACGGCAAGAAGTCGGTTGCCGAGACCATCGTCTACGGCGCGCTCGACCAGGTCCAGTCCAAGACCAAGCAGGAACCGGTCACCGTCTTCCATCAGGCGCTCGACAATGTCGCGCCGCATGTGGAAGTGCGTTCGCGCCGCGTCGGCGGCGCCACTTACCAGGTTCCGGTCGACGTGCGCCCCGAGCGCCGTCAGGCATTGGCCATCCGTTGGCTGATCGCCGCCGCCCGCAACCGCAACGAGACCACTATGGTCGACCGCCTCTCCGGCGAGCTGATGGACGCGGCCAACAACCGCGGCACCGCCGTCAAGAAGCGTGAAGATACCCACAAGATGGCAGAAGCCAACCGCGCTTTCGCGCACTACCGCTGGTAAAGCGCGAACGAGACTGAAGAGGCACCTCCCATGGCCCGCGAATATAAAATCGAAGACTACCGCAATTTCGGTATCATGGCGCATATCGACGCCGGCAAGACGACGACCACCGAGCGCGTCCTCTATTACACGGGCAAGTCGCACAAGATCGGCGAAGTCCATGACGGCGCGGCGACCATGGATTGGATGGAGCAGGAGCAGGAGCGCGGCATCACCATCACGTCGGCCGCGACCACGACCTTCTGGAAGGGTCGCGACGGCAAGATGCATCGCTTCAACATCATCGACACCCCCGGCCACGTCGACTTCACCATCGAGGTCGAGCGTTCGCTGCGCGTGCTCGACGGCGCCATCGCGCTGCTCGATGCCAATGCCGGTGTCGAGCCGCAGACGGAGACCGTCTGGCGCCAGGCTGACAAGTATCGCGTGCCGCGCATGATCTTCTGCAACAAGATGGACAAGATCGGCGCCGACTTCTACCGCTCGGTCGAGATGATCGGTTCGCGCCTCGGTGCGCATGCCGTCGTCATGCAGCTGCCGATCGGCGCCGAGACCGAGTTCAAGGGTGTCGTCGACCTCGTCGAGATGAACGCGCTGGTCTGGCGCGACGAGACGCTGGGCGCTGCCTGGGACGTCGTCGAGATCCCTGCCGACCTCAAGGCTCGTGCCGAAGAATACCGCGAGAAGATGATCGAGGCCGCCGTCGAAATGGACGAAACGGCGCTCGAGAATTACCTCGAAGGCAAGATGCCGAGCAACGACGAGATCCGTGCGCTCATCCGCAAGGGTACGATCGCGGTGAAGTTCTATCCGATGTTCTGCGGCTCGGCCTTCAAGAACAAGGGCGTGCAGCCGCTGCTCGACGCCGTCGTCGAATATCTGCCGTCGCCGGCCGACGTCCCGGCCATCAAGGGTGTCGACGCCAAGACCGACGCCGAGATCGAGCGTCATGCCGACGACAACGAGCCGCTGTCGATGCTTGCCTTCAAGATCATGAACGACCCGTTCGTCGGTTCGCTCACCTTTGCCCGCATCTATTCGGGCAAGCTCACCAAGGGCATCTCGGTCGACAACACCGTGAAGGGCAAGAAAGAGCGCATCGGCCGCATGCTGCAGATGCATGCGAATTCGCGCGCCGACGTCGAAGAGGCTTTTGCCGGCGACATCGTCGCCCTTGCTGGCCTCAAGGACACCACAACCGGCGACACGCTCAGTGATCCGCTGCATCCGGTCATCCTCGAGCGCATGGAATTCCCTGATCCGGTCATCCAGATCGCCATCGAGCCGAAGACCAAGAACGACCAGGAAAAGATGGGCCTCGCTCTTCACCGCCTGGCCGCCGAGGATCCGTCCTTCCGCGTCAAGACCGACGAGGAAAGCGGCCAGACGATCATCTCCGGCATGGGCGAGCTTCACCTCGACATCATCGTCGACCGCATGCGTCGCGAGTTCAAGGTCGAGGCCAATGTCGGCGCGCCGCAGGTGGCCTATCGCGAGACGATCACCCGCAAGCACGAGCAGGACTACACGCACAAGAAGCAGACCGGCGGTACCGGCCAGTTCGCCCGCGTCAAGATCCTGTTCGAGCCAAATCCGGAAAGCAGCGAATTCGAGTTCGAAACCAAGATCGTCGGCGGCGCTGTGCCGAAGGAATACATCCCCGGTGTCGAAAAGGGCATCAACAGCGTCATGACCTCGGGCCCGTTCGCCGGCTTCCCGATGATCGGCGTCAAGGCGACGCTGATCGATGGCGCCTACCACGACGTGGACTCTTCGGTTCTGGCCTTCGAAATCGCCGGCCGCGCCTGCTTCCGTGAAGCTGCGCCCAAGCTTGGCGTGCAGTTGCTCGAGCCGATCATGAAGGTCGAAGTGGTGACGCCGGAAGATTACGTCGGCAGCGTTATCGGTGACCTGAACGGCCGTCGCGGCCAGATCCAGGGCCAGGAAGCCCGTGGCGTCGCGGTGGTCATCAACGCGATGGTGCCGCTCGCCAATATGTTCAAATACGTGGACAACCTTCGCTCGATGAGCCAGGGCCGCGCGGCCTACACGATGCAGTTCGACCATTACGAACCGGTCCCAACCGCGGTCGCCCAGGAAGTCCAGAAGAAATACGCGTAACTCAGACGAGTTGCACCAGTAACTTAATTCAAGGCCCGCACGGGCTGGCAGGAATGGAGAGATCACATGGCAAAAGGTAAATTCGAGCGCACTAAGCCTCATGTGAACATTGGCACGATTGGTCACGTCGACCACGGCAAGACGTCGCTGACGGCGGCGATCACCAAGTATTTTGGCGAATACAAGCGCTACGACCAGATCGATGCGGCGCCGGAAGAAAAGGCGCGCGGCATCACCATTTCGACGGCACACGTCGAATACGAGACGGCTGCCCGCCACTATGCCCATGTCGACTGCCCCGGCCACGCCGACTATGTGAAGAACATGATCACCGGTGCCGCGCAGATGGACGGCGCGATCCTGGTCGTGTCGGCCGCCGACGGCCCGATGCCGCAGACCCGCGAGCACATCCTTTTGGCCCGCCAGGTCGGCGTGCCGTCGATCGTGGTGTTCTTGAACAAGGTCGACCAGGTCGACGACGCCGAGCTGCTCGAGCTGGTCGAGCTCGAGGTGCGTGAGCTCCTGACCAAGAACGAGTTCCCCGGCGACGACATTCCGATCGTCAAGGGTTCGGCGCTTGCCGCACTTGAAGATTCTGACAAGAAGATCGGCGAGGACGCGATCCGCGAATTGATGGCGGCGGTCGATGCCTACATCCCGACGCCGGTTCGTCCGCTCGACAAGCCGTTCCTGATGCCGATCGAGGACGTGTTCTCGATCTCGGGCCGCGGCACGGTGGTGACCGGTCGCGTCGAGCGCGGCGTCGTCAAGGTCGGCGAGGAGCTGGAGATCATCGGCATCCGTCCGACCACCAAGACGACCTGCACCGGCGTCGAGATGTTCCGCAAGCTGCTCGACCAGGGCCAGGCCGGCGACAACATCGGCGCGCTGTTGCGCGGTGTCGACCGTGAAGGCGTCGAGCGCGGCCAGGTTCTGGCCAAGCCCGGCACCGTCAAGCCGCACAAGAAGTTCGTCGCCGAAGCCTACATCCTGACCAAGGACGAGGGCGGCCGTCACACGCCGTTCTTCACCAACTACCGTCCGCAGTTCTATTTCCGCACGACGGACGTAACCGGCATCGTGTCGCTGCCGGAAGGCACCGAGATGGTGATGCCGGGCGATAACATCACCGTCGATGTCGAGCTGATCGTGCCGATCGCCATGGAAGAGAAGCTGCGCTTCGCCATCCGTGAAGGCGGCCGCACCGTCGGTGCCGGCATCGTCGTCACCATCAAAGAGTAATTTGGACTTAAACCGATCTGTCGCGGGCGCCGCCCGCGCCGCGCCAGAACAAGGAAGTGACGCATGAACGGACAGAATATCCGCATCCGCCTGAAGGCGTTTGATCACCGGGTGCTCGACGCCTCGACACGGGAAATCGTGTCGACCGCCAAGCGCACCGGCGCCAACGTCCGCGGCCCCATTCCGCTGCCGACGCGGATCGAAAAGTTCACGGTCAACCGGTCGCCTCACGTCGACAAGAAGAGCCGCGAGCAGTTCGAGATGCGCACGCACAAGCGTCTGCTCGACATCGTCGACCCGACCCCGCAGACGGTCGATGCTTTGATGAAGCTCGACCTGGCCGCCGGTGTCGACGTCGAGATCAAGCTCTAAGGAACCAGAGGTCAGCGGGGCGACCCGGAACTCTGAAGGAACAAGAGGCGTGGAGGGGCGACAGCCCCGACAGGGAACTCTAAAGGAATTGAACCGATGCGTTCAGGTGTGATTGCAAAGAAGGTGGGAATGACCCGCATCTACAACGATGCCGGGGAACATGTTCCCGTCACTGTTCTCCAGATGGAGAACTGCCAGGTCGTGGCGCAGCGCACGCAGGAGAAGAACGGCTATACCGCCGTCCAGCTCGGCGTTGGCCTTGCCAAGGTGAAGAACACGTCGAAGGCGATGCGCGGCCATTTCGCGACCGCTTCCGTCGAGCCCAAGGCCAAGGTTGCCGAGTTCCGCGTCTCCGCCGACAACATGATCGATGTCGGCGCCGAGATCACCGTCGAGCATTTCGTCGTCGGCCAGAAGGTCGATGTGACGGGAACCACGATCGGCAAGGGTTTCCAGGGCGTCATCAAGCGGCACCACATGGGTGGCGGCCGCGCGACGCACGGCAACTCGGTGTCGCACCGTACACACGGCTCGACCGGCCAGCGCCAGGATCCGGGCAAGGTGTTCAAGGGCAAGCATATGGCCGGCCACATGGGCGACACCCGCGTCACCACGCAGAATGTCGAGGTCGTCTCGACCGACGCCGATCGCGGCCTGATCCTGATCCGCGGTGCGGTCCCGGGTTCGAAGGGTGCATGGATCCTGGTCCGCGACGCGGCCAAGGTAGCGCTTCCGGCCAATGCGCCGAAGCCCGCCGCGATCCGCGCCGTTGCAACCGATGGTGCCGCCAAGAACGAGGCCCAGGCCACAGAGGGAGCGGAATAATGGACCTCAAGATTACAACGCTTGGCGGCAAGGACGCCGGCAAGCTGAAGCTCTCCGAAGAGATTTTCGGCCTTGACCCGCGCGAGGACATCCTGCAGCGCGTCGTGCGCTGGCAGCTTGCCAAGAAGCAGCAGGGCACGCACAAGGCCAAGGGCCGCGCTGAAATCGCCCGCACCGGCGCCAAGATGTACAAGCAGAAGGGTACCGGCCGCGCCCGTCACCATTCGGCTCGCGCTCCGCAGTTCCGCGGCGGCGGCAAGGCCCACGGCCCGGTCGTGCGCAGCCACGAGCACGATCTGCCGAAGAAGGTGCGCGCGCTCGGCCTCAAGCATGCCCTCTCGGCCAAGGCCAAGAGCGCGTCGATCATCATCATCGACGAGCTAAAGCTGACCGAGGCCAAGACCAAGGCGCTGATCGCGAATTTCGCGACGCTGGGCCTGAGCAACGCCCTGGTGATCGGCGGCGCCGAGCTTGACAAGAACTTCAAGCTGGCGGCGACCAACATCCCGAACATCGACGTGCTGCCCATCCAGGGCATCAACGTCTACGACATTCTGCGCCGCGGCACGCTGGTCCTTTCCAAGGCCGCCGTCGAGGCTCTCGAGGAGCGCTTCAAATGACCGACCTTCGTCATTACGATGTGATCGTCTCGCCGGCGATCACCGAAAAGTCGACCATGGCTTCCGAGCAGAACCAGGTCGTCTTCAACGTCGCCAAGAAGGCGTCGAAGCCGGAAATCAAGGCCGCCGTCGAAGCGCTGTTCGGCGTCAAGGTGATGGCCGTGAACACGCTTGTCCGCAAGGGCAAGATCAAGCGCTTCCGCGGCACGATCGGCCGCCAGAGCGACGTCAAGAAGGCGGTTGTGACGCTGGCCGACGGCCAGTCGATCGACGTCGCGACGGGTCTCTGAGCAAGGTCGCGAGGACAGAACAATGGCACTGAAAAAATTCAACCCGGTAACGCCGAGCACCCGTCAGCTGGTCATCGTCGACCGCTCGGGCCTCTACAAGGGCAAGCCCGTCAAGGGCCTGACCGAAGGCCTGACCAAGTCGGGCGGCCGCAACAATTACGGCCGCATCACGGCCCGCTTCATCGGCGGCGGTCACAAGCGCACTTACCGCATCATCGACTTCAAGCGCCGCAAGTTCGACGTCGTCGGCACGGTCGAGCGTATCGAATACGATCCGAACCGCACCGCCTTCATCGCGCTGATCAAGTATGACGATGGCGAGCTGTCCTACATCATCGCCCCGCAGCGTCTGGCTCCCGGCGACAAGATCGTGGCCGGTGAATCGGTCGACGTGAAGCCGGGCAACGCGATGCCGCTGGCCTCGATGCCGGTCGGCACGATCGTCCACAATATCGAGCTGAAGCCTGGCAAGGGCGCTCAGGTCGCCCGCTCGGCCGGCGGTTATGGCCAGCTTGTCGGCCGCGACCAGGGCATGGCGATCCTGCGCCTCAACTCGGGCGAGCAGCGTGTCGTCCACGGCTCCTGCATGGCCACTGTCGGTGCCGTGTCCAACCCGGACCACGGCAACATCAATGACGGCAAGGCAGGCCGCACGGTGTGGCGCGGCAAGCGTCCGCACAATCGCGGCGTGACCATGAACCCGGTCGACCATCCACATGGCGGCGGCGAAGGCCGCACCTCGGGTGGCCGCCATCCGGTTTCGCCCTGGGGCAAGCCGACCAAGGGCAAGAAGACGCGGTCCAACAAGGCGACCGACAAGTTCATCCTGCGCTCGCGCCATCAGCGCAAGAGCTAAGAAGAGGTAACGCCAAGTGACTCGTTCGATTTGGAAAGGCCCCTTCATCGACGGCTACCTTCTGAAGAAGGTGGACAAGGTTCGTGAAGGTGGTCGCAATGAGGTGATCAAGATGTGGAGCCGCCGCTCCACCATCCTGCCGCAGTTCGTCGGCTTCACCTTCGGTGTCTACAACGGCCAGAAGCACGTTCCCGTCTCGGTGAACGAGGACATGGTCGGTCACAAGTTCGGTGAATTCGCTCCGACCCGGACCTATTACGGTCACGGCGCGGATAAGAAGGCGAAGAGGAAATAATCATGGGCAAGGCCAAAGCTCCGCGCAGGCTTGCTGACAACGAAGCGCGCGCCGTGTTGCGCACGATCCGTATCAGCCCGCAGAAGCTGAACCTGGTTGCCGCGCTGATCCGCGGCAAGAAGGTCGCGACAGCGCTTTCCGACCTCGAATTCTCGGCCAAGCGGATTTCCGGCACGGTCAAGAAGACGCTGGAATCGGCGATCGCCAACGCGGAAAACAACCACGACCTCGACGTCGATGCGCTGATCGTGGCGGAAGCCTATGTCGGCAAGTCGATCGTCATGAAGCGGTTCCATGCCCGTGGCCGTGGTCGCGCCAGCCGTATCGAGAAGCCGTTCTCGCACCTCACGATCGTCGTTCGTGAAGTCGAAGAAAAAGGGGAGGCCGCATAATGGGCCAGAAAGTCAATCCGATCGGTCTGCGTCTCGGCATCAACCGCACCTGGGATTCGCGCTGGTTCGCGAATACAGGCGAGTACGGCAAGCTGCTGCACGAGGACATCAAGATCCGCAAATATCTTGAGAAGGAACTCAAGCAGGCTGCGATCTCGAAGGTCGTGATCGAGCGTCCGCACAAGAAGTGCCGCGTCACCATCCATGCGGCGCGTCCGGGCCTGATCATCGGCAAGAAGGGCGCCGACATCGAGAAGCTTCGCAAGAAGCTGATGGAGATGACCAAGTCCGAGACGCATCTGAACATCGTCGAAGTGCGCAAGCCGGAGATCGACGCGACCCTGGTCGCCCAGTCGATCGCCCAGCAGCTCGAGCGCCGCATCGCGTTCCGCCGCGCCATGAAGCGCGCCGTGCAGTCGGCGATGCGCCTCGGTGCCGAAGGCATCCGCATCAACTGCGCCGGCCGTCTCGGCGGCGCCGAGATCGCGCGCATGGAATGGTATCGTGAAGGCCGCGTGCCACTGCATACGCTGCGTGCCGACGTCGACTACGGCACGGCCGAAGCGCACACCGCCTACGGCATTTGCGGCGTCAAGGTCTGGGTGTTCAAGGGCGAGATCCTCGAGCACGACCCGATGGCTTCGGAGCGCCGCGCCACCGAGGGCGATCATGCGCATGGCGGTGGTGGTGAGCGCGAACGCGGTCGCCGTCGCGAAAACGCGTAAGACAGTTAGGAATTTGGAGTTAGAACGATGCTGCAGCCAAAGCGCACAAAGTTCCGCAAGCAGTTCAAGGGCCGCATCCACGGTACCGCCAAGGGCGGCACCAACCTGGATTTCGGTGGTTTCGGGCTGAAGGCGCTTGAGCCGAACCGCGTCACCGCGCGTGAGATCGAGGCGGCCCGCCGCGCGATCACCCGCGAGATGAAGCGCGCCGGCCGCGTCTGGATCCGTATCTTCCCGGACGTGCCGGTGACGTCGAAGCCGACCGAAGTCCGCATGGGCAAGGGCAAGGGCGCGGTCGATTACTGGGCGGCGCGCGTCAAGCCGGGTCGCATCATGTTCGAGATCGACGGCGTCAACGAGGAAATCGCCCGTGAGGCGCTGCGTCTCGGCGCGGCCAAGCTCTCGGTCAGGACGCGCTTCGTGCAGCGCATCGCAGAATAAGGACGGGCTGATCATGAAAGCCGAAGACATCCGGACCAAGACCCAGGACCAGCTGACCGACGACCTGGCCAGCCTGAAGAAGGAGCAGTTCAACCTGCGCTTCCAGAAGGCCACCGGCCAGCTTGAGAAGACCGCGCGCGTGAGGCAGGTCCGCAAGGACATTGCGCGTATCAAGACCATCGCTGCGGAAAAGTCCGCGGCCAAGAAGGCTTAAGGACGAAAACCATGCCAAAGCGCATTCTGCAGGGCACCGTCGTCAGCGACAAGAACGAGAAGACGGTTGTCGTCAAGGTCGAACGGCGCTTCACGCATCCCGTGATGAAGAAGACCGTGCGCATGACCAAGAAGTACAAGGCGCACGACGAGAACAACGCCCACAAGGTCGGCGATCAGGTGTTCATCCAGGAATCGAAGCCGATTTCCAAGGACAAGCGCTGGGTCGTGGTGTCTTCGGACCAGGCCTGATCAGGGCGAACGAAAACGAATTTTGGACAGACCGGGGAGGGGTGAGAAACCCGTCCCGTTAGAAGAAGAGAAGAAGGCGGCCAGTCATGATTCAGATGCAAACAAACCTCGACGTCGCGGATAATTCCGGCGCCCGTCGTGTCATGTGCATCAAGGTGCTGGGCGGCTCGAAGCGGAAATACGCTTCCGTGGGCGACATCATCGTGGTGTCGATCAAGGAAGCCATCCCGCGCGGCCGCGTCAAGAAGGGTGATGTGATGAAGGCGGTCGTGGTTCGCACGGCCAAGGACATCCGCCGCCCGGACGGCAGCGTGATCCGTTTCGACAAGAACGCAGCCGTTCTCGTCGACAACAAGAAAGAGCCGATCGGCACGCGTATCTTCGGACCGGTTCCGCGCGAACTTCGCGCCAAGAATCACATGAAGATCATCTCGCTCGCGCCTGAAGTGCTGTAAGGAGCCGGACCAATGCAAAAGATTAGAAAAGGCGACAAGGTCGTCGTGCTGGCCGGCAAGGACAAGGGCCGTTCGGGCGAAGTCCTCTCGGTGCAGCCGAAGGACGACACCGCGCTGGTGCGCGGCGTCAACCTGATCCGTCGTCACCAGAAGCAGTCCCAGTCCCAGGAGGGCGGGATCATCACCAAGGAAGCGCCGATCCAGCTGTCGAACATCGCGCTGGCCGACCCCAAGGATGGCAAGCCGACCCGCGTCGGCTTCATCTTCCAGAAGGACGGCAAGAAGGTGCGCGTCGCCAAGCGCTCGGGAGAAGTCATCAATGGCTAAGGCTCAAACCAAGCAGGCAACTGCCCAGAACACGCCCCGCCTCAAGCAGGTCTATAACGAGACCATCCGCAAGGCGCTGCAGGAGCAGTTCGGCTACGACAACGAGATGCAGGTTCCGCGCATCGACAAGATCGTGCTGAACATGGGCGTCGGCGAGGCGACCGGCGATTCGAAGAAGCCTTCGATCGCGGCGGAAGACCTTGCGATGATCGCCGGCCAGAAGGCCGTCGTCACCCGCGCCCGCAACTCGATCGCCGGCTTCAAGGTCCGCGAGAAGATGCCGATCGGTGCCAAGGTCACGCTGCGCAAGGAACGCATGTACGAGTTCCTCGATCGTCTCGTGAACATCGCACTGCCGCGCGTCCGCGACTTCCGCGGGCTCAACCCGAAGAGCTTCGATGGCCGTGGCAACTATGCCATGGGCATCAAGGAACACATCGTGTTTCCGGAGATCAACTACGACAAGGTTGATCAGATCTGGGGCATGGACGTCATCGTTTGTACGACTGCGAAGACGGACGACGAAGCCAGGGCATTGCTCAAGGCCTTCAACTTCCCCTTCCGCCAGTAACGGCAGCGAGAAAAGGAAAAATCTGAAATGGCAAAGACCAGCTCAGTCGAGAAGAACAACAGGCGCCGCAAGCTTGCGGACCAGTTCGCTGCCAAGCGCATGGTGCTCAAGGCGATCATCATGGATCAGTCCAAGCCGATGGAAGAGCGCTTCCGCGCTCAGCTGAAGCTTTCGGCGCTGCCGCGCAACTCGGCCAAGACCCGCATCCGCAACCGCTGCGAAGTCACCGGACGCCCGCGTGCCTATTATCGCAAGCTCAAAGTATCGCGTATCGCGCTTCGTGATCTCGGCAATAACGGCCAGATCCCGGGCCTGGTCAAGTCGAGCTGGTAAGGAGGACATAACATGTCATTGAGCGATCCTCTCGGCGATATGCTGACCCGCATCCGCAACGCGTATGGCCGTAAGAAGTCGAGCGTTTCGACGCCGGCCTCGCGCCTGCGTACCCGCGTCCTCGACGTGCTGAAGGCCGAAGGCTATATCCGCGACTACAGCCAGACCGACTTCGACAACGGCAAGTCCGAAATCGAGATCGAGCTGAAGTATTTCGACGGTGCGCCGGTGGTGCGCGAAATCGCCCGGGTCTCGAAGCCCGGCCGCCGCGTCTACGTTTCGGCCAAGTCGATACCGCATGTCGCCAACGGGCTCGGCATCGCCATCCTTTCGACGCCGAAGGGCGTGATGGCCGACCACGAAGCGCGCGAACAGAATGTCGGCGGGGAAATCCTCTGCCAGATCTTCTGATCTGGTACGTGACCCCAATTGGAAACCGGTTTCGGGATCAAATCCCGAAGCCGAGACCTGAAACAAGAGAAGTGACGAGGACAACAAAATGTCTCGTATTGGAAAGAAGCCCGTTTCGCTGCCGCAGGGCGTGACCGCGACCGTCAACGGCCAGACCGTGACGGCGAAGGGTCCGAAGGGCGAGCTGAAGTTCGTGGTGAACGACGAAGTGCTGGTCAAGATGGAAGGCAGCGAGATCGCTGTCCAGCCGCGCGACCAGACCAAGACCGCCCGCTCCAAATGGGGCATGTCGCGCACGCAGATCGTCAACATCCTGCAGGGCGTCAAGGACGGTTTCGAAAAGAAGCTCGAGATCACCGGCGTCGGCTATCGTGCCGCCATGCAGGGCAAGAACCTGCAGCTGGCGCTCGGCTTCAGCCATGACGTCGTCTACGAAACGCCGCAGGGCGTGACGATTTCGGTGCCGAAACCGACGGAAATCACCGTGACCGGCATCGACAAGCAGCAGGTCGGCCAGGTTGCCGCCGAGATCCGCGAGTATCGCAGCCCCGAGCCCTATAAGGGCAAGGGCGTCCGCTATGCTGGCGAGAAGATCGTCCGCAAGGAAGGCAAGAAGAAGTAATTTTAACGCCGCGGGGAGCGGTCGCGGGAGGCGCTTCGCCTACCGCATATGGTTGCCCCCGTTTTTTGAAGGCAAGGAACTGATATCATGGGCTCGAAAGAATCCACCCAACGCCGCGCTCAGCGCGTCCGCCGCCAGATCAAGAAAGTTGCCGGCGATCGTCCGCGCCTGTCGGTCCATCGCACGTCGAAGAACATCTACGTCCAGGTCATCGACGACGCCAGGGGCCACACCATCGCCGCTGCTTCGACGCTCGAGAAGGAGCTCAAGGGTTCGCTCAAGACCGGCGCCGACACCGCGGCCGCAGCTGCCATCGGCAAGCTGATCGCCGAGCGTGCCTCGAAGGCCGGCGTCAAGGAAGTCGTCTTCGACCGCGGTGCCTACATCTACCACGGCCGCGTCAAGGCGCTTGCCGAGGCTGCCCGTGAAGGTGGTCTGAGCTTCTAAAGCATGATCCCGAACCGGAGGTCAGCGCAGCAAAAAGTTGCAGACTTTTCGGATAGGATCATGCGAAGGAAAAAAGAGTTTTCGCCCCCGGCGACCCACAGAGGCGCCGGATATCATCATCAACCGTGCTTCCGGAAAAAAACAAGGAACAGGATATGGCACAGGAACGTAGGGATGGCGGCCGCGGCCGTGATCGCGAAGAGCGCGACGACGGCATGGTCGACAAGCTCGTCCACATCAACCGTGTCGCCAAGGTCGTCAAGGGCGGCCGGCGCTTCGGCTTTGCAGCGCTCGTCGTCGTCGGCGACCAGAAGGGCCGCGTCGGCTTCGGTCACGGCAAGGCGCGCGAAGTGCCGGAGGCGATCCGTAAGGCGACCGAATCGGCCAAGCGCGACATGATCTTCGTGCCGCTGCGCTCGGGCCGCACGCTGCACCATGACGTCGAGGGACGCTGGGGCGCGGGACGTGTTCTGCTGCGCGCTGCCAAGCAAGGTACCGGCATCATCGCCGGCGGCCCGATGCGCGCCGTCTTCGAGACGCTCGGCATGCATGACGTGGTCGCCAAGTCGATGGGTTCGTCGAACCCCTACAACATGGTTCGCGCCACTTTCGACGCGCTGAAGAGCCAGATGCATCCGAAGGATGTGGCTGCCGCGCGCGGCATCAAGTATTCGACCCTTCAGGCCCGCCGCGGCACCGCCGTTGCGGCTGAAGAATAGTCGACGCTGACCAGGGATCTGACCATGGCCAAGAAAGCAACCAAGACCATCACCGTCGAGCAGATCGGCTCGCCAATCCGCCGGCCGAAGGAGCAGCGCGCAACGCTGGTCGGCCTCGGCCTCAACAAGATGCACAAGCAGCGCACGCTGGAGGATACGCCCTCGGTGCGCGGCATGATCGCTGCCGTCCAGCATCTCGTCCGCGTTGTGGACGAGGGCTGAGCCAGAGCGCAGGAGAACCCAGATGAAACTCAACGATCTGCGTGACAAGGACGGCGCGACGCATTCCAAGAAGCGTCTCGGCCGTGGCATCGGTTCCGGTTCGGGCAAGACCGCCGGTCGCGGCGTCAAGGGCCAGAAGGCGCGCTCCGGCGTCGCCGTCAACGGCTTCGAGGGTGGCCAGATGCCGCTCTACCGTCGTCTGCCGAAGCGCGGCTTCAACAATATCTTCGCCAAGAGCTTCACCGTTGTGTCGCTGGCCCGCATCCAGGCTGCGCTCGATGCCAAGAAGCTCGATGCTAAGACAGTTGTGACGGCCGAGGCGCTGGTTGCGGCCGGCGTCATCCGTCGCGTCAAGGACGGCGTGCGCATCCTTTCGGACGGCGACATCAAGGCCAAGCTTGCCTTCGACGTGGCCGGAGCCTCCAAGGCCGCGGTCGAGAAGATCGAAAAGGCCGGCGGTTCGGTGAAGTTGCCTGAGAAAGCAGCCGCCGAGTAACGGCAATTTGAAGCACGGTCGGCAAAGGTGGAATTCGGTTTTGCCTTCGGTCGTGCTTTGATCCGACAGATGTGGCGGCCGCATCAACGCGGCCGCTTGCATGTTTGCAGTCCGGAGCTTATCTCGTGAGCTTCGGTGACACGCGCCGCCTGAGCTGCGGGCATCGAGCGTGACCAAGCGGAGAATCAGGCATGGCTTCGGCTGCTGAACAACTAGCCTCGAATCTGAATTTTTCGGCCTTCGCCAAAGCCGAGGATCTGAAGAAGCGCATCTGGTTCACCATCGGCGCGCTGCTCGTTTACCGCCTTGGCACCTATATCCCGCTGCCCGGCATCAATCCCGACGCTTTCGCCCAGGCCTTCTCGTCGCAGAGCAAGGGCGTACTCGGCATGTTCAACATGTTCGCCGGTGGCGCCGTGCAGCGCATGGCGATCTTTGCCCTCGGCATCATGCCCTATATCTCCGCCTCCATCATCATGCAGCTGATGACCTCGGTCATTCCTTCGCTGGAAGCGCTGAAGAAGGAGGGCGAGCAGGGTCGCAAGATCATCAACCAGTACACGCGCTACGGCACCGTGCTTCTGGCGCTGGTCCAGGCCTATGGCATTTCGGTCGGGCTTGAGGGCGGCAATGGCATCGTCAACGATCCCGGCATGTTCTTCCGCATCTCCACCGTCGTCACGCTGGTCGGCGGTACCATGTTCCTGATGTGGCTTGGCGAGCAGATCACCGCCCGCGGCATCGGCAACGGCATTTCGCTGATCATCTTCTCCGGCATCGTCGCCGGCCTGCCGCGCGCCATCTCCGGCACGCTGGAGCTTGGCCGCACCGGCGCACTGTCGACCGGCCTGATCCTGGCGATCATCGTGCTCGCCATCGTCGTCATCGCGCTGATCGTCTTCTTCGAGCGCGCCCAGCGCCGCCTGCTGATCCAGTATCCCAAGCGCCAGGTCGGCAATCGCATGTTCCAGGGCGATACCTCGCATCTGCCGCTGAAGCTCAACACGTCCGGCGTCATTCCGCCGATCTTCGCCTCGTCGCTGCTGCTGCTTCCGGCAACGGTTGCCGGCTTCTCGCAGACGACCAACATGCCTGCCTGGGCGAGCACCATCCTGGCGGCGCTCGGCCACGGCCAGCCGCTCTATATGGCCTTCTACGCTGCCATGATCGTGTTCTTCGCCTTCTTCTATACGGCGATCGTCTTCAATCCGAAGGACACCGCCGACCAGCTCAAGAAGCATTCGGGCTTCATCCCGGGCTATCGTCCGGGCGAGCGCACTGCGGACTATATCGACTATGTGCTCACCCGCATCACCGTCGTCGGCGCCATCTATCTGGTGCTGGTGTGTCTGCTGCCCGAGTTCCTGATTTCAGCGACTGGCGTACCGTTCTACCTTGGTGGCACTTCGCTCCTGATCGTGGTCAGTGTAACGCTCGATACGGTGGCGCAGATTCAGGGTCACCTGATCGCGCACCAGTATGAGGGCCTGATCAAGAAGTCGAAGCTGCGCGGGGGGAAGAAGGCCAGATGAGGTTGATATTGCTTGGACCGCCGGGGGCGGGCAAGGGGACACAAGCACTGAGACTGGTAGAAAGACACGGCATCCCACAGCTTTCCACGGGGGACATGCTGCGTGCTGCTGTTCAGGCCGGCACCGAAGTCGGCAGGCGAGCCAAGGCGGTGATGGATGCTGGTGAACTGGTGTCCGACGCTATCGTCAACGCCATCGTGGCCGAGCGCATCGATCAAGCCGATTGCGCAAACGGCTTCATCCTTGACGGATACCCGCGAACCCTGGTGCAAGCGGACGCCGTTGAGGAAATGCTTTCGGATCGCGGGCTGGAGCTAGACGCGGTCATCGAATTTGTCGTCGACGACAAGGCGCTGGTTGGCCGAATCGTCAAACGCGCCGAGGACGCCAAGGCCGCAGGCCTGCCGGTGCGCAAGGACGACAGCCCAGCGGTGTTCGAAGAACGCTTGAGGGAATATTACAAGAAAACCTCGCCGCTGATCGGCTACTACTACGCCAAGGGCAAGCTCAGGGGCGTCGATGGCATGGCCGACATCGATGCGGTGACGCAGCAGATCGAGGCGGTGCTCAGGGCGACGACCCGGCAGGTTGGCCAGGCGGCCGGCTAGAGAAACGAACGATTGCGCTTGACTGGAGCGGTCCGCTGGGGTATGGCGGCCCGTCTTCCTATCAGGCATGAGGCTTGCTTGTCCGCAAGGGCAAGGCAGGCCGCTTTGAACTGGAAACTCCCGCAAGGGCCGGCCTCCACCGGACGCGGGGCAACTTGAAGCGCCGGCTCGTCCGGCCTATATGGAGAAGAGAAGAACATGGCTCGTATAGCCGGCGTCAACATTCCTACCAACAAGCGCGTCGTCATTGCGCTTCAATACATTCACGGCATTGGCAAGAAGTTCGCCCAGGAGATCGTCGACAAGGTCGGCATCCCGGCCGAGCGCCGCGTCAACCAGCTGACCGACGCGGAAGTGCTGCAGATCCGGGAGACCATCGACCGCGACTACCAGGTCGAGGGCGACCTGCGCCGCGAAGTGTCGATGAACATCAAGCGGCTCATGGACCTCGGCTGCTACCGCGGCCTGCGTCACCGCCGCTCGCTGCCGGTTCGTGGCCAGCGCACGCACACCAATGCGCGCACCCGCAAAGGCCCAGCCAAGTCGATTGCCGGAAAGAAGAAGTAATTTAGGGCAGTAAGAGAGTAGGGCAGTAAGGCAATAGGAACGGCAGACATACTGCCCTACTGCCATATTCCCCTACTGCCTTCTCCCTGGTGGAGCCGCTGGCATTACGGCGGTGTAGAGATCAACTGAAAGGACTATCATGGCCAAGGAAGCCGCTCGTGTTCGCCGTCGCGAACGCAAGAACATCTCATCGGGCGTTGCCCACGTCAATTCGACCTTCAACAACACGATGATCACCATCACCGACGCGCAGGGCAATTCCATTGCCTGGTCGTCGGCCGGAGCCCAGGGCTTCAAGGGATCGCGCAAGTCGACCCCTTTCGCTGCCCAGATGGCCGCCGAAGATGTTGCCAAGAAGGCTCAGGAACACGGCATGCGCATGCTCGAGGTCGAGGTCTGTGGACCCGGCTCCGGTCGTGAATCGGCGCTGCGGGCGCTGCAGGCAGCAGGCTTCACCATCACCTCGATCCGTGATGTGACGCCGATCCCGCACAATGGCTGCCGCCCGCGCAAGAAGCGCCGCGTCTAAAGAGAATTTACCGAACGCCGCGCGAGCGCCTCAAGGGCGCTCCTCCACGGCATTCCAGGTCGCCCGCCACGATTGGATGGTGGCGGGACAACGGAAGGAAAGCACTATGATCCAGAAAAATTGGCAGGAACTGATCAAGCCGAACAAGATCGAGTTCTCGTCGAAGAAGAAGACGCTGACCACGCTGGTCGCCGAGCCGCTCGAGCGCGGCTTCGGCCTCACCCTCGGCAACGCGCTGCGCCGCGTGCTTCTGTCTTCGCTGCGTGGCGCGGCTGTGACCGCCGTGCAGATCGACGGCGTTCTGCATGAATTCTCGTCCATCGCCGGCGTGCGCGAGGACGTGACCGACATCGTGTTGAACATCAAGGAAATCGCCATCCGCATGGAAGGCGATGGCCCCAAGCGCATGGTCGTGCGCAAGCAGGGACCGGGCGCGGTTCTCGCCGGCGACATCCAGACGGTCGGCGACGTCGAGATCCTCAATCCCGACCACGTCATCTGCACGCTGGACGAAGGCGCTGAGATCCGCATGGAATTCACCGTCGACACCGGCAAGGGCTATGTGCCGGCCGACCGCAACCGCGCCGAAGACGCGCCGATAGGGCTGATCCCGGTCGACAGCCTGTATTCGCCGGTCAAGAAGGTCTCCTACAAGGTCGAGAACACCCGTGAGGGGCAGGTTCTCGATTATGACAAGCTGACCATGACCATCGAGACCGATGGTTCGATCTCGGGCGAGGACGCGGTGGCCTTCGCCGCTCGCATCCTGCAGGACCAGCTCGGCCTGTTCGTCAATTTCGACGAGCCGCAGAAGGAAGTCGCTGCCGAACAGGTTACCGAGCTTGCCTTCAACCCGGCGCTGCTCAAGAAGGTCGACGAACTCGAGCTTTCGGTGCGTTCGGCCAACTGCCTGAAGAACGACAACATCGTCTATATCGGCGATCTGATCCAGAAGACCGAAGCCGAGATGCTGCGCACCCCGAACTTCGGCCGCAAGTCGCTGAACGAGATCAAGGAAGTCCTGGCGGCGATGGGCCTGCATCTCGGCATGGAAGTGCCGGACTGGCCGCCGGAAAACATCGAAGACCTCGCCAAGCGTTACGAAGATCAATACTGAGGCTCAGGCCTCTTGAACCCGCAATGAAGGAGAAGAGCCATGCGCCACGGATTTAAAGGCCGCCGGTTCGCCCGCAGCATAAGCCATCGCAAGTCGATGTTTGCCAACCTTGCCGTGTCGCTTATCGAGCACGAGCAGATCCTCACCACGCTGCCGAAGGCGAAGGATCTGCGTCCGATCGTCGAGAAGCTGGTGACGCTCGGCAAGCGCGGCGACCTGCACGCCCGCCGCCAAGTGATTGCCCAGATCGGCAATGAGGGCGTCGTCAAGCGTCTGTTCGACACAATCGCGCCACGTTACGCCACTCGCAATGGCGGCTATCTGCGCATCATGAAGGCCGGCTTCCGTCACGGTGACAATGCCGCAATGGCCGTCATCGAATTCGTCGACCGCGACACCTCGGCCAAAGGCGCCGGCGACCGCGCCCGCATCGAGGCCGAAGGCACCGAAGAGGAAGCCGCAGCCGCATAAGCTTCGGTTTTTCTGAGAAGTTCAAAGGGGCCTGCGGGCCCCTTTTTCTGTTTCCGAAGCTGCAGGGCAGGGCTTGCAGGGGTTTTGTCACCGGTTTTTGCGGCGACTATCCAAAATAATCGGATTTCAGCGGCTTAGCCTTTCATTTTGCACAATCGTCAGGACAATGGCGCCCGACTTGGAGGATTCGGAATGCGCGTTAAACGGCTGTCCCTTGTTCTGATCTGCGCCTTGATGGCGCTGGCCGTCGTGCCGGCGGCCAGGCACGCGCTGGCGGAGGAGACCAAGCCAGATCCCGGTCTGTCCGACGTGCTGACCGATCTGCTGCATGGCGTCGAAGGCGAAAACGCCACCTCCGGCCCCGACAAGCGCGTGCCGTTCGGCCGCGAGGAGGTGCAGCTGTCCTTCGCGCCGCTGGTCAAGCAGACGGCCCCGGCCGTGGTCAATGTCTACGCCTCGCAAACCGCCAAGGTGACGTCGCCCTTTGATGGCGATCCGTTCTTCGAGGAGTTCTTCGGCCGCTCGCAGCCGCGCGCGCAGTCTTCGCTCGGTTCGGGGGTGCTGGTCGATCCGACCGGCGTCGTGGTCACCAATTTCCACGTCGTCAAGGACGCCGACCAGGTCAAGGTCGCGACCGCCGACGGGCGCGAATTCGACAGCAAGGTGCTGCTCAAGGATGAGACGCTCGACCTCGCCGTGCTCAAGATTTCTTCCGACAAGCCGTTCCCGGTGATCGCCATTGGCGATTCCGACGCGCTCGAGGTCGGCGACCTGGTGCTGGCGATCGGCAATCCGTTCGGTGTCGGCCAGACCACCACCAGCGGCATCATTTCGGCTGTGGCGCGCAGCCATATCGGCGTCTCCGATTCCAGCTTCTTCATCCAGACCGACGCCGCCATCAACCCGGGCAATTCCGGTGGCGCGCTGGTCAACATGGGTGGTCAACTGATCGGCATCAACACTGCGATCTATAGCCGTAGCGGCGGCTCGATCGGTATCGGCTTTGCCATCCCTTCGAACATGGTTCGCGCCTTCGCCGATGCGGCCAAGGCCGGGCTCGACTTCTTCGAGCGGCCGTATGTCGGTGCCGAGTTCGAGGCGGTGACGCCGCAGATTGCCGAATCGCTCGGCATGGACAAACCGGCCGGCTCGCTGGTTTCTTCGGTCGAAGAGGCAGGACCCGCTGCCAAGGCAGGGCTCAAGCCTGGTGACGTGGTGCTGTCGCTCAACGGCAAGCCGGTCGAGAGCGTCGGGGCGCTGGACTACCGGATGGCGACGCTGTCGATCGGTACGAATGCCAGCTTCGGCGTTCTAAGCAAGGGTCAGCAGGCGACGATGGACATCGCGCTGGAACGGCCGCCTGAGGGCGCCAAAGCTGCGGAGCTCACATTGCGCGGCCGTAGCCCGTTTTCCGGTGCCAGGGTTGCCGAACTATCGCCACGGCTTGCCCAGCGGCTTGGTCTGCGCACCGATGTCAAAGGCGTCACCGTCGTCGATATCAACCGCGATTCGCCCGCTGCCGATTTTGGTTTCCAGCCGGGCGACATCGTGCGTGAGGTCAATGGCCTGACGATCGACAAGGCGGCGACCCTGGAACAGATAGCCCAGCAGGATACACGCTGGTGGCGCTTTACCGTCGAGCGCGGCGGGCAGATACTGCGCCAGGTGTTGCGTTACTAAGCCCGACGTCAGCATGGTCGGGCTCCAGGCAGAAGAAGTTGCATGGCCGATCTGTTCAGTGTCGATGAACCGGAAAAGACGCCGCCCGGCAGGCCGCTGGCCGACCGTCTGCGCCCGAAGAACCTCGGCGAGGTCGTCGGCCAGGAGCATCTGACCGGTCCCGACGGCGCGCTGACGCGGCTGATCGGCTCCGGCTCGCTCGGCTCGATGATCTTCTGGGGCCCGCCCGGCACCGGCAAGACCACGGTCGCACGGCTGCTTGCCGGCGAGACAAGCCTCGCTTTCGAACAGATCTCGGCCGTGTTTTCCGGCGTTGCCGACCTGAAGAAAGTGTTCGAGGCAGCGAAGCTGCGCCGCTCCAACGGCCGCCAGACACTGCTGTTCGTCGACGAGATCCATCGCTTCAACCGCGCCCAGCAGGACAGTTTTCTGCCCGTGATGGAAGACGGCACCGTCGTGCTGGTCGGCGCCACCACGGAGAACCCGTCCTTCGAGCTTAACGCCGCGCTGTTGTCGCGCGCACGCGTCATGGTCTTTCACTCGCTCGGCGAGGACAGCATCGCCAAGCTCCTGGCGCGGGCCGAGGAGGCAGAGGGCAGGGCGCTGCCGCTCGATGACGAGGCGCGGGCGATGCTCATCCGCATGAGCGACGGCGACGGCCGCGCGGCGCTGACACTGGCCGAAGAGGGCTGGCGCTGCCGCCAAATCAGGTGAAGTGTTTGGCGCCGAGGCCTTACAGCGCATCGTCCAGCGCCGCGCGCCGATCTACGACAAGGGCCAGGACGGCCATTACAATTTGATCTCCGCCTTGCACAAATCGGTGCGCGGCTCCGACCCCGACGCGGCACTCTACTATCTGGCCCGCATGTTCGACGCCGGCGAGGATCCGCTCTATCTCGGGCGCCGGTTGGTGCGCATGGCGATGGAGGATATCGGGCTGGCCGACCCGCAGGCACTCGTCGTCGCCAACGCCGCCAAGGACGCCTACGACTATCTGGGCTCGCCCGAGGGCGAACTGGCCTTCGCCGAGGCTACCGTCTATCTCGCTACCGCGCCGAAATCCAATGCAGTCTATACCGCATTCAAGGCCGCCACACAGGCGGCCAAGGAATTCGGTTCGCTGCTGCCGCCCAAGCACATTCTCAATGCGCCGACCAAGCTGATGAAACAGGAAGATTACGGCGCCGGATATCGCTACGACCACGACGAGCCCGACGCTTTTTCCGGCCAGGACTATTTTCCTGAGAAGATGGGAAGGCAGACATTCTACGATCCGCCCGAGCGCGGCTTCGAGCGCGATATCAGGAAGCGGCTGGACTATTGGGCGAAGCTGCGCAGCGAGCGGGAAAAGTAGCTGCCAGTCGCACACTGGTGTGATCGGCGTTGTCTGGTGGGATAAAAAACCCTATCAAGATGCGCCTTCGGCCGGCGGCAGGCCAGAAACGTACCGACGATATTCAGAACGGAATCGCGCCTGGCGCGTGGAAAAATGACAAAAAAATCCCGCAAAACCCTTCGGAAGTTCGCCATAGCCATTCCGCTGCTGGCGCTCGGCTTCTATGTCATTCCCATTCTGACGACGATTTTCATCGTCCTCGGCCTGATCGACGTGTTGCGCAACGACAACAAGAATTGGGCGCTGTTCAGTGGTTATTTCCTGGGCAACGGCATCTTCACCTGGCTGCTTTCGCCCTTCAATCTGCTGGTGGATCTGCTGTGCTATAGAAACCGCGGTGTCTGGAAATTGGACCAGTTTCCTCCGGACTACCAGCGCGAGGTCAACGAGGTCCTGGATGTCTTCAAGGCACGCAAGGACGAGATCATCGCCGACATCGACGCCAATTTCGGCAGCGGCCGGCGCGGCATGTATGTCTATCAGTGGTATGGCAAGCACAAAATAGACAACGTCGCCGAATTCAACAAGGATTTCAAATACATCAAGACGATTGCCGTCTCTGTGTTCAGCGGCAGGGAATCGACTTCCTGGCACTTTGGCCCGCTCCGGCTCAGCCTGCGCATTCTCTACAACCTCATCCCGGTGAAATCGGAAGTGTTCGTCCAGTGTGGCAACGCCAAGAATTACTGGCACGAGAACCCGCTGTTCATCTTCGACGACACGCTGCTTCATCGCTCGGTCAACGAGTATGACGGGCGCCGCTACTGCGTGTTCATGGACATCATTCGCCCATCGCCGTTTCCCGGTCTGATCTCGACGCTCCTCGCCATTGTTTCGGTCAGCGTCGAGCGCATCAATGCCATGTTCTACAAGAACTGGAAGATGATCGCCTCCAGCAAGCCGAAGAAGGTCGGAGCTGCCTGACACCGTAGCGTAACTGGCGCGAGGGAGCACGATGTATCATCTGTTGCTTGTCTGTCTTGGTGGCGCGATCGGTGCAATGGCCCGCTTCTTCCTGTCCGGCTTCGTCGCCCGCCGGGTCGGCGAGACCTTTCCTTGGGGCACGATGGTCGTCAATGTGTCGGGGGCGTTTGCAATCGGCGTCGTTGCGCATGCCGTGGCGCGCGACGGCATGCCTGCCCTTTGGGCCTTTGTCGTCACCGGCGGCCTCGGCTGCTACACCACGGTCTCTTCATTCAGCCTGCAGACGCTGGCGCTGGCGCGTGAGGGCGAATGGCTGCGCGCCGGCGGAAATGTGCTGCTTTCGGTTTTCCTGAGCCTCGGCGGCGTGACGCTGGGCTTTGCCGCGGGAAGTCTTCTGATTGGCAGCGGGGCGCCATGAGCGGCCCGCAGAAGCTCCGCTCCGACGGGATGGCGGGGCGTGCGGCGCGCCTCATTGGCTGGCGCCGAACGAGCCAAACGGTTCGTATCTATGCGACCGTGACCGCTGGCAGCATGATCGGCGGCGTGCTGCGGGCGCTCGCCTCATTGGCGAGCACCGCCTGGTGGGGCACTGGATTTCCCTTCGGCACGCTCCTCGTCAACATTGTCGGCTCATTCCTCATCGGCTTCTACGCGACATTGACGGGACCGGATGGTCGCGTCTTCGCCGGTCCGCTGCAGCGCCAGTTCTTCATGGCCGGCTTCTGCGGCGGCCTGACGACCTTCTCCGCTTTCAGCCTTGAAACACTCACCCTCGCGCAAGGCGGGAGGCTTGTGGCGGCGGGGCTCAATATCGCGGTCTCCGTGGTGGCCTGGCTTGCCGCCGTCTGGCTTGGCTACATTTTTGCAGTTCGCCTCAACCGGCTGAGAGGGTCCAGGCAATGAAGATACCAACGCAGGCGCAATTGCTGCGCATATTTATCGGCGAAAACGACAAGGCAGATGGCCGTCCGCTGTATGAGGTTATCGTGCTGAGGGCCCGCGAAATGCAGATCGCCGGCGCGACCGTCCTGCGCGGCGCGATGGGGTTCGGCCATTCCAGCCGGCTTCACACCACCAAGATTCTCCGCCTATCGGAGGATCTGCCCCTCGTCATCGAGATCGTCGATGACGAGGAAAAATTGGCCGCTTTCCTGCCCGTTCTTGAAACAATCATGACAAGTGGTTTGATTACGCTGGAGAAAGTTCAGGTTCTGCAATATGGAACCGACAACGAATAACCGAGTGAGATTGCGGATGCCGGCGAATGCCGTTGCATGCCTGCAAAACGGCGATTGGAATCATGGCAGGCGTTGAACAGATCACAGTGGACGCCGGTGAGGCGGGCATGCGGCTCGACCGCTGGTTCAAGAGCCATTTCCCCGGTCTTGGTTTTGGTCATCTGCAGAAGCTGCTGCGTTCCGGCCAGATCCGCGTCGACGGCGGCAGGGTGAAGGCCGATACCCGCGTCGAAGCCGGCCAAACGGTGCGTGTGCCGCCGCTCGAAGTCGACAAGAAAGGCGAAAGCCCGCTGACCGGCCATTCGATACGCAACCAGGGCGATGCCGATGTCCTAGCCAAGATGCTGATCCATGAGGACCCGAAGGTCTTCGTCTTCAACAAGCCGGCCGGCCTGGCGGTGCAAGGCGGCTCCGGGGTCACCCGCAATGTCGACGACATGCTGGAAGCCTGGCGCAACCAGAAGGGCGAGAAGCCGCGTCTGGTGCACCGGCTCGACCGCGACACGTCGGGTGTTCTGGTTGTCGCCCGTACAAGGCTCGCCGCCATGAAGCTCGCCGAAGCGTTCCGGGCGCGTGAGACGAAGAAAACCTACTGGGCGCTGGTCAAGGGTGTGCCGCCGAAGCGCGAGGACAAGATCTCGACCTGGTTGATCAAGGAACCGACGCCCGACGGCGATCGCGTGCGCATCGCCAAGCATGGCGAAAAGGGTGCCGACCACGCCGTGTCCTACTACCGTGTCATCGAGCAGGCTGCACAGACGATGACCTGGCTGGAGATGGAGCCGTATACCGGCCGCACCCACCAGCTTCGTGTCCATGCCGCGCATATCGGCTGCCCGATCATCGGCGACCCCAAATATTTCGAGGCCGACACCAATTGGGATTTTCCCGGCGGCATGCAGAACCGCCTGCATCTGCACGCCCGCCGCATCGTCATCCCGCATCCCGATAAGGGGTTTGTCGACGTCACCGCGCCGATGCCGCCGCACATGCGCCAGAGCTGGAACCTGATCGGCTTCGACGACGCAAGCGCGGAGGACTAGGGCCGGTGGGCGTCGCCACAGATACGCTCGACCGCCGTGACGCGGTCGATCTGGCGGCCGCCGCCATCATGGTTGGGCTGACTTTTTCCTGGGGGCTGAACTACGTCGCCGCCAAGATCTCCTATGCCGGCTACGATCCCGTTTTCCTGTCGATCGCCCGCTCGGTGATCGGCGGCCTGTGTGTTTTCGGCTGGTGCCGCTGGCGCGGCATCGCGCTGTTCACGCCCGACAAGACTCTCGTCGCCGGCATTCTGGCAGGCGCGCTTTTCGGTCTCGAGTTCCTGTTTCTGTATGTCGGGCTCGAGCACACCACCGTCGTGCGCAACACCTTGCTGGTCAACACCATGCCGTTCTGGATGTTGGTCGGCGGCCATTTCCTGCTGGGCGAAAGCATCACGGCACGCAAGCTCGCTGGTCTTCTGCTCGCTTTCGCCGGACTGGTCGCAGTGTTTTCCGATAAACTGAGTGCCAATGGCGGCGCAACATTGAGCGGCGATTTGCTCAGTCTCGGCGCCGGCATTCTGTGGGCCGTGACCAATATCGTCATCAAGCGGTCGAAGCTGGTGACGGCCAGCGCCGAAAAGCTGCTGCTCTATCAGCTGGCCGGGGCCGCCGTCGTCGGGATTTTGGTGATGCCTTTTGCCGGGCCGCCAGTCCGCAGCTTTGTCGTTCTGCCGACCTTGGCTCTGTTGTTCCAGGCCGTCTACGTCGTCGCGTTCACCTATGTTCTGTGGTTCTGGCTGCTCCGGCGCTACCCTGCATCTGGACTGTCGAGCTTCACCTTCCTGTCGCCGGTGTTCGGTGTGCTCTGCGGCGCCGTCTTCTTGAACGAGCCGTTGACCGTTCGTATCTTCCTGGCACTCGGCCTCATCGCCGCCGGTCTTATCATCGTCAACCGCCCGGCCCGAAAACAACCCCCCGGATGAGCATGCGCGACATACTGAACGACCTCGAAGCGGGAAAGCAGCTCTCCGATCCGGACCCGGTGCGTCGCGCCCAGATCCAGATGAAGACGCAACTGCCGAAGCGCTTCTACAAGACCGTCGCGGTGGCACCGGTCGAGGATGGTTTTGCCGTCCATCTCGATGGCAAGCCCGTCCGCACACCGGCCAAGGCGCTGCTGGCGCTGCCGACCGAAAAGGCGGCTGCTCTCGTCGCCGAGGAATTCGCCGCACAGGAGGAGACCATCGACCCGGTAACGATGCCGGTGATGCGTCTGGTCAACACCGCAATCGATGGGGTCGCCAGTGATCCCCAGGCGGTGCTGGAGGACATCCTGCGCTTCGCCTCATCAGATCTGCTCTGCTACCGCGCGGATACACCACAGGGGCTGGTCGACCGGCAGAACGAGCATTGGGATCCGGTCATCGACTGGGCGCGCAGCGCGCTCGGCGCCCGGTTCCAGCTCGCCGAAGGCGTGATCCACGTCGAGCAGCCGCGCGAGAGTATCGCGCTGCTTGGCCAGCATCTAGCCCAACGTGCCGATCCGCTGCGCCTTGCTGCCATCCACGTCATGACCTCGCTGACCGGATCGGCGCTGCTGGGGCTGGCCGTCGATTTCGGCGAGCTCGACGGCGAGGTGGCCTGGGCTGCCGGCCATGTCGACGAGGACTGGCAGGCCGAGCAATGGGGCCATGATGCCGAGGCCGTCGCCCGCCGCGCCGCCCGCAAGCGCGACATGATGGCGGCAGTGAGCCTGCTCGAAGCGCTCAAAGGCTGACGGCACCGGCCGCTATTTCGCACTGCACATTAGACCAAAGTCATAATCCCAAAGGCGGTCTGCCTCTGGGCACTGCTTTCTGTCATTTTTTGCACCGGTGGCTGCACTGAGTCTGCGTTCCGAGGAAACGCGGACGATGACGCGCAGCATCGAAGACCGACGGAATCACACGGGAGGATACACTCATGGCAATGGCATCGACCGCCGGCAAAACAAGCCGCGGCATGACGCGCGAGGAGAAGAAGGTCATCTTCGCCTCCTCGCTCGGCACCGTTTTCGAATGGTATGATTTTTATCTCTACGGCTCGTTGGCAGTGTTCATTGGTTCGACTTTTTTCAGCCCAACCATCCCGGAAGCTACGCGCAATATCTTCGCGCTGCTGGCTTTCGCCGCTGGCTTCCTCGTGCGTCCGTTCGGCGCATTGCTGTTCGGCCGCATCGGCGATCTTGTCGGCCGTAAATACACTTTCCTTGTCACGATGACGATCATGGGCCTGTCGACCTTCCTGGTCGGCTTGCTGCCTGGCTATGCGACTTTGGGCATTGCCGCTCCCGTGATCCTGATCATCTTGCGCATGTTGCAAGGCCTGGCGCTCGGTGGCGAGTATGGCGGTGCCGCGACCTATGTCGCCGAGCACGCACCCGACGATCGCCGCGGCTACTACACGTCGTGGATACAGACGACGGCAACGCTCGGCCTGTTCCTGTCGCTGGTCGTCATCCTGATCGTCCAGGGGTCGATGGCCAAGGAAACCTACGCCGCGTGGGGTTGGCGCATTCCTTTCATCGTTTCCTTTCTGCTCCTCGGGATTTCGATATGGATCCGGCTGTCGCTTTCTGAATCGCCGACCTTCCAGCGCATGAAGGACGAAGGCAAAGGCTCCAAGGCGCCATTGACGGAAGCCTTCGGCCAATGGAAGAACGCAAAGATTGCGCTGCTGGCACTGCTCGGCCTCACAGCCGGCCAGGCCGTGGTCTGGTACAATGGCCAGTTCTACGCGCTGTTCTTCCTAACCAACGTGCTCAAGGTCGACGCGCAGTCGGTCAACATCATGATCGCAATCGCGCTGGCGGTCGGCTCCATCTTTTTCGTCGTGTTCGGCTGGCTCTCCGACAAGATCGGTCGCAAGCCGATCATCATGGCCGGCCTTGCACTGGCGATCGTCTGCACTTTCCCGTTGTTCAAGGCGCTGACCTGGGCAGCCAACCCGGCGCTCGCCACCGCGCAGCAAAACACGCGCGCGACGGTCACCGCGGCACCGGGCGACTGCAAGTTCCAGTTCAATCCGGTGGGCACGGCGAAGTTCACGACGTCCTGCGATATCGCCACCTCGTTCTTGACCAAGAACTCAGTGCCTTATGACGTGGTAACGACGGCAGCCCCCGGCACTGCAGCGTCGGTCAAAATCGGCAACGAGACAGTTGAGTCGTACGACGCGACTGCGGCCGGCGATCAAGCCAAGGCTAAGGACGCCGTTTTCGCCAAAGCGGTAAACACAGCGCTTCGGGACGGCGGCTATCCGCTGAAGCGGGCAGCGGCCAAGGTGCCGGACCAAAAGCTTGAGGCCTTCATTGCGGCCAATCCCGAGCTGAAGCTCGATACGGCCGCGATCCGCTCCGGCGACAAGGCGACGGTCCCGACCGACCAGGCGATCAAGGACAAGCTGCTGACTGCCGATGAGGCTGCGGGAGCCCCCGAGGTCACTGTCTACACCATACCGGGCGGCGGTCCCTTTGCCATGTTTGCCGACCCGGCCGCGGTCAACTGGCCGATGACGATCGCCATCCTGTTCGTCCTCGTGATCTTCGTCACGATGGTGTACGGGCCGATCGCCGCGATCCTGGTCGAGATGTTTCCGACCCGCATCCGCTACACCGGAATGTCGCTGCCCTACCATATCGGCAATGGCTGGTTCGGCGGGCTGCTGCCGGCGACGGTGTTCGCGCTCAGCGCCTACAAGGGCGACATCTACTACGGTCTCTGGTACCCGGTGGTGATCGCGGCGATGTCGCTGGTCATCGGCATGATCTTCATCAGGGATACCCTCGGAACAGACCTGCATACCAAGCAATAGCCGACCTGTCCCGATTCAAAGCAAAGCCCGGCGCGAGCGATCGCGCCGGGCTTTGCGATTCATCGGAGGGAGACGAGAGATGGGGAGGCTCAGCTCTTCCGATCGTTTTTCGCTTCTTCGATCGCTGCCTCATGATACCAGGCACTTCCGAAATCCGTTCGGTTGCCCAAAGAAGCAAGTTCTGCTGCGAACTTAGCCCTTCCGCTTAAATTTGAGGCAGAAGCGCGCGCTGCCACCGGGAACATCAGGATTTTGGCCGACTGACGAGTGGAAGTGATTTCCATTGTCGGTTTCCTTTCTTCGGCACAACCTTGCCGATTCAACCTTTCCCCAAGATAGGTTTCGCAATCGAATTAGGCAACATGATTATAAAAAGATCAGTAGCTGCACAATATTTATGCAAACTATGCTTGTGAGCGATCCGATCGCACAATTACGACGGCTCAGCAATTTTGCGCCGACACTACATCGCTTTTGCCGCACCCGTCGCCAGCCAAATGGCACACGAATTGCATTTTAACAGTCGGCAGGTCGGCTGCTGGATAGGCCGGCTCGCCCCGGCGCCATCCAGGGTTCGGTGATCAAGCAACGAGAGGCTAGAATGACGAAATACAAGCTCGAGTACATTTGGCTCGATGGATACACCCCGGTTCCCAATCTTCGCGGAAAGACGCAGGTCAAGGACTATGCCGAGTTTCCGACGCTCGACCAGCTTCCGCTGTGGGGCTTCGACGGTTCTTCGACCATGCAGGCCGAGGGCCACAGCTCCGACTGCGTTTTGAAGCCGGTCGCCGTCTATCCGGATCCCGCCCGCACCAATGGCGCGCTCGTCATGTGCGAGGTCATGATGCCGGACGGCGTGACGCCGCATGCATCCAACAAGCGCGCCACCGTCCTCGACGACGAGGGTGCCTGGTTTGGCTTCGAGCAGGAGTATTTCTTCTACAAGGACGGCCGCCCGCTCGGCTTCCCCGAGAGTGGCTATCCGGCGCCGCAAGGCCCGTACTACACCGGCGTCGGCTACAGCAATGTCGGCTCCGTCGCCAGGCAGATCGTCGAGGAGCATCTCGACCTTTGCCTCGCCGCCGGCATCAACCATGAAGGCATCAACGCCGAAGTGGCCAAAGGCCAGTGGGAATTCCAGATTTTCGGCAAGGGCTCCAAGAAGGCCGCCGACCAGATGTGGATGGCACGCTATCTGATGCAGCGCCTGACCGAGAAATACGGCATCGACATCGAATATCACTGCAAGCCGCTCGGCGATACCGACTGGAACGGCTCCGGCATGCATGCCAACTTCTCGACCGCCTATATGCGAGAAGTCGGCGGCAAGGCGTATTTCGAAGCGCTGATGGCGGCTTTCGACAAGAACCTGATGGATCACATCGCCGTCTACGGTCCGGACAACGACAAGCGTTTGACCGGCAAGCACGAGACCGCGCCGTGGAACAGGTTCAGCTACGGCATCGCCGACCGCGGCGCCTCGATCCGCGTGCCGCACTCCTTCATCAACAACGGCTACAAGGGCTATCTCGAGGATCGCCGTCCGAACTCGCAGGGCGACCCCTACCAGATCGCCTCGCAGATATTGAAGACGATCGCCTCCGTCCCGACCAGCGCCGAGGTTTCGGCCGCGGCTTGAGCATTCGTCCCCGGCGTAGACCTCAGGTCTGCGCCGTGACTTCTCTCCAATCGCATCGCAATAAAAAAACCCCGGCGTCTCCGCCGGGGTTTTTTGTTGGCTGCAACGATCCGGATCAGACCGAATAGTACATATCGTATTCGACCGGATGCGGGGTCATTTCGAAGCGCATCACCTCGGCCATCTTGAGCTCGATATAGCTGTCGATCTGGTCGTCGTCGAAGACGCCGCCAGCCTTCAGGAAGCCGCGGTCCTTGTCGAGGCTCTGCAGGGCTTCGCGCAGCGAGCCGCAGACGGTCGGGATCTTCTTCAATTCCTTCGGCGGAAGGTCGTAGAGATCCTTGTCCATCGGCTGTCCCGGATGGATCTTGTTCTTGATGCCGTCGAGGCCGGCCATCAGCATGGCGGCAAAGGCAAGATAGGGGTTCGCGCCCGGATCGGGGAAGCGGACCTCGACGCGCTTGGCCTTCGGCGACGAGCCGAACGGAATGCGGCACGAGGCCGAGCGGTTGCGAGCCGAATAGGCGAGCAGCACCGGCGCTTCATAGCCGGGCACCAGGCGCTTGTAGGAGTTGGTCAGCGGGTTGGTGAAGGCGTTGATCGCCTTGGCATGCTTGATGATACCACCGATGTAGAACAGGCAGCTCTCGGACAGGCCGGCATATTCGTTGCCGGCGAAGGTCGGCTTGCCTTCCTTCCAGATCGACTGGTGGACGTGCATGCCAGAGCCATTGTCGCCGAATACCGGCTTCGGCATGAAAGTGGCCGTCTTGCCGTACGCATTGGCGACCTGGTGCACGACATATTTGTAGATCAGCATCTTGTCGGCGTTGCGGACCAGCGTGTCGAACTTGATGCCGAGCTCGTGCTGGGCGGCGGCCACTTCATGGTGGTGCTTTTCGACGCGCACGCCCATCTCGGCGAGCACGGTGAGCATTTCCGAGCGCATGTCCTGTGCCGAATCGATCGGCGGCACCGGGAAATAGCCGCCCTTGATGCGCGGCCGGTGGCCGAGGTTACCGGTCTCGTAATCGGTGTCGTCATTGGACGGCAATTCGGTCGAATCCAGCCGGAAGCCGGTATTGTAGGGGTCGGCCTTGTACTTGACGTCGTCGAACACGAAGAACTCGGCTTCAGGACCGACGAAGATCTGGTCGCCGATGCCTTCCGCCTTCATGTAGGCCTCGGCCTTCTTGGCGGTGCCGCGCGGGTCGCGGTTGTAGGATTCTCCCGAGATCGGATCGAGGATGTCGCACAGGATGACCATGGTCGACTGGGCGAAGAACGGGTCCATATGCACCGTATCGGGATCGGGCATCAGCACCATGTCGGACTCGTTGATCGCTTTCCAGCCGGCGATCGAGGAACCGTCGAACATGACACCATCGGCAAACATGTCTTCCTCGACCTCGACGACATCCATAGTAACGTGCTGCAGTTTGCCCTTCGGATCGGTGAAGCGCAGATCGACGAACTTCACGTCGTTGTCCTTGATCTGCTTCATGATGTCTTTGGCTGTCGTCATGTCCCTGCTTCCCTATGTGATGACGTTTTGAACATGGCCTTTTAACGGGAAAATTCAGACCGCGTCCATGCCGGTTTCGCCGGTGCGGATGCGCACGACTTCCTCGATGTTGGAGACGAAGATCTTGCCGTCGCCGATGCGGCCGGTCTGGGCCGCCTTGCGGATGGCTTCGATCGCGGCTTCGACGGCATCGTCGCCGAGCACGACCTCGATTTTCACCTTCGGCAGGAAGTCGACGACATATTCGGCACCGCGATAAAGCTCGGTATGGCCCTTCTGGCGGCCAAACCCTTTGGCCTCGGTAACGGTGATACCTTGCAGCCCGGCCTCCTGAAGCGCTTCTTTCACTTCGTCTAGCTTGAACGGCTTGATGATCGCTTCGATCTTTTTCATGTAAAAAGTGGCCTCCACTGCCAAAAAAGACGGGTTGTGAGCCCCGCTTGCGCCTCAATCAAGCACGAACTGTGCCAATTGATGGGGCGCCGAGCAGCCTCACATGATTTGGATACCATGCCGCGCAGGAATGTACATTCGCATCATTCGCTGCGTCGGATGCGCCATGAACACCGCGAGCCTACACACCGCCGGTCCTGCCGTCCGCACAAAAATTGGGCAGATCGGATATTTCATGAGCAGCTGCGCGCCGTCGTCCCGAACGAGGTACGCCGCCAACTTTGCTTAGGGACCTTCGTTGTTTGCGTCGGATCAAAAACTGGACAATGCTTGGGGAAATGATGTGCATGTCGCCTGATATTCCATGAGCAACGAACTTTTGTCTCCGTCTGAAATGGCCGAGGCCGATCGGCTGGCGATTGCGGCCGGGCCACTCGATGGCTTCGGCCTCATGCGGCGCGCCGGCGAAGCGGTCGCTGCCGTCGTCCTGGCGCGCTATCCCCAGGCGAGACGCGTCCATGTCCTGTGCGGCCCCGGCAACAATGGCGGCGACGGCTATGTCGTGGCGCGGTTGTTGGCAGAGGCCGGCATGAACGTTGCCGTCTGGGCCGAAGGCAAGCAGAAACCCGGAAGCGATGCCGCGTTGGCCTCTGATGCCTGCAACTTGCCCGTGGAACACATTGGCCATTGCTACCCGGAAGCGGGTGAAGTGGTCGTGGACGCACTCTACGGCGCGGGACTGTCCAAGGACATTTCGATGCATGCGTTGGCCGTCTCAGGCTTGAGCAGCGCTGAGCGCGTCCCGGTGGTCTCGATCGATTTGCCTTCGGGTGTGTCAGGCGAGACCGGCTTGACTAACGCTCACTTCCAGGCCGAGGTCACGGTGACTTTCGTGCGGAAAAAGCCAGGCCATCTGCTGATGCCGGGGCGCGAGCTGTGCGGCGAGATCATCGTCGCCGATATCGGCATTCCGGATGGGATCATCGATCAGCTCAAGGTCACGGCGTTCGAGAACACACCGGAACTTTGGTTGCGATGGTACTTCCCGAGAACGGCTGTCGATTCGCATAAATACAAGCGTGGCCATGTTGCTGTCTTTTCCGGCGGACCGAGTGCGACGGGCGCAGCGAGGTTGTCGGCCATGGCCGCGGCTCGCAGTGGGGCAGGGGCAGTAACTGTGCTTTCACCTGGAAACGCCATGCAGGTGAACGCCGCGCATCTGACCTCGATCATGCTGCGCGAGGCCGGCTCGCTCGAAGAGGTGCAGGAATTCCTCGTGGCGCGGCATCCCGAGGCGCTGGTGTTCGGACCGGGGCTCGGGCCGAAACCCAAGGTCGGCGATTTCGCATTGCAGTTGATTGCGGCGATCGCGGATCTGACCCGCGCATCAGCGGCTACGCCTGAAATTCACGCCAGTGCCATTGTTCTGGATGCCGACGCCATCACCTCGTTGGCGCTTCAGCCTCAGGCACTGTTCGACGCAGCGCGTCAGACATGGTCACCGGCACTGGTGCTGACGCCACATGAGGGTGAATTCGCCAGGCTTTTTCCAGATATCGCTGGGAACAAAAAACAGTCCAAAGTGACCAAGGCGCGCGAAGCAGCAAAGCGCGCCAATGCCATTGTCGTCTACAAGGGTGCCGACACGGTGATCGCGGCGCCCGACGGCAGGGCCGCGATCAATGCCAACGGTGCGCCGTGGCTGGCCACGGCTGGCTCTGGTGACGTTCTGTCGGGGATCGCGGCCGGATTGCTGGCGCAAGGCATGGCGGCCTTCCAGGCTGCCTGCGCGGCGGTCTGGATCCACGCCGAGGCCGGCCGTCGTTTCGGGCCCGGCTTGATCGCCGAGGATCTACCGTCGGCTCTGGTGCCAGTGCTGCGGGAATTGATCGAAAGCCAGCCGGACCTTCGATGAGACGCATTGCACTCCTTTTCACCACGCTCGTCATGGCCGCTTTGGCGACACTGTCGGCGAATGCCGCTGAGCAGCCGGTGACCATCGTCGATGATCCAGCGGTACTTGCTGCTCTCGATGCCAAGGGCTTTGGCTTCGCCGGCATTTTCGGCGTCGACGGCAAGGGCGATTTGAAGACGCTTTATGACAAGGCGCCGGCTTACCACGCGATCGTCGAAACGATTGCAAGCGACGTCGCAGCATTGCGGACCGAGATGAAGGCCGGCGGCCGGCCGCTGTACGAGGTGACCGACGGCAATGTTGGCCGTGTCATGGACATGCGCTGGCTGAGGACCGACGCAGCGCGCTTCCGCCTCGTCGGCGTGGTCAACCGGCTCGACCGGCGCGACTTCGCCGCGCTGAAAGGCGACGGGAGTTGCGGCGAAGTGCGCTTCATCTATCGCCTCGCCTACAGCTTCAAGAAGAACGGCAAGGTTTTGGCCTCGCGCCTGCCGTTCAATTTCAGTGCCGTCTACAATGCCACGCCGGATGTCGATGGCGGCTGTGTCGGCGTCGCCGGACGCTGGGCACCACAGCTCGACGAGAGCGTCGATGCCGGCTGGCTGATCGGTGGGCCGCTGGAAAGAGCGGCGCTCACCTTCAAGCAGCTCGAGCTCAATGCGCAAGTGGTCCGCTTCCCCTCCGGCCAGGAGACCGAATTCGGCGGGCAGGCTGCCTATCTCATGCGAATTTTCGGCATCGACGGAACGGCTGTCAGCGAAAAGCCGCTGGAAAACACGCCCGACATGGCACGTCTTGCCGAAGACGCCGCGCTGAAAGCAAGACTTGCCGACTATGTCCGCACCAATGTTGCGGCGGTCGATCTCGGCGTCTACCAAATCCCCGATGAGTTTTTGGCAAGGAAGGTCATTTCGTGGTCGACCTTCGGCAGCGCAAGGCAGGCCAACCACCCGTTCACGCCGCTGTTCCAGCCCGCGGATTTCGAAGGGCTCGATTTCTCTGCGTTGAAGCTGGTGCGCACGCCTGAGGCATTGGTCGAGCGGCTGGACAACGGCGCCTGCCAGGGCTGCCATCAGGCGGGCTCGACCGCCGGTTTCCATTTCATCGGCCTCGATGACAAGACGACCTCGCCGCTCAACCGCATCGAGGTCGGCATCTCGCCGCATCTCCACGCCGACATCCCGCGTCGCGTCGCCTGGCTGCACGCGACTGCCGACGGCAAGGAGCCGAACCGCTTCCGCCCGCTGTCCTTCGCGCCGCAGGCGACATGGAGCGATGCTGGACAGATCGCCTATTCGCCGGCCGAGATGGCGATGCCGTGCCTGGTGCCGGCGGATGCGGCCCGCTTCGGCGCGACATGGCAATGCGGCCCTGGCACTATCTGCACGCCCCTGGCAACCGCGTCCGGCGTGCGCACCAAGCTGGCGCAATGCCTGCTGCCCAAGGATAGCGAAAACATGTTCTCCGGCCATCCGTGCCTGACCGGCTCGATCGCCAGCAACCCGGCGCAGCCTTTCAATGACCGCTATACCATCACCGGCCAGTTCGCGGCGTTCGCGCCAGGCATTTCGCGTATCGGCTACACCTGCCGACCGCCAAAGATCGGCGTGCCAGCGGGTGTCGCCTATCGCGGCTGCGACGACCGGGATCGCAGCTTTGCCGCCTTCAAACCGGGCAAGCCGATGCCGAACGAGATTTGCGGGCTGGTTGGCGGCAAAAAATTCGACACCTGCGTGGCGACCAATAATTTCGACCAGTGCCTGGGCGGTGCCGTCAATCGCGGCAATCGTCCTGCCTGCTCGGCCGACCATTTCTGCCGCGAGGATTACATGTGCCAGTCGCTGCCACCCGATACGCCCGGTATCGGCAAGGTGAAAGGCATCGGCTTCTGCTCGCCGACCTATTTTATCTTCCAGATGCGCATCGACAATCACGCCACGCCGTGGTCGGGCGCTGCCCGCGCGACGATGGGGGCCGGGTTCGGTGCTGCGGAAGAGGAATAGGCCACCGACTGAGGCATTGGCCGCAGTAGTTCCAGGTGGATAGCTATCGATCGAGGTCGTCGGCGATGTTCGATGTCCATTCGCCGTCGAAATGGCGGACGCGTTCGGCGACGAACGCATCGCTCAGCAGGCTCGACAAGGCAGAAACCAGAATTGGTTCTATCTCTGGAGCCGAGCTAAATCCAAGAGCAATCAGACGTTCGGACCAGGGCGGATGGTCCGCACTTTCGTTATCTCGCGCGTCCCACGCTTTTTGAGCATACTCCTGCAGAATGGGAAGTCTCGACAAGTGAGCGGCGGCCGCCAGGACCCTTTCGAGTGGTGGACGGGGCGGAGCCATGGCGCCAAGCAGTTCACGCTGGAGCGGGCTATAGACTTGATCATCGAAGAACGCACTGGCGGCACCGATCAGAAGCAGGGCGCGGGCCGCTTCATGTGCGTCGCCGGACGTCGCTGCATGGCGATCTGCGTCAATTTCCGCTCGTCGCGACAACCGTATTTCTTCGCGCTCCAGAGTGCGCGACAGCGGACCAAGCATCCAGTAGAACAGGCTGCCTGAAACGGTTTTCCCCGGAGGAGCGAAGTCGAAGATTAGATCGAAGCTTTTCTCGAGTTCAGCCAGGTTGAGTCCGCCATTTGTATCTTTGTTTTTCAGATGGGCGCCCTCATGAGCCAAGATCGCCGCAAATGCCTTTTGGTCGGTCGCTGCGAGCAATGGCAGGCCGATGGTCAGAATCGCCCTGCGGCCAAGCAAGCCTAGAAACGGCCGCTCTTCACCGACGCTGGCGTTGAGATCGTCGCTCAGGATGATGCTCGTTCGGCTGGCGCGGTGTTTGCCGGCAATACTCTCCCAGACAGCCCACAGCTTCGGGGCTGATTCCCGAGTAATCCCCTCGACCTTGCCGGGTCGAAAACCGGCGAACAATGTTCCGATCAACAGAACGATGGCCAGCATCGCGGCCGGGATTGCAACAGCGCCAGTCGCGATGACGGCGAGCGGATGCCAATCGAGGAGCCAGAACCACAGGACTATTGGGCAGAACAGCGGCAGAGCGAAGAGCAGGATGGCAAATCTGCCGAAACGCGCTCCCATGTAGACGACTAGGCGCGACATCAGCCCCTCACAGCGGGATGTTGTCGTGTTTCTTCCAAGGGTTTTGCATATCCTTGTTGCGCAGCATCCTGAGCGCGCGGGCGATGCGGCGGCGGGTCGAATGCGGCATGATCACCTCGTCGACATAGCCGCGCTCGGCGGCAACGAAGGGCGACAGGAAGCGATCCTCGTAAGCCTTTGTGTGTGCTGCAATTTTCTCCGCGTCGCCGATGTCCTTGCGATAGATGATCTCGACCGCGCCCCTGGCGCCCATCACCGCAATCTGCGCCGTTGGCCAGGCATAGTTCATATCGCCGCGCAGATGTTTTGACGCCATGACATCATAGGCGCCGCCATAGGCCTTTCTGGTGATGACGGTGATCTTTGGCACGGTCGCTTCGGCATCGGCCAACACACGCTGGGCGCCGGGGTTTATCAACCCCCAAATTTCCTGCGGGGGGCCGGGCAGTATGCCCGGCACGTCGACGAAGGTGACGATCGGGATCGAGAAGCAGTCGCAGAAGCGCACGAAACGCGCGGCTTTGCGGCTGGCATCCGAATCGAGCACGCCGGCCAGCACCATCGGCTGGTTGGCGACGAAGCCGACTGTGCGGCCTTCGACACGGCCGAACCCGGTGACGATGTTTTTCGCAAAATTCTGCTGGATCTCGAAGAAGTCACCCTCGTCGGCAATTTTAAGGATCAACTCCTTGATGTCGTAAGGTTTGTTGGCATTGTCGGGAATCAGCCGGTCGAGCGACAGATCGTGATCGGTGACCGATTGGTAGCATTCGATCTCGGGAATTTCCGCCGTGTTGGAGGCGGGCAGCAGATCGACCAGCCGGCGCATCTGCAGCAGCGCCTCGACGTCATTGTCGTAGGCTCCGTCGGCGATCGAGGACTTCGTTGTGTGGACGGAAGCGCCGCCGAGGCTTTCGGCGGTGACCGTCTCGTTGGTGACGGTTTTCACCACATCCGGCCCGGTGACGAACATGTAGGAGGTGTCGCGGACCATGAAGATGAAGTCGGTCATCGCCGGCGAATAGACGTCGCCGCCGGCGCAAGGGCCCATGATCAGTGAAATCTGCGGGATGACGCCGGAGGCCAGAACATTGCGCTGGAAGATCTCGGCATAGCCGCCGAGGGCCGCCACGCCTTCCTGGATGCGGGCGCCGCCGGCGTCGTAGAGGCCGATGATCGGCGCGCGGTTGCGCAGTGCCATCTCCTGCACCTTGACCACCTTTTCGGCATGGGCCTCGGACAGCGAGCCGCCGAACACGGTAAAATCCTTGGCGAAAAGATAGACCGGGCGACCGTTGACGGTGCCCCAGCCGGTAACGACGCCGTCGCCGGCGATCTTGGTTTTCTCCATGCCGAAATCGGTCGAGCGGTGCTCGACATACATGTCGAACTCCTCGAACGAGCCCTCGTCGAGAAAGACGTCTATGCGTTCGCGGGCGGTCAGCTTGCCCTTCTTGTGCTGGGCGTCGATACGGGCCCGGCCGCCGCCCATGCGAGCGATCTCGCGGCGGCGCTCGAGTTCCTTCAGCACGTCCTTCATGACCGGTCCCCGAAACGGAAAGCTGGATTGTGGTAATCATGCCCGGGGGAGAGCGCAAGCGCCGCTTCCTCATGGCTTTTGCTGCGCTGCAGCATCAGGCCCCTTGCAATCCGCGGCGAACTGGGCCATATGCGGCGACATAGGCGCTTGGGCCGGGATAATCCGGCCTTCTCGATGAATGAGACTGGTTGCGTCTGTTTTCCCTCTTCCCGACAGATCGGCAAGGTGGCGAAAAAGCCCCGTGGCATGATGCCTGCGGGCACGACAGCGCAGCCGTGCGGACGATAACGTCCGCCCGCCTTGTCGTTTCATGACAGTTTTCGACGGCAGGTTGCGCCCTGCCGCCACTGATGTTTGCGGCCAGGAGCCGCATGAAAGAAGAATATTTTGACCAATGAAAACACTTTGACCGGTACGGACGCTGGGGAACTGAACGGTTTCGCCGCACTTGGAATCACCGGTGCACTGCTCAAGGCCACCAATGCCGCCGGCTTTACCGATCCGAAGCCGATCCAGGCCCAGGCGATCCCGCCGCAGCTCGAAGGCCGCGACATTTTCGGCATCGCCCAGACCGGCTCAGGCAAGACCGCGGCGTTCGCGCTGCCGATCCTGTCGAAGATCATCGCACTTGGCACCAAGCGCCGGCCGAAGACAGCCCGCGCACTGATCCTGGCGCCGACGCGCGAACTCGCCGTGCAGATCGAGGAGATGATCAAGCTGCTTGCCAAGGGCGCGCATGTCTCGACCGCGCTGGTGCTTGGCGGCGTCTCGCGCTTCAGCCAGGTGAAGAAGGTTGCGCCCGGCGTCGACATCCTGATCGCAACCCCCGGCCGGTTGACAGACCTGGTGCGTGAAGGCGACCTCGTGCTTGCCGACACCAAATGGCTGGTGCTCGATGAAGGCGACCGCATGCTCGACATGGGCTTCATCAACGACGTCAAGCGCATCGCCAGAGCGACGGCGCCGGACCGTCAGACGGTGCTGTTCTCGGCAACCATGCCGGCCGAAATCGCCGAACTGGCGAAAGGCCTGCTGAAGAACCCGATTCGCGTCGAAGTCGCTCCTCACAGCACCGCGGCCGCCGAGATCGTGCAAGGCGTCGTCTTTGCCCGCACCAAGCAGAAGCGTCAGGTGCTGGCCACCATGCTTGCCGACGAGGCGATGAAGTCCGTCATCATCTTTTCGCGCACCAAGCATGGCGCCGACAGGGTGACAAAGGATCTCGAGCGTGACGGCTTCAAGGCCGCCGTCATCCACGGCAACAAGTCGCAGAATGCTCGCCAGAAGGCACTCAACGATTTCCGCGAGGGTTCGGTGCGCATTCTCGTGGCGACCGACATTGCGGCGCGCGGCATCGACGTGCCGGGCATAAGCCATGTGGTGAATTTCGACCTGCCGGACGAGGCGGAGAGCTATGTCCACCGCATCGGCCGCACCGGCCGTAACGGCATGGACGGCATCGCCATCACGCTCTGCGACCCGTCCGAAAACAGCAAGCTGCGCCAGGTCGAGCGCATCATCCGCACCAAGCTGCCGATCGTTGCCGACCATCTCGGCAGCCCCGATCCACAGCGCAATCCCGCCGAGAAGAACGAGCGTAGTTTCGAACCGGCCAATGATCGCAACGACCACAATGGCCGTCGCGACGGCAGGCGGCCCGGCGGCGCAAACAACGGCTTCGGCAAGAAGCGGTTCGGCGACAAGCCAGCCTTTGCGGGCGAGCGCAAGCCGGAAGGCGCCAAGCCCTTCAAGGGCAACAACAAGCGCCGCTTCGGCGGTAAGCGGCCGGCAGCGCGGGCCGCATAGCCTGACCGTGTTGCGGTCGGCCAAGCTTGGCTTGGTCACTCACGATTGAAAAGGGGGGCCCGCGGTATGGGCCCGGTGGCCGGTTGTTTTTTTTCGGTTTGTTTTATTTAACACCCCCCCGTACCACAACCCAATACCCTGCGGCCTGAAAACGGGTGTGGGTGTCGGCAACGG
>NZ_JAMYKU010000036.1:0-60111 GCF_040317575.1 Mesorhizobium sp. M1423
CGCCCCCCAACCCATTTGGCAGCCCCCCGCCCCCCCCGTTACTCTAAATTATCCTTCGCCCCCCCACCGCGGTTTTTGGTTTGGGGGGGGCCCCCGGCGGCCCCCACGAGCCGATCGTCATCGGCGCCGACACCAACGTGCAGGAGCATACAATCATGCACACCGACGCCGGCTTTCCGCTAACCGTCGGCCAAGGCTGCACGATCGGCCACCGTGCCTTGCTGCATGGCTGCACGATCGGCGACAACAGCCTGATCGGCATGGGCGCCATCGTGCTGAACGGCGCGAAGATCGGTAACAACTCGCTGGTCGGGGCTGGTGCACTGGTCACCGAAGGCAAGCAATTCCCCGACAATTCGCTGATCGTCGGCTCGCCCGCGCGCGTCGTCAGGACGCTCGACGAGACAGCAATCGCGAGGCTACGCGCCTCGGCCGCGCATTATGTCGCCAATGGGAGGCGGTTCAGGGCGGGGCTGAAGAAGGTCTAGCGCCAGGCAGTGAAGGCCGCCTATCGCAAGCCCAGAAATGGTGGAGCCGGCCCGGGGACGGGGCCGGCTCCTAAACCCGGTCGTTGGGGACGGGGAGGGTGGGGACTCGACCGGGTTTCTCCTAAAGCGCGAAGTCATGCGACGCACTTAACCTGTGTTTTATGCATGTCGTTATCCCAAAACCGCTACGCACTTTTGGGCGACATGCATTGGCGTCCTCAGCGGACGCTGGCGACCGCGTCGGAGCGGCCGTCGTTGATCGTTACCCAGGCGCCGGAATTGCGGTCGGACTGGCGCTTCAGGTAGGTGTAACTGGTCTTGGTCCAGGACAGCACCTTGGGCTGGAGATTGTCGAGGATGAACTCTCCAAGGCTGGTGCGCACGGTCAGCACCGCATGGCCGTCGCCGTTGCGCTGGCGCACCACCGTCATCAGCAGATCGCCGGCCGGCACGCCCATGCTCATCAGTTCGCGGCGCTTTTCCAGCGCATAGTCCTCGCAGTCGCCGAAGCCTTTGGGAAACGACCAGACTTCTTCCTTGCCCCACATTTCCATGTCGGTGCGCGGCGCGACCCTGCTGTTGACCGAATTGTTGATCTTGACGATCGTTGCCCACAGCTTGCGGGTGAGTTCGACCGGTGCGCGGTTCGGCGTCCTCTGATTGCATTCCTGCGGAATCTGCTGGCACAATTCGTAGTGACCGACCGGCTGCGTGGTGCGGCCGCCGGTATGCATGAACGCCGGCTCCGCCGCGCTTGCAATCCCCCAGCCGAAAAGCTGCATCGCTATTGCCGCCAGCAACAGCTTGCCCCTCATCCTTTTCATTATTCAGTCTCCCCGTTTGAGGAGACAATGACACGGCTGGATTTATTTGACGCAAAAGCGCGAAGTAGACATTAAGTAAAACGCCAATAGAATAAACATAAAATTTGATGCAAGTGAGTATAGAATTATTTAAGGATTCTAGCCGGGCGTATTCCCATGCTTCGTCGCACCGTTCGAACAGCTAGGATGGCGATCCTTCGCGATGGTGCTAAAACTTCCGCGTCAGCCGCGCGGCGAGCTGAATTCGGTGTCGAGCGTTTCCGGCCGCTGGACGACGGCGAACTCGATGGCGACGCCATCTTCGAAATGGCGAACAACCTGGCCGCGCATGGTGCCCAGCGTCACCTGGACGCCGATGGCCGGCTTGACGTCGATCTCGATCGCGGCGCCCGACAGCGACAGATCGATGATGCGGCACTGGTACTGCCGTCCGTCAGCAAGTTGCAGCACGCTCGTCGGGTTGCGCGGTGCCACGCGTTCATGGCGGCGGTCTTCCGGCAGGTCGAGCTCGTGCTTATTGGCAAGCCAGGTCAGTTGCGCGGCGAGCTTGTCCCTCTTGCGGTCCGATGCGATGACGGTCATCGCAAAGCCATCCTGCAAAGTGCGGGTGATGACGCCTTCGATGCGGCCGATGTGATCGATGTAGGCAATGACCTTTTCACCCGGCAGGCCGGCGCGCTCGGTGCGCAGTGCGACGTTGCCGGGCGACATGTCGACCACCTGGCAGGGATGTTCGGTGCGGTCTTCCAGCATGAAACGTCCGTAAATCTTCACGCGGACGCGCTGAAAGTTACGCCTTTCAGCTTGGGACGGCGCATGGTCGACCGCCGCTGACCTCATCACTGCCATACCCCGTTCGGCATTCCGCGCATGGATGCGGGGAATTTCAGCGGAAAACTACAACAAAGCAGGTTAACAAAGGGGAAAGCCCGGCACTGTTGCTTTAAGCTTTGGCATCATTCTTCGCGTCCGCCGTCGAAGACGACCAGGTGACGGATGCGACGGGCCTGGCCGAGCGCCGAAATCGTCTCGGGCGGGTCGAATTCCGATGGGGCGAGCGAGGGAACTTCGATCGCCGGGCGGTTTTTCAGGAACATCGGCTCCTTGTCGGGATCGACGACACGGATCGAATCGATCAACGCGTCGAGAACCGGGTCGGCGCCCAGCCAGAAGGGCTTTTCAACGGCGCTTATCACACCGAGGCAACGCGGACTCTCGACACCGCCGTCGAGCGGCAGTGCGAGCAGCTCGAACCTGTTGGAACGGCCGTTGCGGCTGAAACCCTCATAGGTGATGAGCACCACCGATTTCAGGTCGAAGACGCCATCGGTCAGCTTCGAAATCAGCCGCTGGTCCTTCTCGCGCCACAGCGAAGGGAATGAAAACCCCTTGAGTTCGCGGCCATAGGCCGCGCAGAGCCTGGTGCCGGCGAGCCGGAACACTGCTTCGCCGCGCGTGTCCTTTTCCAGGATGAACGTGTCGGCCAGCAGCGACTTGATGTCGGCCGGTTCGACTTCCGAGCGTTTCGGGGCAGGGCGTCCGTCACGCAATCGGTTCCAATAATGGAACAGCGTGATCGATCCGGTCTGGTTCATGCTAATGCTGCTCCGCGCATTCTGTCTTCTGATGTCCCATCGGTGAACAGAAGGGCGCCCTCCGAAGACCTACATGCGTTGCGGAGCAGGATGCGTGCCAGCATCGTTAATACTTGTTCACGGGTCGGGGCGGTTAAGGTTAACAACTGGTTTACGTTGCGCGCCGGCCAGGCCTGTGGCACACCAAAACCACTCCAGAAGCGGTCGTTTTGCGACGATCGGCAGCACTTCAGTCAAGAGTTCAGGGGGAGCAAGGGGGCTCGACCAGCCGTTCAAGGGAAACCTTGGACGGCTTCTTTTTTGATTCGGAGCTGCTGATTCGCCGTTTGTGATTCGGTTGGCCGTGATCTACATGCTCGCGAAGTCCAATCCAGCGACTGAGTGCAAGCCATATGAGCGACCCAGAAAGCCCACCGGAGATCGAGCAGGGCGAGAGTGGGCCTGCCGCCCGCGAACCGGAGCAACGCCGTGAACCGGTGTTCAACCTGCCGCCCGTGGTGCTGGCGGTGATCGGCATCTGCGTCGCCGTCCATCTGATCCGGGTCTATTGGCTGACCGACGACCAGGACTTCGAACTGCTTGTCCGGGCAGCCTTTGTGCCGATCCGCTATTCCGGCCGCTTCGACCTGGATTTCTTCGCGTTTTCAAGCCCTTTTACCTATGCCTTTCTGCATGGCGGTTTTGCCCATCTTGCCATCAACATGGTGTGGCTCGCGGCCTTCGGCTCACCGCTGGCCAACCGCTTCGGCGCGTTGCGCTTCAGCCTGTTCTTCGCCGCGACCGGACTGGCGGCGGTGGCGCTGTTCTGGGCCATGCATCCGCTTGGCGAAGCGCCGCTGGTCGGCGCCTCCGGCGCGATTTCCGGCATGATGGGTGCGGCGGCGCGCTATGGCTTCCGCATCGACCGCTCGTCGGGCAAGGCCGCCTTCGCCGGCCAGCCTTTGCCGATGGCGGCGGTGCTGCGCTCGCGCGGCGTCGTCACCTTTCTCGCCATGTGGATGGTGATCAACCTGGCGACCGGCCTCTTCGGCCTGGCGCCCGGCATTGACGGCCAGATCGCCTGGGAAGCCCATATTGGCGGCTTTCTTGCCGGCTTCTTCGGCCTGCGGTTCTTCGATCGGCGAGAGCAGGCGCTCCAACAGGCGGACGAGCCGGACACCTGAGACCTCCGCACTTGAAATGAAACCGATCGCGGCGCACCATGTTCATACTAGGGAAAGCCGGCCAAGGCAGGAGCCGGCAGGAAATGCAGAGGAGGACGTCATGACTGTTAAGGCAATTCTCGAGGCAAAAGGCCACGACGTGGTGACGCTCGGGCCGAACGAAAAGCTCAGCGAAGCCATCCGCATGCTTTCCGAACACAGGATCGGCGCGCTGGTCATCACCAACGGCGATCACAAGATCGTCGGCATTCTTTCCGAGCGCGATGTGGTGCGGGTTCTCGCCAAGGAGGGGGCGGCGGCGCTCGACCTTGCCATCCGCTCGGCGATGACGCCCAAGGTGAAGATCTGCAATGAGAACCACACCGTCAACGAGGTCATGGAGATCATGACCAAGGGCCGCTTCCGCCATCTGCCGGTGGAAAAGAACGGGCTGCTCGACGGCATCGTGTCGATCGGCGACGTGGTCAAGCGGCGCATCGAGGATGTCGAGCGCGAGGCCGAGGAAATCAGGGCCTATATCGCCACGGCATAGGTGAGGGCGGCCGGGTTGCCGGCCATTGAATTTTTTCAAGCTGCTATAGCAGTCCATCGCGGCAGGTGCGGGCCTGTGCCGCGTCGGCGCCCGCGGCTTTGCGCTTGTCTCTCTTGGCGGTTTGCACTAGCGAAGTTGCACATCAAAATATGCGTTCTCGCATATCCGCAATTCCACTATGCAGGCCACTATGACCCTCATCGATACCCGCACGCCCGACGCCAAGCGCCTGGTTCCCGGCGCCACCGGCGACTGGGAGATCATCATCGGCCTCGAGGTCCATGCGCAGGTGACCTCGCAGGCAAAGCTGTTTTCCGGCGCCTCGACCATTTTCGGCGCCGCGCCCAATGCCAATGTCAGCCTGGTCGACGCGGCGATGCCCGGCATGCTGCCGGTCATCAACGAGGAATGCGTCAAGCAGGCGATCCGTACCGGGTTGGGCCTGAAGGCTGAGATCAACCACAAATCGGTCTTCGACAGGAAAAACTATTTCTATCCCGATCTGCCGCAGGGCTACCAGATCTCGCAGTTCAAGCAGCCGATCGTCGGCGAGGGCAAGGTGATCGTCTCGGTCGGCCCGGATCGGCAGGGCGAATTCGAGGACATCGAGGTCGGCATCGAGCGCCTGCACCTGGAGCAGGATGCCGGCAAGTCGATGCACGACCAGCATGCGACGATGTCCTATGTCGATCTCAATCGCTCCGGCGTGGCGCTGATGGAGATCGTCTCGAAGCCCGATATGCGCTCCGCCGATGAAGCCAAGGCCTATGTCACCAAGCTGCGCACCATCGTGCGCTATCTCGGCACGTGCGACGGCAATATGGACGAAGGCTCGTTGCGGGCCGACGTCAACGTCTCGGTGCGCCGGCCCGGCGGCGAATTCGGCACGCGCTGCGAGATCAAGAACGTCAACTCGATCCGCTTCATCGGCCAGGCCATCGACTATGAAGCACGCCGCCAGATTGCCATCCTCGAGGACGGCGGCAGGATCGAGCAGGAAACACGGCTGTTCGACCCCAACAAGGGTGAGACACGCTCGATGCGCTCCAAGGAAGAAGCGCATGACTACCGCTATTTCCCGGATCCCGATCTTCTGCCGCTGGAATTCGACCAGGCCTATGTCGACGAGTTGGCAAAGGACCTGCCGGAACTTCCCGACGCCAAGAAGGCGCGGCTGATATCGTCGCTTGGCCTGTCGACCTACGATGCCTCGATCCTGGTATCGGAAAAGGCGGTCGCCGATTATTTCGAGAAGGTGGCGGCCGGGCGCGACGGCAAGCTCGCCGCCAACTGGGTCATCAACGACCTCCTGGGGGCCTTGAACAAGGCCGGCAAGGATATTGAAAACGCTCCTGTTTCGCCCGACCAGCTTGGTGCCGTCATCGACCTGATCAAGGAAGGCACCATCTCCGGTAAGATCGCCAAGGATCTGTTCGAGATCGTCTGGAACGAGGGCGGCGATCCGCGTCAGCTGGTCGAAAGCCGTGGCATGAAGCAGGTCACCGATACCGGCGCCATCGAAAAGGCGGTCGACGAGGTGATCGCGGCCAACCCGGACAAGGTCGAGCAGGCGCGTGCCAAGCCGACCATGGCTGGCTGGTTCGTCGGCCAGGTGATGAAGGCGACCGGCGGCAAGGCCAATCCGCAGGCGGTCAACGAGCTGGTCAAGGCCAAGCTCGGGATCGAGTAGGATGTTCGTCCGCACCGCCGGCGAGCGCGATCTGGCGGCGGTGCGCGCATTGCTGATCGAGACATGGCATGCCACCTATGACGCCATCTACGGCGCGGCGCGGGTTACCGAAATCACCGATGAATGGCATTCGATCGCCGCGCTCAAAGCACGGCTGACGCGGCCGAACTCGGAGTTCCTGGTCGCCGACGACGGCAAAAGCATCGGCGGCATGGCTTTCGCCGCCGCCACCACGGATGCCAGGATCGTAATGCTGAACCAGCTTTACGTGCATCCGGCCTGGCACAGGCAAGGCATCGGCCAGGCGCTGCTGGACGAGATCGAGGCCAGCTTTCCGGAGGCCCGAACGCTACGCGTCGAGGTCGAGGAAGCAAATGCCCCGGCCATCGCCTTCTACCGCTCGAGAGGGTTCTTGCCCGCCGGCAACACGGCCGATTGCGGCGGCGCCACAGGGTTGCCGGCGCTGGTTTTGGAGAAGGCGATCGGCTAGCTCGTTCGCCTGACGCTCAGTTGCGTTTCACAGGCAGGTTGGAGCAGCCGGCAGCGAGAAACTCGCACGGCAGGCTGCCGCCGCCGCCCGACGTGTGCGGGGGCGTAGCGGCTTCGATTTTTTCGACCTCGTAATATTTCGAGGTGACACCCCATTTTTTGACGCCTTGGCACGTCGAGCGCACGCCAACCTCCGTCGCCTTCGCCGCCGTCTTGTAATAGGTGGTGATCCGGCAGGATTGGCTGACCGGCAGCGCGTTCGCCGGGCTCGTGACCGGCGGCACGAGGTTCGGGAAAGCAAGCAGCGAGATTGCCGCAATGATCCGGGCGGCGGGCATGGTGTGGCGAAGGTGCAGCATCGTTTGTCTCCATCGATGGCGCCGCTCGCTCGTGGCGAGCGGCGCGTTTGTTCCCGCAAGATCAGGCCATGAAGCAGGCGCTGCCGCATCTGCCGCGCGGGGGATGGCGGCAGCGGTCCGAACCGCCGCCGTCATCCGCGAGTGGCCGCGTCAGGGCGTTTTCGGCTTGATGAGCTTCTTTATCGGAACAGCGACTTTTGGTGGCCGGACCGTACTGGCTCCACCGTCGACGGCCAGCCCGCCGCTGTTGAGATAGCGCACCGTATAGTGCAGCTCGTAGCCCGGAACTCTGATCCATGTAGGCTTGTGATTGAACTGGTCAGGAGGCCTCGAATACCACTTCGGGATCTGCATGATCTTGGAACCGGCACCGAATCCCGCACTCTTGGCCGCTACCGCGAAGGCGCTGTCTCTGGGATCGTTCGGCGGCTGGTCGACATTGCCGATGACGACCAGCGAATCGTATTTTCGCGCGTCGAGCCTGAGTGCGGGAAGGTTCAGCACAGCCACGTCGCCTTCGCGCATCGTCAGCGCCTTCTGAAGGCCGCCCTCATTGGCGTAGACGTTGAGGTTAATGGCCTCGGATTCCGCATAGACCACATTGTTGTGGAAGTCGCGGGCCGCCAGGCGCGTCAGGCTGTCGAAGGTCACTTCAACCGTCGGCTTGGCTATGGCGTCCGTCACAATCAGGTTGCGCCGCGGCACCGTCCAGAAGATGAGATCGTCGCCGGTGGCTTGCGTTCCGGCATAGGACCCGTCGATTGCCGAGCATTTCGAATTCGGAACCGGCGTCGTCACCGGCAGGGGTGCCGAAAACGAGCTGCGTACCTGCGCATCGATGTAGTTGCCGATGTTGAAAACATCTTCGAGGATGTTGCCGCCTTCGAAACTCGCCGGGCCGGGTTGCGAGCGGATGATGACCTGGCTGGAATCTGTCTGCCAGCGGCTGCAGAAGACGTTGACGTCTATGGGAATGCCGATGTGACGGTCGGACGTCACCGGGATCGAGACCTTGATGGTGAGGATATAGGGAACTTTGACAAACCAGTTGTTCGGCTGGTTCAGCATCTGCGTCGCAAAGCGCGACGGCCGCCATTGCTTCAGCGATTCGATCGATGCGCGCGATGATCGTCCCTGGGCGGCCAGCTGTGCGTTGGTGGCGTCGACCTTGGCTTGCGCCAGGTTGCGGACGGTGTTGGTGATCAGGAACACGCCGAGTTCGGCTTTGCAGGGCCTGTTCGATTGTGTGGGGTTGCATGGGGCAAGTGCCGCACTGGGAACCGGCGGCCCCGAAGGCGGCGGCTGGGCGGCCGCGGTGGCCGCCATCAGACCGAAGAACAGCATCGTGCAGGTTTTCAACATGGTATCCTCGCTCTGTCGTTGGAAACCACCCTCCGGCTAGACAGCAGCATTTGTCCGATGGCGGTTCATCGCCCGCACGGGGGATGAACCGCGAAAACATCGGGCGGGCCTAGCGACGTCGAGCCGCCGTCCTTTCGGATTGGATGGCTACTGCTTCACGACGCCTTTGGTCGTCGCCTTCGGCGCGACGACCTTGGGCTTGGGGGTTTTCGGACCTGGGTCGACTACCAATGCGGCCGTGCAGGAGCATTTGCCCGAACCGCAGTTCAGGTCGCCCTTGCACATTTTGGAATGCCGCATGTCGGTGCAGTCGGCGGTCCCGGAGCAGGAGCAACTGCCTTGCCCGATCGTACCCGACTGACATTTGAAGCTCCATGCCGGATCGGCAGCAAGGCCGGCCACAGCGAGCGATAAGACAAAAAGCGTTGTCGAGATGAGCTTGCGCATGAATACCTCCCGGTTCTATCGAGCGATGGAACCACGGAGCAGCAACGCCTTCATCTCCCGCGCGGGAGATGAATTCGCGTACCGGTGACGATCGTCAATGCTGTCCCTTCAGCACGACGAGATAACCGCGTTCGACGCGAAGCCGGAACGCGATTTGCCCTGCGGTGCCGGGATCCTTGGAAACCTTGTCGATGACATAGCCGCTGGGATGCGAGCCAAGCCATTCTTCCGGTTTGTCGGTGGTTTCGAATGGCTTTTGCAACCGGGCCAGGAAGCCGACTTCGCCTTGATAGTCGAAAGCCACGGCCCAGTCCGCATCCTTTCGCTCGTCGACGAAGTTGGCGAGCGGCGTCAGGTCATAGCGTTTGAACGCGGTTGCCGATGCCACCGCGTGGCCGATGCCGAAAATGACAAGCATGACGACGGCCGAGCTTTTCAGCCTGGCGAGCGGGATCTCCGCCATGAAATACCCGAATAGGATGGTCACGAACGGCAACATCGGCACGACATAGTGGGGCTGCTTGCCGGATATCGCGCTGAATGCCAGCAACACGGCAACGAACGAGAACGACAGTAAGCGCAAGGCGCGCAGATCGGGCGACTTCGTCTCGATCAGGCTGCGTATCCGCGTGCGCAGCTTCAATCGCCATACCTCGGGTATAAAAATCCACGGCATGAACATGACCGGCAGCAGCAGCAGATAGAAGTAGAACGGCCGGCCGTGCGAATTGCGCAAATTGCCGGTGACGCGCCCCGCCGATTGGTTCCAGACCAGATCATAGACGAAACTGCCCTTTGTCAGGATGGTCGCCGGCACCAGCCAGATCGCCACCGGAATTAGCGCGGCGAGCACTGCCAGGCACACTCCAACGAGGAAGTTCGGTGTCGCCAGTCCCGCCCGCCGGTCGCGCCAGAACGGGTAGAACAGGATGGGCGCGCCGATATGGATGAGCACCACCGGGCCTTTCGTCAGCACGCCCATGCCGATGAACAACCCGGCCAGAACGGCCTGCCAGCGGTCGCCGCTCCGGGCAAAGGCAATCAACGACAACAGCGCGGCGAGCACGAAGACCGTCAGCAACAGGTCGAACAGGATCAGCGTCGAATAGATGACGAACACGCTGCTTCCGACGACCAGCCAGGGGACGCGCCGTGCGATGTCGTCGCGGCCGGGAAACAGGGTCCTTGCCAAAGCCGTCGTCAGCCAGATGACGAGTGAGGAGGCGGCGAAGATGACCAGCATCGCCGCCGGCCGGCTGGCGCCGAAAACGGTCCAGACAAGGTCGATAAGCCAAAACAGCAGCGGCGGCTTCTGCAGATAGGGCGCGAAATTCATCGTCGGGACGAAGATCTGTCCGCTCAGATACATTTCCCAGGTGACGCTGAGATATCGCGTTTCGTCGACGGGCAGCAGTGGCCGGAAAGCGACCGCGATGACGATCAGCCCAAGCAGGAAAAGGTAGGGGAGCAGCCGCTCGGTAGATGTCGGTATCAAAGATCGAGATCCGCGCCAGAAACCATTTTCTTTCCAGCCGAGCATAGTGCCGCGTTTCTGGACCGCGAACGACCGCACCATGATTTTGGCCGAATTGCAACGATGCCGGTTTCGTTTTGCAGATTTTGCGGATGATGTTCTTAAAGGCTTGGAAAACTTACCGGCCGAGCCTTTTGGACCACGGCCGGTCCGGGGGATCTGCGCAAATCAACTGGAGCGCAACGGCGGCGACAATTCGCGCATCAAGAGTTCGAGCTCGCGCTGATCGCCGGTACCGGTCTTGTCGAAGATCGTCGCCAGCTGCGACTTGACGGTGCCGTCCGAGACGCCGCCGGCCGCGGCGATTTCCTTTCGCGTCAGGCCGGCGGCAACATGACCGGCGACGCGCCTTTCTGCCGCGGTCAGTCCGAACAGCGCCGCAATGGCGTCCAGCGCCGGGATTGGTGCCGAACCGGCCGCGGCGATGAAGATAGCCGCGGCGGCGCGCTGCGAGATACGCGCCGAGATTTCACGCCGCGCCAGCGGCATCACATGGGCCACCGCCGGAACGGCCGTCTTGGCCAGCGGAATGTTGATGCCGCAAGGTCCGAGCGCGAATTCGTCGCGCGTGCCGAGCTGGACGGCACGGCCGATCGCGGCATTGGCGTTGGCATAGGTGAAGGAAAGCTGTCCGCGCACGCAAGCGACCGAGATGTTTTCGGCGAGCAGCGCTTCGGCTGTCGGGTTGGCGAAGATGATGGTCATGTCTTCGGCGACGATCAGCACGGGATGGTCAAGGCTTTCGATGATGGAACGGAAGATTTCGGCCTTGCGCCGCTCCGCCTCGAACAGGTCGCCGATGGTCACCGCGCGCCGCACATGCGGCGCCAGCAGGCAGACAAGCTCGAGGTCCTCGCTGGAAATCTGGCGCCTGTCCTTGTCGGTAACCACCATCAGCGTGCCGATCCGGGTCGGCCGCTTCATCAACGCCACCCAGAAGAAATCGTCCAGCCGGTTGGGTTGCACCCATTCGCGCACGATGCGGCTTTCGAGCCATCTCTGTCGCGTATCCGGACCTTGCAGGGCGTAGATCGAATCGACAGTGAACGGCACGTCGATCTCCATCTTGGGAACCGCCGCATAGAACGGCACTTGCGAGCCGTAGTCATGCTTCAACGGCTCAAGAACTGCGGGATCGCCGCAAGACACCGAAAACCGCGCGGAACTGCTGATCGTGTCGATGACGGCGAGCATGGCAAGCTGGCCTTCCGCCAGGCTGCAGATGGCCTCGAGTGTCGCTTGCCAGCGGCCGACGTCGGCAATCGAATCGTAGATCGCCTCAACGACCTGCGGCAATGCGCGACCGGCCGTGCCCGCCAGCGATGACATGAGCCCCTCTCATTTGCCGCCCTTGAGGCGACGAAGCATCAATTCCTAGAATAACGCTGCGTAAGGTTGCCAACAACCCATTTCATCTGCTTCGCGCGGACGCGAGGATCGCATGAACGTATAGTTTGCCCGCCAGCCATTTGCTCGTCGGTTGCGGCAAGACCCTTGCCTTCGCAATGCCGTGACGCCATAAGCAGGAACAGGCGCCGCGAGGACTTGCTACAAGGACTTGCCACGAGGATTTGGATGAAAACTTTCCTTCTGCAGTTTTTCACCTGGTGGAACAGCCAGACGCTGGGAACGCGCTTCCACACCTGGCGGCACGGCAAGATGGTCGGGCAGGACGAGGTCGGCAACGTCTACTACGAGGGCGGCGTCGATTCGGAAGGCCGCACCCGCCGCTGGGTCATCTACCGCGACTATTCGGAAGCCTCGGCGATTCCGCCCGGCTGGCATGGCTGGATCCATCACCGTGTCGACGTTGCGCCGCCAACGGAAGACTACAAGCCCCGCGACTGGCAAAAGCCGCATGTGCCGAACCTCACCGGCAGCCCCGCAGCCTATCGCCCGAAGGGCTCGGTGCTGACCAACCAGCATCGTCCGCAGGTGACGGGCGACTACGACGCCTGGACGCCCGGTTCGTGATCGATCGCCGCGACACGCGCGCGGTTCCCACAGGCACCGTCCCCACGGGCGCGGTCCTTTGTCGCCACAATTGCTGTTTAGCTGTTTGCTGATCCGACAGCAGCAACTAGCCTTGGCGTTAAGAGAATCACCCGGGCGCAAACCACCGGACCTTGCATGAGCATGTTCAGCCGAATTTTGACGGGCGGATCAACCGCGGTCGTTCTCGCTTCTATGGTGGCGCTTGCTGCTGCGCAGGAGTTGGCGCCGCCTGCGCCGGACGCGTCGGTGGCACCCGCAGCACCCGCAGTGTCCGAGCGCATCACCAATCCCGTCGCTGAATTCGCCGGCATCGACAAGATCACCGGTCGCATCATCACCTTCGACGTCTATATCGACGAGACGGTGCAGTTCGGCGCTTTGCAGGTGACGCCGCGCATCTGCTATTCGCGGCCGGAAAACGAAGAGCCGAAGACGGATTCGTTCGTCGAGGTCGACGAGATCACGCTCGACCGGAAAATCCGCCGTATCTTCACCGGCTGGATGTTTGCCGAAAGCCCCGGGATCAACGCCGTCGAGCACGCCGTCTATGATATCTGGTTGAAGGGCTGCAAGCAGAAGTCCGACGTGCCGGCACCCGCTGCCCCCAAAACCAACTAGAACCTGTCAGGGCGGCGGATACGGCGTCTTGCGGAACCGCCTTGTTGCCCGAGCGTTGGGGCCTCACTAGGGAGGAGGTTGCCATGATGATGGCCAACAAAAGCGAGCTTCTCGACATCGAAAAGGGATTCTGGACCGGCGACGCCGACTATTTCAAGGCCAACGCCGACACCGAATGCCTGGTGGCCTTCCCGCAGATGGCGCGGGTGATGAGCAATGCCGATCTGGCCAAAACCGCGACGGAGCCGAACCGCTGGCGCGATCTCGACATCGACCTCAAGGGCATCATCGAGCCCGGCAGCGACATTGTCATGCTGACCTACGAGGCGCGCGCGACCCGGCAAAATGGCGAAGCCTATGCAGCACTGGTCAGTACCGGCTATGTCCACCGCGTCAATGGCTGGAAGATGATGTTCCATGCACAGACACCGCTGGTGACGGCGACCAAGGGCTGACCGGCGGTAGAGCAATTCCAGGAAAAGTGTGAACGGTTTTCCGTCAGGAATTGCGTCAAAACACAAAATAGACCGGTTCGGCATTTCCGTGAAACGATGAACGGTTCTAGATCACGGAAAAAACACAGCCTCGCCCTTTAGCGCCTCGGCCAGCATCTTCTCGTACTTGCCACGCGGCACGTCGATTGCGCCGAAACGTTTGAGATGCTCGGTGGTGAACTGCGTATCGAGCAGTGCAAAGCCGCGCGCCTTCAGGCGCTCGACCAGATGAACCAGACAGGCCTTCGAGGCGTCGGTCTCCCTGGCAAACATGCTCTCGCCGAAGAACACCCGGCCGAGCGACACCCCGTAGAGCCCGCCGACCAGCCGGTCGTCGTGCCAGGCCTCGACCGAATGGCAATGGCCCATCCGATGCAGCTCGACATAGGCTTCGCGGATTGGTGCGTTGATCCAGGTCGACCGCCGTTCCTCGCGTCTTTCGGCGCAGGCGTCGATCGTCGCCTCGAAATCGAAATCGATGCGGAATTCGAACAGATCCTTGCGGATCGTCTTCCTCAGGCTCTTCGGGATGTGGAAACCGTCGAGCGGAATGATGCCGCGCGTCTCCGGCCGCACCCAGAACACCTCGGGGTCATTGGCATTTTCGGCCATCGGGAAGACGCCGGAGGCATAGGCTTTGAGCAACAGGTCGGTCGGGATGCGATAGCCGGGTGCGTAGGGGCGGGTCATCGCGTCGCCCCTGTGTCACTCGCCTTTGGCCAGATATTTTTCCAGCCAGTGGATGTCGTAGTCGCCATTGGCGATGTCGGCGTTGCCGACGAGGTCGCGAAACAGCGGCAGCGTGGTCTTGATGCCGTCGACCACGAATTCATCGAGCGCGCGTCGCAGCCGCATCATGCACTCGACGCGGTTGCGGCCGTGCACGATCAGCTTGCCGATCAGGCTGTCGTAGTAGGGCGGGATCTTGTAGCCGGAATAGACGCCGGAATCGACGCGGATGCCGAGGCCGCCTGGCGTGTGGAAGTGGGTGATGGTACCCGGCGAGGGGGTGAAGGTGCGCGGATCCTCGGCATTGATGCGGCATTCGATAGCATGGCCGTGGAAGCGGATATCTTCCTGGCGCACCGAAAGCCCGCCGCCCGAGGCGACGCGGATCTGCTCGTGCACGAGGTCGATGCCGGTAATCGCCTCGGTCACCGGATGTTCGACCTGCAGGCGCGTGTTCATCTCGATGAAATAGAACTCGCCGTTCTCATAAAGGAATTCGATGGTGCCGGCGCCGGAATAGCCGAGATCGGCGATCGCCTTGGCGCAGACGCCGCCAATATGTGCGCGCTCCTCGGCATTGAGCGCCGGCGAGGGCGCTTCTTCCCAGACCTTCTGGTGGCGGCGCTGCAGCGAGCAGTCGCGCTCGCCGAAATGCACGCCGCGCCCGGCGCCGTCGCCGAACACCTGCACTTCGATATGGCGCGGCTTCTGCAGATACTTCTCGATATAGACGGCGTCGTCGCCGAAGGCGGCGCCCGCCTCCGAGCGTGCCGTCTGCAGCGCCACCTCGAGGTCGGCCTCGCTATGCGCCACTTTCATGCCGCGCCCGCCGCCGCCGGCCGACGCCTTGATGATCACGGGGTAGCCGATCTCGGCGGCAATGCGCTTGGCCTCCTTTTCCTCGGTGACCGCGCCGTCGGAGCCGGGTACCACGGGAATGCCGAGGCGCTTTGCGGTGCGCTTGGCCTCGATCTTGTCGCCCATGATGCGGATATGGTCGCCGGTCGGGCCGATGAAGGTGATGTTGTGCGCGGCGAGGATGTCGGCGAACTTGGCATTCTCCGACAAAAAACCGTAGCCGGGATGCACCGCGTCGGCGCCGGTGATCTCGCAGGCGGCGACGATCTGGTGGATGTTGAGATAGGAGTCGCGCGACGGCGGCGGGCCGATGCAGACGCTCTCGTCGGCGAGACGCACATGCATGGCGTCGGCGTCGGCGGTCGAATGCACCACCACCGTCTGGATGCCAAGCTCCTTGCAGGCGCGCAGCACCCTGAGGGCAATTTCGCCGCGATTGGCGATGAGGATTTTCTGGAACATCTTTCGCCTGTTCCCGGCTCTACTCGATCACGACGAGCGGCATGCCGTATTCGACCGGCTGCGCATCTTCGAACAGGATCGCCGTCACCATGCCGGCGCGCGGCGAGGGGATCTGGTTCATCGTCTTCATCGCCTCGATGATCAGCAGCGTCTGGCCTTCCTTGACCTTCTGGCCGATTTCGATGAACGGCTTGGCGTCGGGCGACGGTGCCAGATAGGCGGTGCCGACCATTGGCGAGGCGACGGCGTTCTTCGACACGTCGGGCGTCGCCGGCGCGGCCGCTGCCGCAGGCTGCGCTGCTGCCGGGGCATAGGCTGGCGGCGCTGCGGCGATCGCATGGACGGCCGGCGCCTGCCGCGAGACGCGCACCTTCAGATCGCCCAGCTCGACCTCGATCTCAGTGAGGTTGGTGTCGTTCAGTATGCCCGCCAGGTCGCGGATCAGCTGCTGGTCAACACCGTTCTTCTTTATCGACATTTTCGAGCCTTCTGTTTGTTGGCCGGTCATAGGCGTGCAGCCAGCGCCTGCAGCGCCAGCGTGTAGCCGAGCGGCCCGAACCCGCAGATCATGCCGACAGCGACCGGCGCGACCATGGAGACGTGGCGGAATGGTTCCCGCGCGTGGATGTTGGAGAGATGCACCTCAGCGACCGGCAGCGGCGCGACGGCGCGGATGGCATCGTGAATGGCGACCGAGGTGTGGCCGTAGGCGCCTGGATTGATGACGATTGCGGCGGCCTTCTCGGCGGCCTCGTGGATCCAGTCGACGAGGTCGCCCTCATGGTTCGACTGGCGGAAATCGATCTCCAGCCCAAGTGCGGCACCCGCCTGCTTGCAGTCGTCGGCGATCGCCGCAAGCGTCTTGCCGCCATAGATGCCCGGCTCGCGCTTGCCGAGCGCGTTGAGATTGGGGCCGTTCAGGACGAAAACCGTTTTCAAAAAATGCCGACCTTTCCCGGCGCGGCTAAGCCGGCGCGCCGGACCCCTCTATAATGGGCATAGACGCTGGCGAAAAGAGCGCAAGTGCGTTCTTTCGCCGTCCACAACAGCCGGAAAACGGCCCGCGCCGGAAACCCGCAGCCTGATCGAAACCCGAACGCTAATCAGAGTGCGGCCTTCGCCGCCTCGATCTTTTCGGCCAGCACTTCCTGGCCGAGCGCGCCGAACACAACCTCGTTGCCGACGACATAGGACGGCGTTCCGGTGATGGCGAGCTTGGTGGCAAGATCATAGGTCTTGGAGAAGGCCTCAGTGATGCTCGGGTCCTTCATCTTTTCGCGCAGCGCCGCCTCGTCGGCGCCGAGCGACAGCGCCACCTTGATTGCCGCCGCCTCGGTGGCGCGCCCCTGGCCGCCGAGCAGCGCGTTGTGGAATTCGCCGTATTTCTCCGGCTTCATCAAGTGGAAGGCCATCGAGACGACGCTCGCCTTCTGCGAATCAGGGCCGAGGATCGGGAATTCCTTGAGCACGAAACGCAGGTCCGGATCGACCTTGGTCAGCGCGCGCATGTCATCGATGGCGCGTTTGCAGTAACCGCAATTGTAATCGTAGAACTCGACGATGGTGACCTTGCCGTTCGGATTGCCGACAACGCCGTCGAAGGCGGAGTTGAAAATCTGGTCCTTGGCGTCTTTGATGACGCCGAGACTGGCGACGCGCTGTTCTTCCTTCTGCTTGGCCTCGAGCGCCTGCTGGGCTTCCAGAAGCACTTCCGGGTTCTTCAGCAGATAGTCGCGGACGATGCCTTCGACTTCGGTGCGGTCGAGCTTGGTTTCCGAGGACGCCGTCTGGACAAGCTGCGCCGTGCCGGCCGTCGCCGTCTGCGGATTTCCGGCGACGAAGCCGAACGCCAGCATGGCGAGGGCGGCTGCCACTCCGGTAGTGCCCAGCAGAATTGCCTTGGTCATGATCCTCGATCCTCTAGCCTGTGTTCGGGTCCGCTCGGTTCGGCTGTGTCGCAGCGTGCGTCCGAAAGGTTCACTTCTTCTTACCTGATGGTGCGTAGTTTATAATGTCCTGCGCGCGAAGCCAGCCCGGCTCGCCCCGCTTCATGCTCTGCTGCGCCCGCATGGCGAAGATCTTCGCATTCTTGTAGTCGCCGGAATAGAAATGCCCTTCGGCGGTTGCAAGCTCGGCCGCCGGGATGTTGCCGAGTTCGCCATAGGCCTGTGCCAGATAGCGGTATCCGGCGGCGTTTTCGCGATCCCGCCCGAGGCCCGTGTTGATCTGCGCCACCGCCTTCTTCAGCGAATCCGGCGTGCCGATAGCCATCAGCGCCTGGCCGTACGAGACCGGCAGCAGCCCGGATCGCGCCGGATCGAGGCTGACCGACCTGGCATAGGCGTCCGCCGCATCCTTCGGCCTGTTCGCCTTCATCAGGATGTCGCCGCGCAATTCCTGGAAATAGGGATTTTTCGGCTGTTCCTTGATCAGTGCGCTGGTCTTGGTGAGCGCCGAGGCCAGATTGCCGAAGAGATAGGTCATCTGCGCGTCGCCATAGCGCGAGGCGAGGCTGCCGGGGTTCTTGCGCATCAATCGCGACGCGGCGGCCTGTCCTTGCATATAGGCGGCGATCTTGATGCGCATCATGTCGTGGCGCTGCTGCAGTGTCGGTGGGTCGACCTTGTCGAGGTAAGGGCTCTGCTTCACCAGCACTTCGAGATTGGCGATACGCTCCTGCGGCATCGGATGGCTGATCTTGTAGGGATCGACTTGGGCGCCCGAGAGCGACAATGCGTTCTGGAAACGGCTGAACGTCTTCAGCATGCCCATGCCGGACTGGCCGGTAGCATTGAGATAAGCGATTGCCGAGCGGTCGGCGGTCATCTCTTCGGTGCGCTGATAGGCGAGGATACTGCGTTGCGCCATCTCGCCGCCGCCGGCCATCACGCCCATGCCGGCCCCAGCAAGGCCGCGGCTATTGCTGGTGGCGCCGGCCACCATGGCGCCGGCGCCAAGCAGCGTCGCCAGGATTGCCATCGTCTTGGCGCGCTCGAGCTGTTCGCGCAACTTTTGCTGGTGTCCGCCGGCGATATGGCCGGCCTCGTGGGCGATGACCCCGATGATCTCGTTGGGCGTTTCGGCTGTCATCAGCGCGCCGGTGTTGATGAACATGCGGCGGCCAGCAACAAAGGCGTTGAAGCTCTGGTCGTTGACCAGCACGATGTTGATGGCGTCGCCCGATAAGCCGGCCGCTTTGAAGATCGGCCGTGCGTAATCCCGCACCAGCGCCTCGATCTCGGCATCGCGTACCACCGGCACATTCTGCGCAAACGCGCTGACCGAGCCAGCCACGGCTAGCACCGCGGCAAGCGAAAGCGTTGCGAAGGCGCGCGCTGTCCTGGCGATCGTCGATCTGGGTCGGCTTAACATGGCAGGTCCACTGGTAGACGAGCGGGCGAAGGATGAAAAGTCGGCACCTTAAAACTTACCGAACTTGTGATCCCCACATCAATCGGGCATTTGTGCGGCGCGGCCTGCATGGCCGGCACGTGCGGACAAGTGTGGTGGATTGAAAAATGGTTGTTTCGCTTTCGCGCCGCGGCGCCGTCGAGCCGTTCCACGCCATGGACATCCTGGCCGAGGCGAATCGGCTGAAGGCCAAGGGCGTGCCGGTCGTTTCCATGGCAGTCGGCCAGCCGTCCGACCCGGCACCGGCCGGGGTTCGCGAAGCGGCGGCGAGCGCCTTGAAAGCAGGCCGCATCGGCTATACCGACGCGCTGGGCCTCGCCGGCCTGCGCAAGGCAATCGCGGCCCATTATGGCGAGCATTACGGGCTTGACGTGCCGCCCGAGCGGGTAGCCGTTACCACCGGATCGTCGGCTGCCTTCAACCTTGCCTTCCTGGCGATGTTCGATCCGGGCGACCGCGTCGCCATCGCCGCGCCGGGCTATCCGGCCTATCGCAACATCATGGCTGCGCTCGGTATCGACATCGCCGAGATCGAGCTCGACGGCGCCGCCTATCTTCATGCCGAGCACCTGAAAGCCGCGCACCGCGAAAAACCGCTGAAGGGCGCGCTGTTCGCCAGCCCGGCCAATCCGACCGGCGCGGTGATTCCCGCCGGCGATCTCGAGGCGCTGGTCAAGATGGCGCACGAGCTCGGCATCGCCGTGATCTCAGACGAAATATACCACCGGCTGGCCTATGCGGCGCCCGACACGACGGCGCTGTCTTTCGGCGCGGACGTGACGGTGATCAATTCCTTCTCGAAATATTATTGCATGACCGGCTGGCGCATCGGCTGGATGGTGCTGCCGCAGGATTTGGTGCGGCCGATCGAGCGCATCGCCCAGAGCCTCTACATCTCGCCGCCCGAACTGTCCCAGATTGCCGCGATCGAGGCGTTCAAGGCGACAGAAGAGCTGGAAGCGGTGAAGGCGCGCTATGCCTGGAACCGCGAGCTCCTGATGCAACGCCTGCCGGAGCTCGGCTTTGCTTTGGCCGCGCCCATGGACGGCGCGTTCTACGCCTTCTGCGACGTCACCAGGCACACCAACGACAGCATGGCGTTCGCGCGCAGGATGCTGGCGGAGGCGCATGTGGCGGCGACACCCGGCCGCGATTTCGATCCGCTGCAGGGCCATCGCACGATGCGCTTTTCCTACGCCGGCAGCCACGACGACATGGTCGAGGCGATGGCGCGTATCGAACGCTGGCTGAAGTAGCGGGGACGACGATGCCGGAGCTTGAACAGGCGGCGCAACGCGGACAGGTGCTCCAGCTTGAACAGGCGCCCCAGCTTGAACAGGCACTGCGCGAGGTTGCCGCCGAAATGGCGGAGCGTGCCGATCGCGGCGACGTTGCCAGCTATATTCCGCAGCTGAGCAAGATCGACCCGAAAAAATTCGGCATTGCCGCGGTGACCAATGACGGCCGCGTGCTGACCGCGGGCGACGCCGACGAGGCATTTTCGATCCAGAGCATCTCAAAGGTATTCACGCTGACGCTGGCGCTCGGCAATGTCGGCGACGCGCTATGGCAACGGGTCGGACGCGAACCGTCGGGCAATCCGTTCAACTCGATCGTCCAGCTCGAGCATGAGAACGGCATTCCGCGCAATCCGTTCATCAATGCCGGCGCCATCGTCGTTTCAGACATCCTGCTTGCCGGCCATCAGCCGCGCGAGGCGATCGGCGAGATCCTGCGCTTCATCCAGTTCCTGGCCGATGACGACACGATCATCATCGATCGCGAGGTCGCGGCGTCCGAACGTGCCACCGGCTTTCGCAATTTTGCGCTTGCCAATTACATGAAATCGTTCGGTAATCTCAATCACGCGCCGGAACTGGCGCTGGGCGTTTATTTCCACCATTGCGCGATCGCCATGAGCTGTCGGCAACTCGCCCTGGCCGGGCGCTTTCTCGCCAATGGCGGCAACAATCCGGCGACCGGGCATTCCGTCGTCTCGGCCGAGCGCGCCCGCCGCATCGGCGCGATGATGCTGACCTGCGGCCATTATGACGGCTCCGGCGACTTCGCTTTCCGTGTCGGCATTCCCGGCAAGAGCGGCGTTGGCGGCGGCATATTGGGGATCGTGCCGGGCGTCGCCTCGCTTGCGGTGTGGTCGCCTGGCCTCAATGCCAATGGCAATTCCAGGCTGGGCTCGATCGCGCTGGAGAAACTGGCGAAGATGATGAACTGGTCGATCTTCGCGCCATAGTGCCTGTCGCCTGGAATTGGCACGAAGAAATCCCTCGCAGCCAGTCGGCAGCGCGGGATTCTTTTAATCAGAAAGTCTGGCTAATACACGGAAAAGCTTAGAAAAAGCCCTTCCGCTGCCACCAGCCGGCACGCTTCGGCTTGTCCTCGGCCTTTGCTTCCTCGGTCTTTGCCTCGTCGGGGACGATCGAGGAGACGACCGGCACGACCGGAGCATCCACCGGTGCGGGTTTGCGCCGCGACGGCCGGGCTTTCGGCGTTTCCTTGCCAGCCGCCACTTCGGTCTCCTGCCGAACCGGCGCAGCGGTCTCGCCGGAAGCCACCGCCGCGGCTTCGGCGGCCGATGTCTCGGCGCCCGCAACCTCGGCAACTGCTTCCGCCGCGGCCTTCTTCGGCTTGGCGGCGCGGCGCGGCTTCTTCGGCTTTTCGGCGCTCGGCGTGTCGTCGTTCGCCGGAGCACGCACCGCAAGCTCTTCGGCCGGCGGCGCGCCTTCCGGCTCGGCGGTCACGGGCTCTGCTTCCGATACGGCACCTTCTGTCATGCCGGCCGGCTCGCCGGCGCTGGCTTCGACGCCGTCCTCACCGTCTTCACGGCGATTGCGCTTGCCGCCGCGCTTGCCGCGCCGGCGCTTCTTGCCGTGACCGTCGTCCGCCGCTTCCGCAGTTTCGGCAACACCGGCCGGCGCTTCACGTTCCGCTTCCGCGCCTTGCTCGGCGGCGGCTACGAGGGCATCGTCGGTCGGCGCCGAAACGGAAGCACCTTCCCCGGCAGCGGCCTGTTCACGATCCCCGTGTTCACGATCCCCGTGTTCGCGATCCCCGTGTTCGCGATCCCCGTGTTCGCGATCCTTGCCGCCGCGCCGTCTGCGGCGCTTGCGGCGCTTGCGATCGCGGCCTTCGCCGTCCTCGCCGGACCTTGGCTGCTGCGGCTGCTGGGCAGGGCGTGGCTGCTCAGCCTGCACCGGTGCCTCCTCTTCCTCCTCGATGACGATCTCGTCCTCGGGTTCTTCCGGCTCGACATAGGCCGGGAACGTGCGGGCCTCGACAAAGCCTTCCGGCTTTTCGGCCAGCGCGCCGCGGAAGATGGCATAGTGTTGTGCACCGACCGTGTCATCGGCTTCGATGGTGATGGTCACGCCGAAGCGGTGCTCGAATTCCACCAGCGTGCCACGCTTGTGATTGAGCACATAGAGCGCGGTCGCTGCCGGCGTCCGCACCGTGATGTGGCTGCGCGAATCCTTGAGCAGGAATTCCTCGATCGCACGCACCACCATCAGCGCAACCGACGAATCGGAGCGCACATGGCCGGTGCCGCCGCAATGCGGGCAAGGCTTCATCGTCGATTCCAGAACGCTGGCACGGATGCGCTGGCGCGACATCTCCATCAGGCCGAAATGCGAGATGCGGCCGACCTGGATGCGGGCGCGGTCGTTCTTGAGGTGATCCTTCAGCCGCTTCTCGACGGAGCGGTTGTTGCGGTTCTCCTCCATGTCGATGAAGTCGATGACGATCAGGCCGGCGAGATCGCGTAGCCTCAATTGCCGGGCGACTTCCTCGGCGGCTTCCAGATTGGTGTGAAGCGCGGTGTCCTCGATCGAGTGCTCCTTGGTGGAACGGCCCGAATTGACGTCGATGGCGACCAGCGCTTCCGTCTGGTTGATGATGATGTAGCCGCCGCTCTTCAGCGTCACCTGCGGCTGCAGCATGCGGTCGAGCTGTGCTTCGATGCCGTTGCGCACAAAGATCGGCGTCGTGTCGCGGAACGGCTGTACCACCTTGGCGTGGCTCGGCATCAGCATGCGCATGAAATCCTTGGCCTCGCGGTAGCCTTCTTCGCCGGAAACCAGGATCTCGTCGATATCCTTGTTGTAGAGGTCGCGCACCGACCGCTTGATCAGGCTGCCTTCCTCATAAACCAGGGCAGGGGCCGTGGATTGAAGCGTCAGATTGCGGACATTTTCCCAAAGCCGCATCAAATATTCGTAGTCGCGCTTGATCTCTGCCTTGGTGCGGCTTTCGCCGGCCGTACGCAGGATGACGCCCATGCCTTGCGGCACTTCGAGATCGGCGACCACTTCCTTCAGCCGCTTGCGGTCCTGCGCATTGGTGATCTTGCGCGAAATGCCGCCGCCGCGCGCCGTGTTCGGCATCAGCACCGAATAGCGGCCGGCCAGCGACAGGTAGGTGGTCAGCGCTGCACCCTTGTTGCCGCGCTCTTCCTTGACGACCTGCACCAGCAGGATCTGCCGGCGCTTGATCACTTCCTGGATCTTGTACTGGCGGCGCACCGGCTTGCGGCGGTTGCGCACTTCTTCCAGCGCGTCTTCGGCGCCGACCGATTCGACCTCGTGATCGTCCGAATGCGAGGATTGCACCTCCTCCAGCATGCCGCGATCATTGTCTTCGGACGTCGCTTCGCCGCTCGTCTCGGCCCCGCCTGTCTCGACCTCCCTTGTCTCTACTTGCGGGACGGCTTCCGAGATTACGTCGGCGTCGACGCTGGCAGCGATGGAACTGGATCCGCCTTCGGACGGCTCGGTCTCGCCGCTATCGGCGACTTCATCACTCTGTCCGGCGGCATCCTCGCTCTGTCCGACAGTATCGGACATGGTGTCGCCGCCGTCGGCAGCGGCATCCAGGTTCTCTGCGACGGCATCTTCGCCGCTCTCGCCATTCTCACCGTCGGACGCGCCTGCCTCGCGCCTGTGCTCGCCGCGGTCGCGGCTCTTGCCGCCACGCCGGCGTCCGCGCTTGCCGCGGTCGCGGCTCTGGCGGTCGTCGCCCTCGGCGGCTTCCTCGTCCTCTTCGTCCTGGGCTTCCTGTGCTTCCGCACGCAGCAGCGCCTGACGGTCGGCGACCGGAATCTGGTAATAGTCGGGGTGTATTTCACTGAAGGCGAGGAAACCGTGACGGTTGCCGCCATATTCGACGAAGGCTGCCTGGAGGGAAGGTTCGACGCGCGTTACGCGGGCGAGATAGATGTTTCCTTTGAGCTGCTTCTTGTCCTGGGATTCAAAGTCGAATTCTTCAATACGGTTACCGCGAACGACGACAACGCGTGTTTCCTCCGGGTGGGAGGCGTCTATCAGCATTTTGTTGGGCATTATTTCGTTTCCCCCCGGCAGCCGTCGGCCGCAGCTTGCGGGGCAATGCCCGCTGCCGTGGACCTGGAACATGGGTGCCGGACAATTGAACGTCCGCCGGCCGCTGCCTGAGCGCCATGGCGGTGCCGCCCGCAGCCGTAGTGGCGCGGTTTGTTGCGGACCTTTCCATGATTGCGCTTGAAGCCATCGTAACCAGCAGAACCTTTTGAACCAAAGCCCGGGAAAAACCGGACCAGCTTGTTTGCTCATACAGAGCCGGCGCGGGACAATCCCGGCCGTTTTGCTCACGCAGGCGATTCCCCCGCCACGGGAGCACGCCTGCGAAAATCGTCGCGATCACCGATGCCTTCTTCGCCTGAAGCGAAAGGAGCCGTCTTGCGTCTGACCTGTAGCAGGAAGCTGCGGAGGAGGACGGTTCCAGGATTGCAGTGATCCACCATCGCTTTTATGATTTGGCGGGTTGGAAGGCAACCCCGATTCCCGACGCCGGCAAAAAGCCGTTCCGCAACGGAAGCCCAGGTTCCAAGCCTTCCATGAAAAGGCTTGGTTAACCTTCTCTGGATACCAATCGTTAATCGAGTTCGCGGCCTGCCGGCACTTTGACAAGCAATAGGGCACTTTGACGAACGATCGGGCATGACGCCAAACAGGAGCGACTGGTAGAAAGATGGGACTGGCAGGCTTCGCAGACAAGGGCCGTCATCATGGAGGCTGGTTGTTCCGCACCGCCTGCCTGCTGCCGCTGATCCTGGCTTGCCTAGTCTTTCCGCCACTTTCGCGTGCTGCCGACGTACCGATCGGCGCCACAAGCTACAAGATGGCCGGCGATGCCACCAAGATGCGCATCGTCATCAATTTCGACCGCGATCCCGACATCAAATGGTTCCTGCTGCGCGGCCCCAATCGTCTGGTCATCGATCTGCCGGCCACGAGATTCGCCCTAAATGCCAAGGATGTGAAGCCGCGCGGCCTTGTCCGCGCCGTGCGTTACGGCGGACTCGGCGAGGGAAAATCGCGGCTGGTTCTCACCGGCAAGGGACCGTTCGCCGTCGACAATCTCGACGTGCTGAAGAACGATGACGGCAGTGGCTACCGCATCGCCATCGACATGTCGGCGGCGTCGCAGCGGGAATTCGATGCAGCGCTCGCCAATCAGGCGCTGACCACCGGCTCGACAGTCTCTGCCGACAAGGCCGGCAGGGTCGGTACCGGGCCGGTCTCCAATCCGGGCCATCGTTTCACCGTCGTCGTCGATCCCGGCCACGGCGGCATCGACGGTGGTGCGGAGGGCCTGAACGGCACTGTCGAGAAGAACGTGACGCTCGGCTTTGCCATGGAACTGCGCGACAAGCTCGCCGCCAGCGGCAAATATGACGTGTTCCTGACGCGCGAAACGGACGAGTTCCTGCGGCTCGACGATCGCGTGCGCATTGCTCGCCAGCATGAGGCCGACCTGCTCATCTCGATCCATGCCGACACGATCAGCCTCAAGGGCATTCGCGGCGCAACCGTCTACACCGTGTCCGACAAGGCTTCCGATCCCGAGGCACAGGCGCTTGCCGACCGTGAAAATCTTTCCGACCAGTTCGCCGGCATGGAGATCAAGGACGACAGCAAGGAAGTGACCGATATCCTGATCGACCTGATCCGCCGCGAGACGCATAATTTTTCGATGAGCTTCGCTCACACTCTTGTCGGCCAGCTTTCCACCAGCGTCGGTCTGATCAACAACCCGCAGCGTTCTGCCGGCTTCAAGGTGCTGAAGGCGCCGGACGTTCCGTCCGTGCTGGTCGAACTCGGCTATCTGTCGAACGCCAAGGACGAAGCGCAGTTGCTCAGCGCCGATTGGCGCAACAAGGCGACCCAAAGCATAACCAACGCCGTTGCACTGTTTGCTTCGGCCAAGAGCGGAACGGGGGCCGGAGGCTGAAATGCCCGCCGGCGCCCACAACCTGAGGCAGCGTTGCACGGCGACAACACCCTGTGCTTTTATTTCCGGCATTCGAAACCGAAATTCCACGCTGCCGTATTTTGCCCACATGGTCGCGACATGGCTTTTGCGATTACGGGTTGGGATCGTCCCGAAAGCTTGCGTGAAGGGCGGCTTCGTTTAGGAAATTCCCGAACCAAGGACTGGAGCGGGTATGATTCGTCTCATTGGCTATTTCTTCGGCATCGGCACGACGCTGGCCCTTTTGGTCGCGGCGGGCGTGGCGATCTATATCGGCCATTTGTCGAAGGACCTGCCCGATTACGAGGTGCTGGCCAAATACGAGCCGCCGGTGACGACCCGCATCCACGCGTCGGATGGCGCGCTGATGGCCGAATATGCGCGTGAGCGGCGGCTTTATCTGCCGATTCAGGCGATCCCGGATCGAGTCAAGGCGGCCTTCCTGTCGGCCGAGGACAAGAACTTTTACAATCATCCCGGCATCGACGTGACCGGCCTTGGCCGCGCCATTGTCGTCAACCTGCAGAATCTTGGCTCGGGAAAGCGCCAGGTCGGCGCCTCGACCATCACCCAGCAGGTGGCGAAGAACTTCCTGTTGTCTTCAGACCAGACCTACGAGCGCAAGATCAAGGAGATGATCCTCGCCTTCCGCATCGAGCAGGCCTATTCGAAGGATCGCATTCTCGAGCTCTATCTCAACGAGATTTTCTTCGGTTTCGGTGCCTATGGCGTCGCCGGTGCTGCGCTCACCTATTTCGACAAATCGGTGAACGAGCTCACCGTGGCCGAGGCTGCCTATCTTGCCTCTCTGCCGAAGGGGCCGAACAACTATCATCCCTTCAAGCATGCCGATCGCGCCTTGGAGCGCCGCAACTGGGTCATCGACCAGATGGTCGAGAACGGTTACGTCACCCATGAAGAAGGCGAGAAGGCCAAGGCCGAGCCGCTCGGCGTCACGCCGCGCCGCACCGGCAACTATCTCTTCGCCGGGGAATATTTCACCGAGGAAGTGCGTCGCCAGATCATCGCGCGCTACGGCGAGAATGCGCTCTACGAGGGCGGCCTTTCCGTCCGTACCACGCTCGATCCGAAGATGCAGTTGATTGCCCGCAAGGCCATGCAGAACGGTCTCATGAAGTTCGATACGCTGCGCGGCTACCGCGGGCCGGTCACGAGCATCGATGTTTCCGGCGACTGGGGCGTGCCGCTGGGCAACGTCAAGCGACTGGAGGACGTGCCGGAATGGTCGCTTGCCGTCGTGCTCGATAGCTCGGCCACCGGCCTGTCCATCGGCCTGCAGCCGACGCGCCAGATCTCCGGCGAAATCGTCAAGGACCGCCTCGAAGGCACCGTCAGCAAGGAAGACATGAGCTTCGCCATGCGCCACGTGGTCGACGGCAAAACCGTCAAGGCGAAGTCGCCGGCCGACGTGCTGAAGCCGGGCGACGTGATTTTCGTGCAGAGGAACGACGGCTCGGACAACAGCTACAGCTTGCGCCAGGTTCCCGAAGTGGAAGGCGGCCTGATCGCCATGGATCCGCATACCGGACGCGTCCTGGCCATGGTCGGCGGTTTCTCCTATGCGCAGTCGGAGTTCAACCGGGCGACGCAGGCCATGCGCCAGCCGGGGTCGTCGTTCAAGCCGATCGTTTATTCGGCCGCCCTCGACAATGGCTATACGCCCGCCTCTGTGATCATGGACGGGCCGATCACCATCCAGAGCGGCAACACGACCTGGACGCCCAAGAATTACGACGGAACGGTGGCCGGTCCGGCGACCTTGCGCTCCGGCATCGAGAAATCGCGCAATCTGATGACGGTGCGGCTTGCCAACGACATGGGCATGAAACTGGTCGTGGAGTATGCCGAGCGTTTCGGCGTCTACGACCATCTCGCGCCGTATCTGCCGATGGCGCTGGGTTCCGGCGAGACGACGGTGATGCGCATGGTATCGGCCTATTCGATCATGGCCAATGGCGGCAAGTCGATCAAGCCGTCGCTGATCGACCGCATCCAGGACCGCTACGGCAAGACCGTCTTTAGGCAGGACGAACGCGGCTGCTCAAACTGCAACGCCGCAGAATGGCAGAACCAGCCAGAGCCGGAGTTGGTCGACAATTCCGAGCAGGTGCTCGATCCGATGACCGCCTACCAGATCACATCGATGATGGAGGGCGTCGTTCAACGCGGTACCGGCGCCACCATCAACGAACTCGGCCGTCACATCGCCGGCAAGACCGGAACGACCAACGACGAAAAGGATGCCTGGTTCATCGGCTATACGCCGAACCTCGTTGTCGGCCTTTATATGGGCTACGATCAGCCGAAAGGTCTTGGCAAGGGCGCGACCGGCGGCGGCCTTGCCGCGCCGATCTTCAAGGATTTCATGCGCGTAGCGCTGGACGGCACGCCCAATGTCGACTTCAAGGTTCCCGAAGGCATGAAGCTGATTGCGATCAATCGCAAGACCGGCATGCGGGCCAACGAGGGTGACGCCGGAACCATCATCGAAGCCTTCAAGCCGGGTACCGGTCCCGCCGACAGCTATTGGGTGATCGGCATGGGTGCGGACGGCTCCAACGCCACCGGCGGGGCGCTGTCGCCGCAGGCCAACCAGGCTATCCAGTCGGGCGGCGGCGGGCTCTACTGACAATCGTTACATCCGGTCGGGCCGGCTTGACGATCATGGTCGAGCCGGCCCATCCCGCTTTACAGGGGCCGGTGCTTTACAGGGGACATTGCCGTCCCTATGTATCGCGCCACCAAACCGCCATTCAGCAACAGGACAGAACAGCCAGCCATGCGCGCGGAAACGCAAAATATTGTCGACGAGATCAGGCAGGCGATCACCCTGCTGAGGAGGCATCTTTGACTGGGACCAGGCCATAAAGCGGCTTGAGTACCTGAATGTCCGCGCCGAGGATTCGAGCCTCTGGAACGAGCCGTTGGAAGCGCAAAAGCTGATGCGCGAGCGTCAGGGCCTCGAGGAAGGCATTGCCGCGGTCAAAGGCCTCACCCAGGCTCTGGAAGACAATATCGGCCTGATCGAGCTTGGCGAGGAAGAGGGCGACGAGGGCGTCGTCGCGGAGGCCGAGGCGGCGATCCGCTCGATGCGCGGCGAGGCCAAGGCGCGCCAGATCGAAACGCTGCTGTCGGGCGAGGCGGACGCCAACGATAGCTATCTGGAAGTCCATGCCGGCGCCGGCGGCACCGAAAGCCAGGACTGGGCCTCGATGCTTCTGCGCATGTATACGCGCTGGGCCGAGCGCCGCCGCTTCAAGGTCGAGGTGCTGGAAGTGCATGACGGCGAAGAGGCCGGCATCAAGTCAGCCACGCTGCTGATCAAGGGCCACAACGCCTATGGCTGGCTGAAGACGGAATCCGGCGTGCATCGTCTCGTGCGTATTTCGCCCTACGACAGCAATGCGCGCCGCCACACCTCGTTCGCCAGCGTCTGGGTCTATCCCGTCATCGACGATACGATCGACATCGACGTTTCCGAATCTGACGTCCGTATCGACACGTATCGTTCTTCGGGATCGGGCGGCCAGCATGTCAACACCACCGATTCGGCGGTCCGCATCACCCATCTCGCCACCGGCATCGCGGTTGCCTGCCAGGCGGAGCGCTCCCAGCACAAGAACAAGGCCAAGGCCTGGGAAATGCTGCGCTCGCGGCTTTACGAGGAAGAGCTGAAGAAACGCGAAGCGGTGGCGAACGCCACCGAAGCGTCGAAGAGCGATATTGGCTGGGGCCACCAGATACGGTCCTACGTGCTGCAGCCCTATCAGCTGGTGAAAGATCTGCGCACCGGCGTCGAGAGCACCAGCCCGTCGAGCGTGCTCGACGGCGACCTCGACGATTTCATGGAGGCCTCGCTGTCGCAGCGCATCGAGGGTGGCGCCGGAGAAACGGTGGCCGACATCGACTGAAGGCGGGCACCAACCCGGCAATTTCAGTCCATCACGCGAGAGTTACGGCCACGGCGCGAGAGTGACGAGTTCTCAGCTTGAACTTACCTGTCGTTCTACAACTTTGTTTTTCATCGGAATTTCCAAAATCGATTTCCGCTTTTGACGCGAATGCTTCGAGCCTGCCGGTGCCGAGCCCGGAACCACTGCGAGCCGAATTCCGTTATTGGCAACCCTCGCTGCCGGGGGTGATCGTACCAGTCTCGTCAACCCGGCCGGCAGGCTGGTTCCGGCCGCAGAGGTCGGCGCTCGGTTTGCGACAGCAATTCCTTGCGCCGACCAAGGAATCAGCCCAGCATCCAAGCGCTGGGGAGGAAAAAAGCATTTATGGCCGGGCGCGGCGTATCTGCGACCTGACGATCCGGCCACTGGGAAGACACGTTCCGGGAACGGGCAAGCGAGATGCTTGACAACCGTTGATAGGAACTGCGCCCATGCCTGCTCTTACAACCAGACCGGCCCATGCCGTTCACACGGCGCGCCGATTTCTGAATTCCCTTGTCGCGGCAGTGGTTTTGATAGCTGCCGCGATGCCATTCGCGGCGCCTGCTCTGGCGCATGATGCCAAGCCGACCGCGGCGATGCCGCAAGGCTGGAGCTATCCGTTCTCCTGCTGCTCGGGCTATGACTGCCGCGAGGTTGCGCCGATATCTATCGGCGAGCGCCCCGAAGGCTATGTCATCAAGGGGACAGGCGAAGTCGTGGCCTATAGCGACAAGCGCATCAAGAATTCGCCCGACGGCGCATATCACTGGTGCTCGGTCGCTGGCGCCAATGACGGAAAGACCATCTGTCTGTTCGTGCCGCCATCGTCCTATTGATGCATGTCGCCCCCAAAAGCTTGCCCTTGGGCTTGACCCGAGGGTGTGCAGGGTTTTTGGGATCGACACGCCCTCGATTGGGTTACAACACTTTTGAAACTGCGCATTGCAGACGACAGATCTGCTGACGGAGAGTTGTCAGGAGCGTTTCTTTATGGTGCCTTGCCGTAGGGGCGGCGGGCATTGTGAGGGACTAATCCATGACCATCAAGGCAAGCTGCCACTGCAAGGCGACCACGTTCGAGGTTTCGCAAGCGCCGCAGACGGTGACGCGATGCACCTGTTCCTTCTGTTCGAAACGCGGTTCGTTGTGGGCCTATTACGCCCCATCGCAATTCAGACTCACCAGCCCGCCGGAGAATGTTTCGTTCTACCAGTGGGGATCGAAAACCATAAAACACGGTTTTTGCGCCACCTGCGGCTGCGGCACCTTCACCGAGACGCCGGACTGGTCGACAGGCGAGCCGAATTTCGACAATCCGAAGATCAGTGTGAATTCGCGGCTGTTCGACGATTTCGATCTCGACAAGGTCGAAGTGGTGGTCATCGACGGCAAGAATCTCTGGTAGCCGGTCGAATTGCGGTGGTCGCGCGAGCCGCTGCAGGGGTGTGGAATTGAGCCGGGGAAAGCGGCGGCAGCGGCTTTTGCTGGTCCGCTTTTCGCCGCATTTCATGTTACAAGTCGCTGGAAGGGCTGATGCGGTACGCCGTTGCGCGGCCGTGGAATGGAGAGGGACCACCATATGAAAAAGATTGTGCTCGCCGTCGTGGCGACGGCTGTGCTTGTGAGCGCATGCACCACCGATCCCTACACCGGGGAGCAGAAGGTTTCCAACACCGCTGCCGGCGCCGGTCTGGGAGCGCTGGCGGGTGCCGGGCTCGGTATGCTTGCCGGCGGCAACGACCGCCGCAACGCGCTGATCGGCGCCGGCATCGGTGCGCTTGCCGGCGGCGCCATCGGCGCCACCATGGACCAGAACGAGGCCGAACTGCGCCGGCAGCTTGAGGGCACCGGCGTCAGCGTCACCCGCACCGGCGACCAGATCATCCTCAACATGCCGTCCGACATCACCTTCAACGTCGACCAGGATGCGGTGAAGGCTGGTTTCTATCCGGTGCTGAATTCGGTTGCCCTTGTGCTGAAAAAGTTCCGGCAGACCACCGTCGACGTGTTCGGCCACACCGACTCGACCGGCGGCGACGAGCACAATTTCGACCTGTCGCAGCGCCGCGCCCTGGCGGTCGCCAACTATCTGTCCGGGCAGGGCGTCGATTCCCGCCGCTTCGCCGTCACCGGCTTCGGCAAGACGCGTCCGATCGCCTCCAATGCGACCGCTGCCGGCCGGGCACAGAACCGCCGCGTCGAGATCCAGCTGTCGCCGCTCACCTGAGGCAAGCGCATGAACCGAGAGCGGCCCCGTACGGGGCCGCTCTTATGGTTATGCCGGACCGCCCGGCCGCCGGCGCTCTTCGTTCGTGATATCAGGACCGGGCCGGCTGATCGACAATCGCGGCAACGATCCGGCGCACGATCGGAAGCACAATCAGCAGGCTGGGAAACGCAACAAGCCATGAAGCGCCCCATGCATAGCTCCAGGCCGCAATAAACCCGTCCGTCCAGCCTGCGCCGATTGCCGTCGAAACCGCCGAGACAATCGAGGACATCAGAATCGAAAGAACCAACGGCATCACCACCGCGCCGTAGGAGGGCGGCAGCTTTCTCAATTTGAAGGCTCGGTCCGGTGATGCTTGCATCGAAATCTCCTAATCAGAAAGTGTGCGTAAGCGTTATTGTGAGGACGATCAGGCGGCATGTGCCACCGGCAGCGCCAATTCCCGAATGAAGCTTCGCAGCGAACGCGGCTCGCGGCCAAGCGCGGCGCGCAACGCCAGGCTGTTCCCGCCGAGGCCGTATTTGGCGTAGTGGCTGTGTACTTTGGCCAGCATCTGCAACTGCCGGTCGGTATAGGGAAGGCGGGCTTTCGCCGCCCAGTCCTGAAATGTCGGCTCGCCTGCTGAAACCGGCCGGCCAAGCGCCTCGCTCATCATGGCAACGACCTCTTCGCGGCTGTGCATACCGTCGGCGCACAGCTCGAGGGTCGCATAGGACAAACGCGTTTCGGTCAGTGCGATCGCTGCCACTTCAGCCACGTCGCGATAGTCGACGCGGGCCAGCTTCGCCGTCTTTGGAAACGGCTCGGCGAAAACGCCATGCTCGACGACGGACGGCCAGGCCGCCGCGATATTTTGCATGAAATTGGCCGGGTGCAGAATGGTGTATTCCATGTTCGTCGAATAGAGGGCAGCTTCGACCGGTACCTTGCTTGCATGGTTTTCCAGCCTCGTATTGGTGGGCTGGATCACAGATGAGAAGACGAATTTCCGAACGCCTGCTCGCGCCGCTGCCTCAACCATGGCAACCCCCATGGCGGCTTCGTCGGGAGCAAAGGCCGGCCCGATGTGGAAGACACCGTCGACACCTTCGACGGCCTGTTCAAGGCTTTGATGGTTGCGCAGATCACCGATCGCGATCTCGGATGCCCCGGCTTTCCGGGCTTTTTCGGCAGCCGCGGCGTCACGAACAAGCGCTCTAACCCTGGCATTGCGGCGGGCGAGTTCAGGCACCACCAAACCGGCAACGCGGCCTGCGGCGCCTACGACCAGGACGGTTGGACTGGGTGTTCGCATGACGATCTCCTTCCCTCGAGTCTGCCTTTCGGCCTGTGCAGGGAAGATAAAATCTAGCGAACTGCGTTACAATTGATCGATGTGGCGATAGTTTATCCCGATTTTCGGGAGAAATACGCGATGAGCCGGATAGATGATTTCGAAGCCTTCATTGCCATTGTCGAGCATGGCAGCCTGACGGCTGCCGCACGCCGGCTGAACCGCTCACTGCAGTCGGTCAGTCGGTCTTTGGCGACATTGGAGGAATCCATCGGGGTCGAGCTTCTGCACAGGACGACGCGCCGCTCGACGCCGAGCGAAGCCGGTGCGGCCTTTTTCCAACGCATCAAGCCCGCCATCGAGGAAATAAACGAAGCCAGGCTTCAGGCGGCCAACCGACGATCCGAGCCGTCCGGCATCCTGCGTGTGAGTGCCCCGGTTCTGTTCGGCCCGGATTTCCTGATGCCGGTCATCGCCGACTATATGCGGACATATCCCCAGGTTGAGGTTGACCTCCAGCTTTCCGATGAATTTGTCGATCTGGATGCCGTGGGTCTCGATCTGGCGGTCCGGATCGGCGATTTGCCGGATTCCAGTCTACGGGCGAAGCGGCTGGGGGCGTTGCGGCGCGTCGTGTTCGGCGCACCTGCCTACTTTCGACAACGCGGCCGACCGGCCCATCCGCTTGAATTGCGTGAGCATGAATGCATCGTACGAACTGTTGACGGCCGCCCGGGCGAATGGATGTTTCAGATTGAAGGCAAGCCCCGGCCGGTGAAGGTCGCGGGCACCTTCCGGTCCAATTTGATGATATCGATCTATGCAGCCGCGGTTCACGGCTTGGGTCTGGGCTACTCCCCGCTTTGGCAGGTAAAACACCTGGTGGACGATGGCCGCCTGGAACTGGTTCTGACCGAATTCGAGCCGGTGCCGGTGCCGATACACGCCGTGTGGCCGGAAGGCAGGTCGTCCTCGGCCAAAGTACGCGCTTTTCTGGACCTGTTGGCATCTCGCCTGGAGCTCAGGAACCTTTAGGGCCCAAACCAAACTGAGCGCCGATCTTACCTCATCGATATCAAGTTCGTGATCAGAACTGCCTTGACGGCGTCGAGTGCTGGTTGATGGACCTCCAAATGACCGATGTCCTTCAGCTGATCGATCGTCAAATCTGCCAGTGCCCTGCGTCTTACGGCGGTCCGCCGCCATCTCGTGAAGGCAGCGATCATCATTGCTGCGCTTTTCAAGCCAGACCCAAGCAAGCGTTTGGACATGCCGCGGGCGGCGCGAGTTTCCCTGTGAGCCATTGTTTTGGTCTCCCATTTCGAGTTTGCGGATGGGAGCGTGCCACGCAGGCGTTTTCGGGCTGTTCGGCTGTGCGTGAACAACTGGGAGAAGTCCGACGATCCGCCGTTAAATCGGTGTTAAATCGATCCACCGAGATGCTATTCTGTCGCTGCGGTCGAAGTCTGGAGACGATTTGTGCGCATCCGGTTGCTTGGTGGCCTGGAGGTTACTTCCCCGGAGCGCCGGCCCGTCCGGTTCGCCACACGCAAGACTTCGCTTCTTTTTGCTGCTCTGGTTCTCGCAGGCCGCCGCGGCCATCGTCGCGAGCAGCTTTCCGAAGCCTTTTGGCCGGGGCGAAGCAATGGTCAGGCCCGCAATAGTTTGCGTCAGGCGCTGGTCGACATCAGGCGCACGTTCCCCGCCAGCTCGGATGCAACCGTCTACATCGATGGGGATCAGGAAACCATCGCGCTTATTGCCGGTCCGGATGAGGCGGACATCTCGATCTTCGACCGGAAGCTGGAGGAGGGCCGGACCACTGATCTCGCCTTCGCCGCCGATATCTACCGCGGTGAGTTGCTTGCCGGGCAAGCCATTCCTGACGAACTGGACGAGTGGTTTGGACCCTATCTGAGCAGGTATCAGCGCAAGGCGCTGCAGTTGGTCGATCGGCTGAGCCTGGCGCTGCCCGCACCCGGCTCAGCGGAAGAGACGGCCTGCGAAGGGCTCGCGGAGAGATTGCTCGCCTCGGATCCGACGGCGGAGGCGGCCCATCGGGCGCTGATCCGGATCCACGCTCATCGAGGTCACGAAAACGCCGCCTTGCGCCAGTTCGAGCTGTGTCGGGCAGCTTTGAAAAAACATCTGGATGCAGAGCCTGAGGAGCAGACAAGCTCGCTGGCGGCTTCTCTGCAGTCCCGTGAACGACCTGAACGTCCGCGGCCGGAGCCAAGCTCCGGCGTCGCATCACTGGCGCAGGTTCTGGCGGCCCCGACGAGGCGCGACGACCACCCATCGGTAGCGGTGCTGCCGTTTCAGAATCTAAGCGGTGATATGGAGCAGGAATATTTTGCCGACGGTATGGTGGAAGATATTGTCACGGCCTTGGCTCACTTTCGTCACCTGTTCGTAGTCGCACGGAATTCGAGCTTCACCTACAGGGGACGGTCCGTAGACATAGAGCAGGTCGGGCGTGAGCTGGGCGTGCGCTATGTGGTCGAGGGAAGTGTTCGCCGGGCTGGCGACCGCCTGCGCATCGCCGGGCAGCTCATCGACACCTCGACAGGGGCCTATCTCTGGGCCGACCGTTTTGACGGAGCGCTCGCCGAAGTCTTCGATCTGCAGGACCAGGTCGCCTCGAGCATTGTCGGCGCAATCACACCGAAAATGGAGGAGGCTGAGATCGAGCGTGCCAAACGCAAACCGACGGAAAGCCTCGACGCCTATGACTACTATCTCCGCGGGCTGGCGGCCTTTGACCGGACGATCACTAGTAGATCGGCCATTGACGATGCCTTGCGCCTCTTCATGAAGGCGATCGACCGTGACCCGGAGTTTGCCGCAGCCTATGCGCGGGCGGCGCGGTGCTACGCTACCCGAAAAAGCAACGGCTGGATGGTCGACCGCGCGAAAGAGAATGCCGAGGCTACTCGACTGGCCAGGAGAGCGGTCGAACTCGGAAGGGACGATGCGATTGCGCTTTCCTTCGGTGGATACGTGCTCGGCTACGTAGGTGGCGACCTTGACGACAGTGCGGCTTGCATCGATCGCGCGCTCGTTCTCAACCCGAATCTAGCGGCCGCGTGGGGCCTAAGCAGCTGGGTCAGGGCTTGCTTTGGCGAGCCAGGCAAGGCCGTCGAGCACGCCGCGCTTGCCATGCGCCTAAGCCCATTGGATCCACGCCTGTTCGCTTGGCAATTCAACACCGGGCTCGCTCATTTTTGTGCCGGCCACTACGATGACGCTGCCACTTGGGCGGGAAAGTCGCTGCGGTACCAACCGAACTACGTGAGCGCGATGCGTGTAGTGGCGGCGAGTCATGCCCTTGCGGGGCGCCTGTCGGAAGCGCAGCAGATGATGGCCCAGGTCTGCGAGCTCGATCCCTCGCTGCGGCTTTCGAATCTCGCCGAGGTGCTGCCGCCGTTTTATCGACCGGACGATCGCAGCAGGTACATCGAAGGCCTTCGCAAGGCGGGCCTGCCGGACTAACGCCATCTCAGCGTGAGGCGAGGCCGTCTTATGCCGGCTTCGTGCTTCGCGCGTCGGCGGGACGCGCGAGCGCTGTGGTATCAGACCTTGGCGACGATCCGCATGAAGGCGGGCATGTCATCGCCGAAGCCAACGGTCGCGTCATTGTCTTCCTGGCGCTGGCGGGCAGGCCGCTCGCGCTGCGGCCTGGTGTCGCCGCGTTCGGGCGCGCGCCGTTCGTTGCGATCGGGCGAAGCGTTCCGTTCAGGTGAAGCTTGGCGCTCGCTGTTTTCCGAGCGGATCGCCTCCTTGCGGGTACGCCGCTCGCCGATGTCGGCGACCGCGGCTTCGGCCACGACCGGCTGTTCCTCGCTCACCGCTTCCGGCGTCGTTTCCTCGCCACGCTTGGCGTGGCGTTCACGCGGCTTGCGCTCGCCCCTGTCCTTGGCGCCGTCCTTGCGGCCGGCGCGGCGTGGCGCACCACGGCCACGGCGGGGGGCCTCATCCTCGCCACCCTCGCTGGCGACGACCGTCGACAGGTCGCCGTCATGCCACTCGATCTTGGTGCCGATCAGCCGTTCGATGGCGTCGATGTATTTGGTGTCCGATTTGGTCGCGATGGTGAAGGATTTGCCGGAGCGTCCGGCGCGGCCGGTGCGGCCGATGCGGTGGACATAATCCTCGGCGTGGATCGGCACGTCGTAGTTGAAGACATGGCTGACGTCGGGAATGTCGAGGCCGCGCGCCGCGACGTCCGAAGCGACAAGGTAGCGCAGCTTGCCGTCACGGAAATTGGCCAGCATCTGCATGCGCGCACGCTGGTCCATGTCGCCATGCAGGGCGCCGGCGTCGAAATCATATTTCAGCAGCGAGCGGAACAGCTCCGACACCTCGACCTTGCGGTTGCAGAAGATGATGGCGTTCTTCAGCTCGGCATCCTCGGCCTTCATCAGATTGCGCAACGTCTCGCGCTTGTCCCAAGGCTTTGGCCCGGATTTCACCAGCCGCTGGATGATGTTGGTGGCGGCCGATGCAGCCTTCGACACTTCGACGCGCACCGGCGCGTGCAAGAATTTCTCGGTGAGCTTGGTGATCTCCGGCGGCATCGTCGCCGAGAAGAACAGCGTCTGCCTGGTGAACGGGATCATCTCGCAGATACGCTCGATGTCGGGGATGAAGCCCATGTCGAGCATGCGGTCGGCCTCGTCGATGACGAGGATCTCGACGCCATTGAGCAGGAGCTTGCCGCGCTCGCGATGGTCGAGCAGGCGGCCGGGAGTCGCGATCAGCACGTCGGCGCCGCGCTCGAGCTTCTTGTCCTGCTCGTCGAAGGACACGCCGCCGATCAGCAGCGCGATGTTGAGCTTGTGGTTCTTGCCGTATTTGACGAAGTTTTCCTCGACCTGTGCGGCAAGCTCGCGCGTCGGCTCGAGGATCAGCGTACGCGGCATGCGGGCGCGGGCGCGGCCCTTTTCCAGCCGGGTGAGCATCGGCAGGACGAAGGACGCCGTCTTGCCGGTGCCGGTCTGGGCAATGCCCAGCACGTCCTTGCCGAGCAAGGCGTGCGGGATAGCACCAGCCTGGATCGGCGTCGGCTCGGTGTAGCCGGCATCGGTAACTGCGGAAAGGACCTTCGGCGACAGGCCGAGGTCTGCGAAGGTCAACGCTTCTTGAGCGATCTGGGTGTCTGAGGACAAGTTTGGCTGTCTTTGGCTGGTTCGGGGGCGCAACATAAGCAGTCGCGGCAAGCGCCGCGCGCCTGCAAGATTGGTATTGCAGGTAGGCGCAAGCCTACGATTTGTCAACACAAACGGGCGGCATTGGCGCGATTGTGAAGTCGTAACCTTAATCGCGATGCTTAATTTGCGCAGTGGCTGCTGCGCCGGCTCAGTAGCGGAACTGTTCGGCGAGAATGCGCTCGTTCCACGAATGGTTGGGATCGAACAGCAGCGTCGCCGTCGCCGTCGGCGATTCCCTCACCGTGACCGTCGTCACCGCCTTGACCTCGGTGTGGTCGGCGGCGGCATTCACCGGCCGCTTTTCCGGCTCCAGAATGTCGAAACGCACGATCGCCTTGTTGGACAGCAGCGCGCCGCGCCAGCGGCGCGGACGAAACGGGCTGACCGGGGTCAGCGCCAGCAGCGGAGCGTCGAGCGGCAGGATCGGCCCGTGCGCCGACAGATTATACGCGGTCGAGCCGGCCGGTGTCGCAATCATAACGCCGTCGCAGTGCAATTCCTCCAGCCGCTCTTGCCCATCCACGGTGATGCGGATCTTGGCGGTCTGGTAGGACTGGCGCCAGAGCGCGACCTCGTTGATCGCCAGCGCCGAAATCGTCTCACCCTCCGCCGTCACCGCCTGCATCTCCAGCGGACGGATCGTTTCGGCGACCGCAGCCGCGATGCGCCCGGTCAAGCCGCTGGCGCGGTATTCGTTCATCAGGAAACCGATGGTGCCACGGTTCATGCCGTAGACCCTCTTTCCCGTGCTCATCGTCTCGCGCAGGGTCTGTAGCAGAAAGCCGTCGCCACCGAGCGCCACGACGATCCCGGCATCCTCGACGGATGCCTGGCCGTAGCGTGCCGAAAGGCTTTCCAGCGCTGCATTGGCGTCGGCTGTACCGGATGAGACGAAGGCGAAACGGCTGGCGGTTTTGCTCATGGCTCTCAACGACAACCGATTGGCAACGACCGATTGGTGGCGACCGGTTGCGGGGTCGCGCCAGCGCCGGGTTAGCATGGGCGGGCATTTCTGCAAAGGGAGGGAGGTGTCTTGAGATGGCGGCCAAACAGGGCGCACTCGCGCATCATGTCGGGGGACAAAATGATGTGATGGTTAAGACCTGCCTTAAACTCTCGTAAAGCCGGATCGATCATGTTAGCCGGCAGTGGATGGGCGGCGTGGGGCTAACCAGTCGAGGCCGATCTATTGCCGCTGGCACGCTTGATTATCGTCTTCCTGATGCTGGCAAGTTTTGCCCTGGCTTTCGCGGAACTGGTGCGCCAGTCGGAGGAAAAGAGTTTTAGACCCGAGCCCACGGCCTCACGCTGCGGCGACGCGGCGGGCACACCCTGCCCGCAAAGGGCGCTTTGACGCTACAACGCTAGTCCTTATCGGGCGAGCAGATGGCAGCCGGCCTGGCGCTTTTGCGCGAGATACTCGTCGACAAGCTGGCGATAGCGGACTTTGCCGAAGCTCGGGAAATGCCCGCCATGCACGACCGAGACATCGAGACCGCGCATACGCAGCAGCGTTTCGACATAGTCGTCGATATCGGAGTGATAAACGTCGTCGATCAGCGGGCCGTCATAGATGATGTCGCCGGAAAACAGGATGCCCGTCCTGTTTTCGTAGAGCGCAATGCCGCCGGGTGAATGGCCGGGCGTGTGGATCACCTCGAAGGCACGGTCGCCGAGATCGACGATGTCGCCTTGTTCGAGCAACCGGCCGGCTGGTGCGGGCAGGATCTGGTAGCGCTTCGTATCCCAGCCTTGCGGCATGCCGTCGAACATCTCCTCGGTGGCATAGCGGTCGGCAACCGTCCATTCGTTGCGCGGGTCGGCGAGGATCTCGGCCTCGGCCGGGTGCACGCAGCGGTCGGGAAATTCGTGATGGCAGCCGATATGGTCGAAATGCGTGTGGCTGGCCACGCAGGTGAGCTTGCGTTCCGTGACCAGCGGTACGTGGCGGCGCAGGCTGAAATGGCCGAGGCCGGTGTCGAACAGCAGGTCGCGGTCGCGGCCCCGCACATGCCAGATGTTGCAGCGGAAGAACGGCTTGATCCACGGCTCGTGGATCAGCGTCACGCCATCGCCCATGCGGATGCTCTCGTACCAGTTAGGAGCGTCGATAATTGGAAGCGTGTTCATGTTCAGTCCGCAAGCAGGATGATGTCGCCAGCATCGCACGATACGGCGACCACGTCGCCGGGCTGGACGGCCGATGCGGCGGGAACCTTGGCGATGAAGTGCAGCGCCGGGTCGGTCGTGGAGGTCCCCAGCACACGCTTGAAGCTACCCTGGAAGACGACGTCGCTGACCTTGATCATGCCAAGCGCTACAGCGCCGCCGATCGCACCGAGGACAAGATGCTCCGGCCGGATAGCCAGCGCAACCGTCGAGCCGGCCGGCAATGTGCCGGCCAGGGAGAGCGACCCAAGCTTCGTGGTGACGGTGATTTTGCCGCTCTTCGCCTCCGTCACCGTTCCCGATAACAGCGTGCTTTCGCCCATGAAGGTCGCGGAAAAGCGCGTCGCCGGCCGTGCATAGACGCGCTCGGGCGGTCCTTCATCCTCGATGCGCCCGTCATTCATCACCACGCAATGGTCGGCCAGCGCCATCGCCTCTTCCTGGTCGTGGGTGACGTGGATGAAGGCGGTGCCGACACGCTTCTGGATCGCCTTCAACTCGTCCTGCATCTGCCGGCGCAATTTGAGGTCGAGCGCACCGAGCGGCTCGTCGAGCAGGAGCACCGCCGGCTCGACCACCAGGGCGCGCGCCAGTGCCACGCGCTGCCGCTGCCCGCCGGAAAGCTGGTGCGGCTTCTTGTCGAAGGCGGTGGCGAGGCCAACCAGCGCCAGCGCCTCGCGCGCCCTTGCTGCCCGGGTTGCGCCATTGACACCCTGCATGCGCAGCCCGAAGCCGACATTGCTGCCGACGCTCATATGTGGGAACAGCGCATAGTCCTGGAACACGGTCGTCGTCGGCCGCTTCGCCGGTGGTACTGCGGTGCAGTCCTCGCCGCGGATCAGCACCTTGCCTTCGCTCGGCATGACGAAGCCGCCGAGAATGGACAAAAGCGTCGTCTTGCCGGAGCCGGACGGCCCAAGCAGGATCGTGTAGCTGCCCGGCTCGATCGTCAGCGAGACGTTCTTCAGCACAATGTGCTGGCCGAAGCGATGCGAGACAGAGCTTATATCGACCAGTGGCGCCGTCATGCCGGCTTCCTCCGCAACAGCATCAGCTCGAACAATACCACCAACACGATGGAGACGGCGAAGACCAGCGAGCCGACGGCGTTGGTCTTGGGATTGAGACCGGAGCGCAGCAGGTTCCAGATCTCGACAGGCAGCGTCGTGTCGAAGCGCGTCAACAGGAACGAGATGACGAATTCGTCCCAGGAGAAGGTCATCGACAGGAAGAAACCGGCGAAGATCGCCGGCGCCATCACAGGCACGGTGATCAGCAGCAGCACCTTCCATTCGGGCGCGCCGAGGTCGCGCGCGGCGCGCTCGATATTGATCTGGTGGTCGCCCATCTGACTGTAGACCATGGCAAAGCACAGCGGCAGGTTGATCACGACATGGCCGATGCCGGCGGCAAGAAGCGACTTCGGCACGCCGGCCCAGTTGAACAGCACCAGCAGCCCCATGCCGATGATGAGATAGCTGACGGTCAGTGGCAGCGTGATCAGTCCACGCATCAGGCCCGAGCCCGGCAAGGCGAAGCGTGCAAAACCCCAGGCCGAGAGAAAGCCGAGCGTGACGGCGACAGCCGAAGAGAGGACGGCAACCAGCAGCGAGTTGACCAGCGCCGAGGTGAGCCGCGTATCGGCGAGCACGGCCTCGTACCAGCGCAGCGACGGCCCCGTGAAGGGCGGGATCGGAAACGACGTCGCCTGCAGCGAAAACAGTATCAGCACAACCACCGGCAGGAAGATGAAGCCGTAGATGGCGATGGCGTAAAGGCCGGAGACGAGGCGGATGAGAGCGCGCATGGTCAAGCCCGCTCGATCTTCAGCCAGCGGGCGCAGGCGAGATAGGCAACGGTGACGACCGCCATCAGGATGATCGACAGCGCCGAGGCGAGCGGAAAGTCGCCGCGCCGGCCGATCTGCATCATGACGAGCTGCGGCATCAAAAGCTCGTTGTTGCCGCCGAGGATCTGCGGCGTGATGTAGTCGCCGATGCACAGCACAAAGGTGAGGAAGGCGCCGACCATGATGCCAGGCAGCGTCAGCGGCAGAACGACATGCAGGAATGTCCGGATCGGCCCGGCGCCGAGGTCGGCGGCGGCCTTGCGGTAGCTCGGGCTGAGCTGCTTCAGATTGGCAAAGATCGTCAGCGTCAACAGCATGACGAAGAAATGCACGAAGCCGGTGACGGTGGCGAAACGCGTATTGGCAAGCTGCAGCGGTTCGCTGAACAGGCCGGAGCCGGTCAGCGCGCGGTTGACGACGCCGTTCTGCGCCAGCACCAGCAGCCACGAATAGGAGCGCACGACATAGGAGGTCCAGAACGGCAGCACCGCCAGCATCAGCGCCAGCCGCTGCCAGCGCTCCGGCACCTGCTCGGCCAGGATCCAGGCGAAGGGATAGGCAAGCAGCACCGAGATCACGGTGACGATGGCCGTGACCTGCAGCGAATTCACCATCGCCTGCCAGTAGGACGGATTGGCAAAAAACTGGCTGTAGTTGGATAGCGTGAAGCCGCCGCCTTCATGCGCCGTCAGGCTGGATACCGCCATGGCGACGAAGGGCAGCACGAAGAACAGCAGCGTCCAGCCGAGCGCCGGCGTGACCAGCGCCCAGGGCAGGGCACGCCCGCTGTTGGCGGCGTTCACGACCGGCAGCCGGTCATTGCGCCTGCAGCATTTCGGTCCAGACGTCCTGCATCTTCTTGTCGAGATCGGCGTTGGGCGCCGGATAGGACTGCGCGCGGGCGAGGAATTCCGGCTGCTCGTCGAAGCGCAGGATCTTCTTCTGCTCGTCGCTCAACGCCGCCTTGCTGTTGGCCGGCATGCCCCAATAGCAGGACGAGGTGGCGAGCCGCGCCTGGCCTTCGGGGCTCATAATGTACTGGATGAATTTAAGCGCCAGCTCCTTGTTCTTGGAATCCTTGAACATTGCCAGCGACTGCGACCACAGAACGGCGCCTTCTTTCGGGATAGAGAAGTCCAGCGCAGGGTTTTCCTTGGCTAGCCCCGCTGTCACCCATTCGCCGCCGCCGACCAGAATGTCGACCTCGCCGGTCGCCAGCGCCGTCTGGCTGGCGGTCACTTCGCCGACGAGCTTAGCGTTGGCCTTCATCTTCAAAAGTTCGGCCTTGATGGCGGGAAGGTCGGCTTCGGTCAGTTCCGCCGTCTTCTTGCCGATCGCCAGTGCGGCCATGCCGATGACCGGCAGGTAATAATCGTAGATGGCGATCTTGCCCTTGTATTTGTCGCCGGTCAGCGCGGCAAGCGACTGCATGTCGGCCGGGTCGACCTTGGTCTTGTTGTAGCCGATCGTGTTGTAGCCGAACTTTTCGGTGATGCCGTAGCGCTTGCCGTCGACCACGGTGGAACTGTCCATCTTCACCTGCGGGAACAGGTCGGCCAGCGGCAGCTTGTCTTCCGGTAGCGGTTCGAACAGGCCTTGTTCGACGCCCCGCGGTACGTCGATGCTGTCGATCACCATCACGTCCCAGTCGCCGGGCTGGGACTGTTCGACGATCGCCAGGCCGGCGCCTGTGCCTTCGAACTCCTTGACATTGACCTTGACGCCGTTCGCCTCCTCGAACGGCTGCAACAGCGCCGGATCGGCGTGATCGCACCAGATCAGCGCGTTGAGGTGCTGCGCCTGAGCGAGGCTGCCCGCCGCCAGCAGCAGTGCTGCCGCGGCACACGCGCCCTGGAGATGGCTCTTCAGAACGGAAAGCGGATTCCTGACGGTTGGATTGGCGGTCTTTGGATTGACGGACATCGAGTGTTCTCCCTTGCCTTTTTGGCTTGTAGCAAAAAATTGAACCAATTCTAAAATTGAGTCAATTCTGTTTTTGTGGCAAACAGCCGCTATGAGCGGATTGCGGGCAAGGCAGAAGGCGGATCGGCACCGCCGCATCATCGAGGCGGCGGCGGCGCTTTTCCGCGATGCCGGTTATGAAGGCGCCAAGATCGAGACGATTGCCGCGCAGGCTGAAGTCTCGGTCGGCACGATCTACAATTATTATCAGAACAAGGGCGACATCCTTGGCGCCATCGTTTCGATGGAGGTCAACGAGGTGCTCAATGCCGGGCGCGGTGTCGTCGCCAACCCGCCGGCAAATATCGGCGACGCGCTGGACACGCTGCTCGGCATCTATATCGAGCACTCGCTGCATTACCTCAGCAAGGAGATGTGGCGGCAGGCGATGGCGATCTCGACACAGCTGCCGGACAGCCCGTTCGGCCAGGCCTATACCGCGCTAGACCGCGCACTGACCGAGCAGATCCGTGCGCTGATCGCCAGGCTACAGGTGCTCGGCCTGGTGCGCCGCGACATCGACGGGACGGCGCTGGGCGAACTCATCTTCAACAACATGAACATGATGTTCATCGAGTTCGTGAAGCGCGAGGAGGCGAGGATGGCCGAACTGCGCACTGCGATACGGCGGCAGAATAGGATATTGGTGGCGGCGATTGGGGTTTGACTGCAGTCACCCAGCCGAAAGACCTGCCCGAGCGAGGGCTTCGGGCGCCGGCGTGACGTGCCCGTGCGGCTTGCAATAGCCGGGGTCGATCGCGCGATAGCCGAGCAGATGGCCGAGTGGCGCCAGGATCCCCAGCGCCACTCGCTGAATCGCAGGTGGCGGGTGCGTGAAGACGATAACGTCGGCAAATTCCCTGGCGATGACCGCCGCCTGAAGCGGCGAAGGCCTGCCTTTTTTGTCCACCTTGCCGGCATTGGCCAGGCCGAAGAGCATGCCAATCAGCAGCTCGAAACGGTTCGGGTCGATATCGTCCGCACCTGGCGCCCGGTCGACTTCGACCAGGACATGCGCTTCTTCGGTTTTGCTGCTGTTCCACCAATCATGTGCGACGCCTGCTTCGATCGCGGCGGATTGGCCAGGCCCCAGAGACAAAGTCTTTCCGGCGATGCAAGCGTCGAGCCGGCCGCCGAGGACGGTAAACCGTTCCGTCAGGTTCGGGTGGAAGTGCTCGCCCACCACTGCGGCCCCCGGCCGAGCGGTCAGATGGGCGATGCCAGGTCCCTGGCCGCGGTCTTCTGTGCCACGCAGGATGACGGCATATTCGCCGGTCACCTTGTTCTCGTAGACATCTCCACAGCGTGACATGGATCAGCTCGTGGTTTCATAGCATCAGTGCCGCCAACTATACGTTGAAGGCCTGGTGCTTCAACGGTTACAGGCGATCGCGAGCGCCGGCCTCGTTAACACAGGCACGACGCTCTACCGAATATGCTTAGGTGGCCGCGCTCGCGGAAACGGCACGACCGTCAGTGGCGCCTTGCGGAATTCCGCGATGGCTATTTCTTCAATCAGCGCGTCGAGGGCCTCGTTGACGCGTCGGCTCGTTTCATCCGCGCCGCAGAGGCGGTTTTGTGCGCACTCCAAAAGCTCGCGCGCCGCGGCGAAATCGCTTCGCATGACAACACCCTTTGGTTTTTGGCCCGCCGCACCGACATTGTCGGCGCGCTTAATTGAGCGAGTGCTAATATACACAGGGGCAATTTAATCGAATGGTACGAGATGGCCGAGGCCGGGAGAGCGGGCCGAAACGACGGCTCTGCAACGGCGGCGACACGCCCGAGCTCAGCGTCTCCAGATACGAGATGCTAACTCGTTGTCTGGCGATAGATTTTGCCAGCGATTTCACGGAAGTTTCTGGTGACCCGACGAGGACGGTCCCGACACTTACGCCCTAATACGATCTTGGGCGGCTTAGATATTCTCTTGCGGCGGCAATCTGGCGTCGATGCTCGCGAAGGAAGGCCGCGCCGAAACAAATCGCAAAGGCCAGTACGGAAAGGCTTGTCGTTGCTCTTGATGCTGGATCGGGATCGGGACTTATCAGGAAACGGAAACCAAGCGCGAAGGCGAAGACGACAAGGCCGCCAAACATACCGTTGATGAAGGGGGCGGTCGTGCGTTTCTGCTCCAACGAAGACTCCTAGGTTTTCCGCTAGGGAACTATGGTTTCCGCTAGGGAATATATGCGTTGAAGCTGATGTGCTACCGATCTGACGGCCCCGGCCTGTGGATATCGGGGACGAGCAGATATCAAGCGCCCCGGAGGTCTCAAGAAGCGCACTGGTGCCCCCGGACGGAATCGAACCGCCGACCTTCGGTTTACAAAACCGCTGCTCTACCAGCTGAGCTACAAGGGCACGGCGCTCGGGTTAGCATATTTGCTGCGCCAGTAAAGACAAAACTCCGTTTTCGGCTGCCGCGACCGCGCCGGTTCTGCCGTCAGGGCGTCCTGAAAACGGCCAATTCGCTTCCTATATTGATCGAAGGTGCAATCGCATCAGCGAGGCTGTCGCATGATCAGGTTTGTCATCATTCTCCCGCTCGTCGTTGTGGCCTGGGTTCTCCTGGTGAAGCTCGTCAAGGATCTGAAGCGCGCCAATATCGACTGGACCGGCGTCACCACCATCATCGGCTTCATCGCGCTCGCCTTCTGGCTTCGCCATATCACCGGCATGGGCTGAGGCCTGCCGATTGTTCCGGTGAACTGTCGACCGGCGACCGTTCGTGGTCGCGCGGCTGACGCATCAGGCCGGGCGATTTCTCCCTTTGAGAAAAATCCAAAAAGATCTTCGAACCTTTTTCCTTGTCGCGACGACTGATGGTCAAGAGGCGGTTGGATCGCCTCTCACAACAAGGAGATCGTCATGTTCAAGCGCACCATCGTTTCCGGCCTCGTCGCCACCACCGTCGCCGCCGCCATGCTGGTTGGTACGGTTCAGCCTTCGGCCGCCCATCACAAGCACAAGCACCTCGGCATCGGCATTGCTGCAGGTGTCGGCGGCTTCTTGCTCGGCAGCGCGCTCGCCCAGCCGCGCACCGTCTATATCGAGGAAGACGGCGGCTCCTGGCATGTCCGGCGCTGCCTCAATCGCTACCAGAGCTACGACCCGTACTCGGACACCTATGTCGGGTACGACGGTTATCGCCATCGCTGCCACCTTTGAGAGCCACTACCGCCCGCTTTGAGAGGAGGTGACCGTTTCAGGCAACCGGAAGAAGGGGCATCCCACCGCCCCTTTTTCTGTATGTCTGAGTTCCTATTCGAATGGTCGACTGCCAATGTCGGCATAGCTCATCATTTTTGAATTGGGCGCCGTCGACGAAACTGCCAATCTCCCCCCTTGCGGGGGGAGATGCCCGGCAGGGCAGAGGGGGGTGCTGCCCCGCACTACTTGTCAATAGATGACAGTCAAGCCTACGCCAATTCCCAGTTGGAGTGGCTGAACATCGACGTCGGCGATCCTTCGCACCCCCGTCTGTCCTGCCGGACATCTCCCCCGCAAGGGGGGAGATTGGATTGCCGCACGGCTTTCGCCAATCGCCAACACTGAAAACTGCCTTATCCCGCCGTTCGGCTCTTGCCGATGTACAGGGGTTTCCCAGCAGCCTAATCTACAAGCCGAACAGCAATCTACTGCCGAGCCGAAACAGGGAGAGGGCGCTTGGGCGAGCACGATCCGAACGAAGAGCCGATCGAGACGATTTTCCGCAACGGCACAATCACCACCGTCGGCATCCTGCTGGCGTTCTCGCTGGGCTTCATCACGCATTGGGCCGCCAACCCGATACCATGGGAAATCTATCACCTGGCCGCCGTCGTGCCGATTTTGATCGGCATTGCCCTGCAGATACGAGCGCTGCGGTTGCTGCTCGACATAACGTGTCTACAACGGCGCGTTTATGAACGCGCCAATCGCATCTTCATTGCCGGCCTCATCTTCACCGCCTGCGGAGTTGGGCTGGCGATGCTGCTTGATTTCTACGACCTATCGACCAAGAGCGCGGTGCCCGGGGCCTAGCTCTGGCCATCCTGGCAGATGTCGCACCATTCGGCGCTGGTCAGCGCTGCCATGCGCTCGGTTCGCTGCCAAGGCCGGGAGGGGTCGGCAGGCCGCCGATCATCCTCGTCACCTCCGCAGCTGCATCGCGCACCAACGGGCCGATCTCGGCCAGCCGTTCCGGCGTGACCCGCACCGTCGGCCCGGAGACTGAAACGCCGCCAATCGGCTCGCCGAACTCGTTGAAGATGGCGGCGGCAACGCAGCGCATGCCCGGATGCCGCTCCTCGTCGTCTACTGACCAGCCGCGCAGCTTGATCGTCACCAGGTCGCGGGCGAGAGCCGAGATGTCGGACAGCGTGTTTTCAGTGAAGCGCTCCAGCCCGGCCCGGCGCAGGATAGTGGCGACGCGCTCCGGCTCGAGATGCGCCAGCACCGCCTTGCCGATGCCCGAGGCGTGGAAAGAACTGCGCGTGCCCGGCCGGAAGAAGGCGCGGATCGCCTGGTGCGTCTCGACCTGGCTGACGAAGACGACGCAATCGTCCTCGGCGACACCGAGATTGGCGGTCTCGCCGGTCTTCTCCATCAATTCCTGCATGACGATGCGGGCGCGATCGACCAGCTTGCGGCGGCGCAGGAACGCCGCGCCCATGCGATAGGTCTCGACGCCGATCGACCACAGCTGGTCGGTGCCGTCGAACTCGACCATGCCATGGTTCTCCAGCGTCGTCAGCATGCGGTAGGCGGTGGATGCCGGCAGACTGGAGCTGGCGGCGATCTCGCTCAGCGACAGGCCACTGCCGTCGGCCACGATTGCCAGGATGCGAAGCGCCCGGTCCAGCGACTGCACCGAAGCGGCCTCGGACGGTCCGTTGAAGGCGCGCGGCCGGCCGCGCTGGCGTTTTTCGGTGGTTTCCATGGATCCATTCTTCCCCTGTTCGCCCAAGCAAGCAATGAAAAAGTTTTTCATCGATTTGCGAAGCGAATTCATGGAAAACAGAAAGGCTAATCAATTCAATTCACAAGAGCCGCTCTCTAGAAATGAAAAAATATTCTGAAAAAATTGAAAAATAGTCGGCGCACTGGCATCATCGGCCATCAACAATTCCGTGGAGGCTGACATGGCCAAGATGCGCGCAGTCGACGCAGCGGTTCTCGTCCTCGAAAAGGAAGGCATTTCCTGTGCCTTCGGCGTGCCGGGTGCTGCGATCAACCCGCTTTATTCGGCGCTGAAGGCGAGGGGCAGTATCCGCCACATCCTTGCGCGGCACGTCGAGGCGGCTTCGCATATGGCCGAAGGATTTACCCGCGCCAGATCGGGCAATATCGGTCTGTGCATCGGCACTTCGGGTCCCGCCGGCACCGACATGATCACCGGCCTCTATTCGGCCGCTGCCGATTCCATCCCGATCCTCTGCATCACCGGGCAGGCGCCGCGGGCTCGCCTCAACAAAGAGGATTTCCAGGCTGTCGACATCGCCGCCATCGCCGCGCCCGTCGCCAAATGGGCTGTTACCGTCATGGAACCCTATCTGGTGCCGATGGCGTTGCAGAAGGCGTTCCATCTGATGCGCTCGTCGCGGCCGGGGCCGGTTCTCGTTGATCTGCCGGTCGATGTGCAACTGGCTGAGATCGAGTTCGACATCGATGCTTATGAGCCGCTGGTGCCGTTCAAGCCGGCAATGTCGCGCGCTCAGGCGGAGAAGGCCCTGAAAATGCTCAATGCGGCCGACAAGCCGCTGATCGTCGCCGGTGGCGGCATCATCAACGCCGATGCGTCGGACCTGTTGATCGAATTCGCCGAAGTCACCGGCGTGCCTGTCATTCCGACGCTGATGGGCTGGGGCGCGATCCCCGACGACCACCGCCTGATGGCTGGCATGTGCGGGCTGCAGACCTCGCACCGCTACGGCAATGCGACGATGCTCGAAGCCGATTTCGTATTAGGCATCGGCAACCGCTGGGCCAACCGCCACACCGGTTCGGTCGACGTCTACACCAAGGGCAAGAAATTCATCCACGTCGATATCGAACCGACGCAGATCGGCCGCGTCTTCGCGCCGGACCTTGGCGTCGTCTCGGACGCCGGTGCGGCGCTTAAAATGCTGCTCGACGTCGCCACCGAATGGAGGACGGCCGGGAAATTGCGCGACTGGTCGGGCTGGGCCGGCGAATGCCGGCAGCGCAAGAAGACGATGAAGCGCAAGACGCATTTCGACCAGGTGCCGTTGAAGCCGCAGCGCGTCTACGAGGAGATGAACAAGGCGTTCGGCCGCGACACCACCTACGTCACCACGATCGGCCTGTCGCAGATCGCCGGGGCGCAGTTCCTGCATGTCTACAAGCCGCGCAACTGGATCAACTGCGGCCAGGCCGGCCCGCTCGGCTGGACATTGCCGGCGGCGCTCGGCGTTCGCGCCGCCGATCCGGACCGCACCATTGTCGCACTTTCCGGCGACTATGATTTCCAGTTCATGATCGAGGAACTGGCAGCCGGCGCGCAGCACAGATTGCCCTACATCCATGTCGTGGTGAACAATGCCTATCTCGGCCTGATCCGCCAGGCGCAGCGCGGTTTTTCGATGGACTTCGAAGTCAGCCTGGCCTTCGAGAACGTCAACCGCAAAGACGAGCCTGAGGCGGGCTATGGCGTCGATCACGTCGCCGTTGCCGAGGCGATGGGCTGCAAGGCGGTCCGGGTGCGCCGGCCGGAGGAATTCGCCGGTGCCTTCGAGGAGGCGCAGCGCCTGATGAACGAGCACCAGGTTCCGGTTGTGCTCGAATTCATCCTCGAGCGCGTCACCAACGTTTCGATGGGCACCGAAATCGACAAGATCACCGAGTTCGAGGAGCTTGCCGAGCATCACGAAGACGCGCCGACGGCGATCGTCATGCTCGACTAGCTGTTTTATGAGGAATTACTGCCATGCCACGGTTTTCAGCCAATCTTTCGATGCTCTTTGGCGAGCACGACTTCCTCGACCGCTTCGATGCCGCCGCCCGAGCGGGCTTTAGGGGTGTCGAGTATATCGGCCCCTATGACCATGCGCCGGATGTCGTTGCGGCAAGGTTGAAGCAGAACGGGTTGACGCAGGTCCTGTTCAACCTGCCTGCCGGTGACTGGGCCAAGGGCGAGCGCGGCATCGCGATCCTGCCGGACCGCATCCCGGAGTTCCGGCAAGGCATTGCCAAGGTCGTCACCTACGCGCACGCGCTGGGTTGCGAGCAGGTCAATTGCCTCGCCGGCATCGCGCCGCAGGGCGTCGATCGCTCCGTGCTGGAAGACGTCTTCGCCGAAAATCTGGCTTTCGCGGCGGAAAAGCTGGAGCAGGCCGGCATCCGGCTGCTGATCGAGCCGATCAACATCCGCGATATCCCGGGCTTCTTCCTGAATTACTCGGACCAGGCGCTGGCGCTGATCGACCGCGTCGGCTCGAAGAACCTGTTCCTGCAATACGACATCTATCACATGCAGATCATGGAGGGGGATCTCGCCCGGACCATCGAGGCAAACCTCAACCGCATCGCGCATATCCAGCTTGCGGACAATCCTGGCCGTCATGAGCCGGGGACGGGCGAGATCAATTTTCCTTTTTTATACAATCACATCGACAGGATCGGGTACCCCGGCTGGGTCGGGGCGGAGTACAAGCCGAAGGGCGGAACGGAAGCCGGGCTCGGGTGGTTTCGGGACGGGGCCGGGCAGGGGAGTGCGGCGGCATAGACGCTACGTATCGCACGTCGCGTTCCTGCGCGCCCCCCTCTGGCCTGCCGGCCATCTCCCCCACAAGGAGGGAGATTGGATGTCACCGCCGCTTTCGCCAATTTTCGAGGTCGGGAAAGTTTAAGGGCCGGAGCGCGAACTGCCGATCTCCCCACTCGTGGGGGAGATGGCGGGCAGGCCAGAGGGGGGCGCGCAGGAACGCCGCCTTAACAAGAAACGGAGAAAGACATGGAAACCATCGGCTTCATCGGACTCGGCATTATGGGCGCGCCGATGGCGGGGCATCTGCTCAATGCTGGCTATCACCTCGTCGCCAGCGACCACCGCTCGAAACCGCCGGCGGATCTGGTCACCAGGGGATTAAAGACCATCACCGGCCATGACGCCGTCGCCCGTGCCGCCGACATTATCATCACCATGGTTCCCGACACACCGCAGGTCGCCGACGTGCTGTTCGGCCAAAACGGCGTCGCATCCGGCCTGAAAAGAGGCAAGCTGGTCATCGACATGAGCTCGATCTCGCCGATCGAGACCAAGGCCTTTGCAAGAAAGGTCAACGATCTCGGCTGCGACTATCTCGATGCGCCGGTGTCGGGCGGCGAGGTCGGCGCCAAAGCGGCATCGCTGACCATCATGGTCGGCGGCGAGGAAACAGCCTTCGAACGCGCCAGGCCCATCTTCGAGAGGATGGGCAAGAACATCACTTTGGTCGGGCCCAACGGCGTCGGCCAGACCACCAAGGTCGCCAATCAGATCGTCGTCGCGCTGACCATCGAGGCCGTCGCCGAAGCGCTTGTCTTTGCTTCAAAAGCCGGCGCCGACCCGGCCAAGGTCAGGCAAGCGCTGATGGGCGGGCTGGCCGCCTCGCGCATTCTCGAAGTGCACGGCGAGCGCATGATCAAGCGCAGCTTCGCACCCGGCTTCCGCATCGAACTCCACCAGAAGGATCTCAATCTCGCGCTGGAAGGCGCGAAAGCCCTCGGCGTGGCGCTGCCCAACACCTCAACGACGCAGCAATTGTTCAATTCCTGCGCCGCTAATGGCGGGGCCAAGGAGGATCACTCGGCGCTTGTTCGAGCGCTGGAGCGGATGGCGGGATGTGAAGTAGGGAAGTAGGGAATAGGAGAGAATAAGGGAGTAGAGACGTGCAGTTAGCGAATACCGTGAATATGCTTTCCCCTACTCCCTTATTCCCCTATTCCCTAACTAGAAACTTCCTCGCCGCATAAAGCGCCACCGCCGCCGCATTCGACACGTTGAGCGAGCGGACGGCGCCGGGCATGTCGAGCCGGGCCAGCGTCGTCACCGTCTCGCGCGTCTTCTGGCGCAGGCCCTTGCCTTCGGCGCCGAGCACCAGCGCTATTCTGTCGCCGGAAAAACTCTTTTCAAGCTCCGCCGGTCCATCCGAATCGAGACCGATGGTCTGGAATCCGGCATCGTGCAGCTGGCCGAGCGCATCGGCGAGGTTCTTTACCTCGATCTGGTCGATATGCTCGAGCGCGCCGGAGGCCGACTTCGCCAGCACGCCGGATTCCTGCGGGCTGTGGCGCGCCGTGGTGATCAGTGCGCCGGCACCGAAGGCCACCGCCGAGCGCAGGATCGCGCCGACATTGTGCGGATCGGTGATCTGGTCGAGCACCAGCACCAACCTGGTGTCGCCGAGCGCATCGAGGCGTTTCGGTTTCAGCGGCTCGGCCTCGATCAGCACGCCCTGGTGCACGGCATCCGAGCCGGTGACCTTGTCGATGTCCCTGGGTTCGACCAACTCCGCCTTGAAGGGCAAAGCGCCGAGATCGGCGATTGCCAGCCGCTCGGCAGCGTTGCGCGTCACCAGCATTTTCTTGATCTTGCGGCGCGGATTGTCGAGTGCGGCCCGCACCGTGTGCAGCCCGTAAAGCCGCACCAGCCCGTCCGCCGCGTTCTCGCCGGGCGGCACCGGCTGGCGTGGCCTGAACGCCGGCGCGCCGCCGCTCTTCTCGTCGCGATGCGCGCGGCGCAGCTTGGCGTAGTGGGTATCTTTCGGGGTCTTCGATTTGTTATCGTTGCTCATGGCGGCCTCTATAGCCATGTCGTCCGGCGATGGATACAGCTGCACAAGGTGCTTGTCAGGCGAGGTGCGAAATTCAGCGCTTTTTGCCGGGCTGTTGTGGTTGACAGTTTTGGGCGCTGCCGCCATAAGGCGCTTCGCGGAAGGGCTGCTTTGGCGGCCGCGACGCGTCGATGCCTCGTTGCATGGCTCCGGCGGCAGACTGGAGAGGTGCCCGAGTGGTTAAAGGGGACGGACTGTAAATCCGTTGGCTATGCCTACGTTGGTTCAAATCCAACCCTCTCCACCACTGCCGGCCCGGAAGCCCTGAAACGCAGAGCGAGCGTCGGAGCGTATCCGATGCTTGACTGAAAGGCGCGGGTATAGCTCAGTGGTAGAGCAGCAGCCTTCCAAGCTGAATATGCGGGTTCGATTCCCGCTACCCGCTCCAGATTTCCCGCAGCCGCGGCGTCCCTCGCGCACGATCCTGAAGCAGGCACTGCCAAGTGAAGCGCTTTGCCGATAATTCAAAGTGTTGGTTGCGCGTCCAGACGGACGCGCAACGACCTTAATCCGTTGTTTTATGCATGTCGTTGTACCAAACCGCAGGCGGTGTTGGGCGACATGCCTTAACTCGCGAATTTGCTGAATATGGACGCGAGCTGGTTCTGCTGCGGCACTTGCCCGTTCGGCGTCAGCTGGTCGACAAGCCCTGGCAAGGCTGCGGACAGTTGCTTGAGCAGGTCCTGCTGGTTCAGCCCCGTCCTTTGCGCGATCTCCTGAATGATTTGTGGCCCGAGAGCGCTGCCCAGATCGCTGGGGTTGATCGGCTGGTTCTGACCGGTACCGACCCACGAATTGGCGACGTTGCCGTGGCCGGCGTCCTTCAGTTTGTCGAGCAGGCCGCCCAGACCGCCGAGCAGGCCGCCATCGGCGGATGCTGTTGTATCAGGCGGGACGGGGGCAGGGCTTTGCGTTGCCTCCGGCTGGGCGGAACTTCCACCGCTCAGCATTTTTCCCACCAAAAGTGCGCCGAGCGCGATCATCAGCGGCTTGGCGACGTTGCCGCCGGGAACGGCATTGTCAAACAGTCCCATTGTGGATCTCCATGTCAAATTGCCCGTCCGTCTCCGACAATGACGCATCCATGGCGAATTTCAAGCCGGTTTGAGCTTTCCGTAATCATGATTTTCAAGTTGGCTTGAGCTTTGCTTAATAATGTGGAAGTAATCGAGCGCGGGGAACGGAGAGGAAAAATGTCAATATTAAGCTGGATTATTCTCGGCGTCATCGCCGGCTTCATAGGCAGCAAGATCGTCAATAAAAGCGGGCAAGGCCTTGTGCTCGACATCGTGCTCGGGATTGTCGGGGCCATCGTCGGAGGGCTCATCTTCAGCGCGTTTGGCGCGTCGGGCGTTACCGGGCTCAACATCTATAGCCTGATCGTAGCCGTGGTCGGTGCCGTGGTTGTCCTCTGGGCCTATCATCAGTTCAGCGGCAAGAGGGCTCTATAGAAGCCGTCCGGCAGTTGCGTCGGCATTCGGGTGAATGCCGACCGCCTATCTGATCCTTCTGAGGATTTCGCGGATCAGCGTGTTGAGGCCGGCTTCCAGCCCTCTCACCATGATCGGCCATAGTTCCTCCAGCAATCGCTGCCATACGGCATCCCGCCCAATCCTCACCGGCAGATTTGGCATCGAGCTCATTGCCGCCGTCACGTCGCGGCGCAGCCGCTCGCCGCAGCCGCTTGCGCCGCTGATCGTCGGATCGAAAGGCAGCCGGGTGAAATCCCATTTTCCGCGTTGCTCGATGCCGAGATTGCTTTCGACCTCGGCGTGCGAGAGCACCGTTTTGGGCGTGACCTTGATGCGGTAATGTTTGCAGAGTTCGGCGACAACCGCGGTCATCGCGTCCCACTGCGCCCTGGTCATCGGATAGCGGCCGGCATCGAACGGCCTTTCCTCCGCCCCGGCCATGCAACAGAGCGAAACCCCGATCGAGCCGCCGTTGCAGTTGAGCGTGTGCGCGGCATATCCCGGTTTTACCCGGCCGGAATTGAGCGCGATCGAAGGCCGGCCCCTGACCAGACGGCCATTCCCCTCGACCAGTATGTGATATGCATCCTTGTCGGTATCGCCGGCCGAATGCGAGCCCGCCGTCCAATGGCAAATGACGCGCCTCATCGCAACATTGGGCAACCACTCGGGCGGTAATGCCACAGAAATCCCCGCGACATAGGTTCGGTGACGGAGCACAGTATAGTTTCTTTGGCGACGGACGCGAAAACGAAACGATAATTTGGTTGAGCGTTTTCTAACGGTCAGCTATTCGTCGGCATCTCCAGCGACCACGTGTTCTTCATATTGCGGCAGGTCGTCGGTGATCGTGAACCACTTCGCCTTGGAGCCGACAAAGATGTGCTGCGTCGGGCGGATGGTCGGCTCGTCGACCAGGGTTCCCATGGCGACATGCACGAAGGCACCGCCGCGGACCACCGAATAGAGCAACGAGCCGCAAGTCTTGCAGTGCGCGTTATGGCCGGTTTCGTCGCCGAAGATCATGAGATTGTCCTCGCCCCTGGTCAGGCTCAGCCTGTCGCGTTCGATGCCGGCGAATGGCTTGAACGCCGAACCGGTGGTGCGCCGGCAGTTCGAGCAGTGGCAGTTCGCGGCATAGATGAACGCGTCCGCCACCGCATACTGAACGGCGCCGCACAGGCACTTTCCGGTGAGCGTGCGGTTGCTTGCATTCTGGTTGCTTTCCGGGCTTGCCATGCGCTTCTCCACTTCCGCTCTAGGCGACGACAGTCAACCGGCGCTTGCGCTCGTCGAGCGAGACGATTGTCAACCCGCTGGCCACCACCAGCAGGATACCGCAGATGGCCAGCGCATTCGGGAGTTGCCGGAATACCACCAGGCCCGAAATCACCGCCCAGACGGTGAAGCAATAGTAGAACGGCGCCACCACGCTGGTCGGCCCGACGCGATAGGCCATGAAGATGAAGAAGTGGCCGAAGATCAGGAACAGTCCGGCCCCCGCCATCAGCAGCAGGTGATGGGTTTCAGGCACGACCCACTGCTCGGAAAGCAGATGCGCGACGCCGGCGCCGGCGAGCACCACGACCACCGCGGAAATGGCAACAACCATCCCCGGCACCTCGGCGGCGACCTTGCGTCCCGCCAGATCGCGTGCCGCGGACAGAGCGGCATTGCCCAGCGCCAGCAGGGCGTAGACCGAAATCCCCTGCATCGTCGGTTGTGCCACCATCACCGCGCCGATAAAGCCAAGGCCGATCAGCGCCAGCCGCACCCCGCCGATCCGTTCGCCAAACAGCATCGAGGAGCCGACCAGCATCAGCAACGGCGTGATCTGCCCGAGCGCGGTCGAATCGGCGATCTGCATGTTGGCGAGCGCCACCACGTAGCAAAGGATAGCACCCAGTTCGAGCAGGTTCCTGCGCAACACCTTCGCGTCGAGGATCAGCGGGATCTGCTTGCCATAGCCCAGCATGAACAGCAGCGGAATGCCCCACAATGTTGCCGCAGCGCCGCGCAGGAACAGCACCTCATAGGGCGGCAGTCCCGCGGTTGCGAGCTTCATCATCGTGTCGTTCACGATGTAGGACCCGGTCGAAACGACCATGAACAGCGGGCCTCGGATGGCAGTCGGGATGAAATGCATGGGCCGACGAAATCAGACCGGCGCAGCAGCGGCAATGGGCCAGCGGCAAGCGAACGGATTTCCAGCGGCAATTGAACGGATTATGGCTTCAATTCACGTTGAGCGCTCCAGCCCGCGAAGCCAAGTGTCGGAAAAGCCTGCCATGCGCGGCCGACCACCAGGCCCAATACAAGCAGCGCCGAGAGAAAGGCGGTGGCCAGGTGTTCCGAGGGGCCCGAGACGAGCAGAATGCCGGCAAAGATCACGACAGCGCATTCTTTCGCCGAAAATCCTGATTTTCCCAGAAACGCCAGCGGGATTGCGAGAGCCACGAAATCATAGATGAACGCGTAGGGCGAAGCGAGAATCGTCGCGGTCGCGAGCGCTGCTGCCTTGACGTCGAACGCCACCTTTTGACGCCATATCCAGACAATGCCGGCGCTCAGGACTGCGATGAGCAGGCCCTGCGCGGTCCATGCGAGCGTCCAACTCCACCCAAGCGCGCGGACAAAACCGTAGAGGCTTTGAAGTTTGGAAAAGTCAGCCCTGCCATCGACGAGAATGGTGCCGTTGACCTTGGCGGCGGCATCGAAGAAATCGGACCAAATCTCGGCGCCGAAGAGGCCGATGGAAAGCATGATCATGACGGTGGTGGAAACAGCGGCCCAACCGATCACTCGCCAAAAGCCTCCAGCGATGAGCGCAAGCGGGATCATCAGACCGAATTGCGGCTTATAGGTGAGCAGGCCGAAGCAGAGGCCGGCCAGCGCGGGGCGTTTTTCGATCGAGGCGATGGCTGCGCCAAGCAACGCAGCGGTAATGAAGCCGTTTTGGCCGACCACGGTATTCCAAAGCACGGGGGGCCAGGCCATGGCTGCCAGAATCGCAACGCGTGTGTTCCCGATCAGCCGTATGGCGGCGGCGTAGAGCGTTATCCCGGTCGCCATCCATGCAACCAATGCAGCCGGATAGGATAGCAACGCCAGTGCGGCGGTCACGATCAGGAAAGTCGGAGGATACTGCCATGAAAAATAGCCGTCGAAGGTAGCACCGCTTTCAGCGGTCGAGATGCTCTTGTGCAGGTCCCAATTATAGGCATCGGCGGCATGGCCTTGCAGGACAAGCTTGCCAGCCCCCCAGAATGCGATGAAGTCGGTCGCCAGCGGCCGCCCGTTTTCGTCGAACAGCCAGCTGCCGATCAATATCGAAATGCCAAGCACGCCGATGTAAGTGCAGATCAAGCCGCATATGGCCAGATAGATCAGACGTTGCAGGTTCTGCCCTGTCGCGATGGTGGCAATCCGCATGATGCTCATTTACCCGCAAGTGCCCAGGCGCCATTCTGCTCCAGTGTCATTAAGCCAGTGTCGTTAAGGGAGTGTCATTAAGGGTTTGTGGCGCCACCGGCCTTGGGTCGTGCTCATCTTACATTTCCGTCTTGCCATTCCCATATCGGCCACATCCCCTAAATCGGATCATGGGTTCGAACCGAGTGAGCCGCGCTCAGCCACAAGGCACTTGTGTTTTTCGGCCTTAGTCGCTAATCGCCCCGCATTCGACTGAACTGAAGGTCCAGGCCGTCCTCAGGCCGTCCAAGGAAAGAGACTATGGCAAAAGGTAAATTCGAGCGCACTAAGCCTCATGTGAACATTGGCACGATTGGTCACGTCGACCACGGCAAGACGTCGCTGA
>NZ_JAMYKU010000037.1:0-53995 GCF_040317575.1 Mesorhizobium sp. M1423
CTGGCCCGTCTGCTTCACTGCCATCGCGATTCCCTCAGACCGTCCACCTCAGAGAATCACAATCAGCGAATTACGCAACAGGCCCACAAGGGGGGAGATCGGAACTTCACGTCAGCCTTCGCCAATCCTTCATCGTCGCAGGAATGAGCGAGGCGCTGGGACTGCCAATCTTTCCCACTGAGGGGGAGATGCCAAGTGGTGGCTAAAAGGGCAGGTCAGAGGGGGCGACGGATCACTCCGCTCAAAATCACTATGCCGCGGAACTCGCTTCCCGGCCGATGCGCAGCCAAAGCGCCTTTTCGCCGAGGCTGCCAACCATGCCCGCGTGTGCAGCGCGCTCGGCATCGGTCAGGCGCGAGGGCAAGGCGATGGGCCTGACGCCGATCGAAATGTCGATGTCGTCGACATTCTGTCGTCCGCCCGCCGGCGTCATGATGCTGTCGAGGATGAGGCTGGCCTGCTTGCCGCCGATAAGCTCGATATAGACCTCGGCCAGCAATTCCGAATCGAGCAACGCGCCGTGCTTGGTGCGACGGCCATTGTCGATGCCATAGCGGCGGCAGAGCGCGTCGAGCGAATTGGGACCCATTGGATGCTTGCGGCGCGCCAGCGCCAGCGTGTCGACGATCCGTCCGGGATCGATGGCCGGATGGCCAAGCCGGCCGAATTCGAGATTGAGGAAGCCGATGTCGAAGCCGGCATTATGGGCGACCAGCTTGGCGCCGTCGATGAAGGCCAGGAACTCCTCGGCGATCTCCATGAAAGTCGGCTTGCCTTGAAGATCGGCGGCGCTAATGCCGTGCACGGCCTGCGCCTCGTGATGAATCGGGCGGCCTTGTGGGTTGATGTATTTGTGGAAGGTGCGGCCGGTCGGAAAGCGGTTGACCAGCTCGATGCCGCCAAGCTCGATGACGCGGTCCTCGCGCGTGTCGAGGCCGGTGGTTTCCGTATCGAAGATGATCTCACGCATCGAATCAGTCCATTGGTTCCGCGTCATTCTAGCCGAATCACACCCGGAACAAAATGGCAACAAGTAATGTGGGCTGCAAGCCTCTTAACCCGGCCTGGCTGCTTTATCCCCGACTAGTTCGGCGACGATCGCATTGACAGCCGCGCGGGCGGCGTCAAAGCCCTGGCCGGTGTCGACGACGAAGTCGGCGCGCCGGCGCTTTTCGGCGTCGGGAACCTGCCTGGCCAGGATCGACGCAAACTTTTCCTCGCTCATGCCCGGGCGCGCCAGCACGCGGGCGCGCTGGATCTCGGCCGGCGCGGTGACGACCACAACCTTGTCGACGCGATCGCGGCCGCCGGTCTCGAACAGCAGCGGTATATCGAGCACGGCAAGTGGCGCGCCGGCGGCACGATTTTGCGCCAGAAAGGCATCGGCGTCGGCACGGACCAGCGGATGGATGATCGCTTCCAGCCGTTTCAGCGCGGCGGCATCGCCGAGCACCCGTTCGGCCAACTTTGTGCGATCGACCGCACCGGATCGGGTGGTCCCGGGAAAGACCACCTCGACCATTGGGGCGGCCTTGCCGGCATAGAGGCGATGCACCGCCTCGTCGGAATCATGGACCGGCACGCCGGCCTCGGCAAACATCTTTGCCGTGGTCGACTTGCCCATGCCGATCGATCCGGTGAGGCCGAGCACGATCATGGCTTCGCGCCGATATCGGCAATGATCATTTGCCGCAGTTCGGCGGTGACCTGCGGCCTGGTGCCGAACCAGCGCTCGAAGCCGGGCACCGCCTGGTGCAGCAGCATGCCGAGCCCATCGACGGTCTTGAGGCCGCGCGCGCTGGCTGCGGCGAGCAACGGCGTTTCCAGCGGAACATAGACGATGTCGGTGACGATGGCGCGGTCGGGCAGTCTGCCCGGATCGGCGGACAGGCCTTCATTGCCATGCATGCCGAGCGCTGACGTGTTGACCAGCAGGCCGGCATCTTCGAGCAATTCACCGGCCGCCGCCATGCCATGGGCGGAGACGCCGGCACCGAAGCGGTCGCGCAGCTCCTGCGCCCTCGCAAGCGTCCGGTTCACGATGCGGATATCGTTGACGCCGCGCTGCTTTAGCGCATGGATGACCGCGCGAGCGGCACCGCCGGCACCGAGCACAACGGCCGGGCCGTCGGCCGCCCAACCCGGTGCATACTCGTCCAGATTGGCGGCAAAGCCATGGGCATCGGTATTGCCGCCCCACAATTCGCCATCCTCAAACCACAGTGTGTTGACCGCACCGATTTGTTCGGCCGCGTCGTCGCGGCGCGCCGCCAATGCGAAGGCGGCCTCCTTGTGCGGGATGGTGACGTTGCCGCCGCTATAGCCTTGTGCCTGCAGCGTTTGCAGGAATTCGGCAAACGCTTCTGGCGCAACGTCAATGGCCTCGTAGACGCCGTCGATGCCGTATTTCGCCAGCCAGTAGCCGTGGATCTTCGGTGACCTGGAATGGCCGATCGGGTGGCCGGTGACGAAGGCTTTTTTCGAGGCCTCAGCCATCGATCGCCCCGAGCTCACGCAGCTTGGCCAGCACCGGCAAAAGCGGCAGGCCAACAATGGTGAAGTAGTCGCCCTCGATCTTTTCGAACAGCTGGATGCCCTCGCCTTCGATCTGGTAGGCACCAACGCTGGACAACGCCTTGGCGCCGACGCGCGCCAGATGGCGGCCGATGAAGGCCGGATCGAGCTTGCGCATGGTCAGGCTGGCGATGCCGACATGCCGCCACAGAACCTGGCCGTCACGGGCCAGCACGACGGCGCTGTTGAGATGATGCGTCTTGCCCGACAACGCCAGCAGATGACGGCGTGCGCCTTCCATGTCGGCCGGCTTGTGGAACAGCTCGTCGCCGAGGGACAGCGTCTGGTCGCAGCCGAGCACCAGGGCGCCGGGCTTGCGCTCACTGACTTCGGTGGCCTTGGCCTCGGCAAGCACCAGGGCGACGTCCTCCGGCGACACGCCACTATTTTGCAGCGGCGCCTCCAGCGCACGTTCGTCGACAGAAGCCGGAACCGCTTCGACCACAACGCCGGCATTGACAAGCAGCGCCTTGCGGAACGGGCTGCCCGAGGCCAGGATGATTTTTTCGGCCATTTTTTTCGCCCCCGTTCCTGGCGCTCACTAGGGTGTGTCGAGATTCAGGTCAGGCCAAGCCGAAAATAGTGGCTTCCGAGAACCGGAGCGGAGCGTACTTTTCGTACGTGAGCACCGGAAGCGCAGGAAGCCGCCGTTTGTAGGCCGGCATCACCTGAATATCACACGCCCTAGCGCGTCTTGCCGCGCAGGGCAACGATAGCCGCCGCCGTCTCCTCGATCGAACGGCGGCTGACATCGATCATCGGCCAGCCATGCCGTGTGCAGATCTGGCGGGCGTAGGCGAGCTCTTCGGCGATCGCGGCGCGGTCGACGTAATCGGTCGGCTCGTAGGCGCTGTTGCCGAGAACGCGGTTCTGCCGGACCTGGGAGATGCGCTCGGCAGTGGCGATCAGGCCGACGATCAGTGGCCTCCTGGCGTAGACCAGGCTTTCCGGCACCGGCACGCCGAGCACGATCGGGATGTTGGCGGTCTTGATGCCGCGATTGGCGAGATAGATGCTGGTCGGCGTCTTCGAGGTGCGTGAGATGCCGACAAGCACGATGTCGGCATCGTCCATATTGGCCGGCAGCTGGCCGTCATCATGCTCCATGGTGAAATTGAGCGCGTCGATGCGGCGAAAATATTCGGCGTCCAGCACATGCTGGGCGCCGACGCGGCGGCCGGCCGGCGTGCCGAGATAGGACTGGAACACCGTCAGCACCGGCTCCAGTACCGAGACGCAAGGCAGGCCCATCGCCGCGCAGCGTTCATCGATGCCACGGGCAAGCTTCTGGTCGACGACGGTGTAGAGGATGATGCCCGGCTCCTCCTCGATGTCCTCGAACACTTTCGTCACCTGTTTTTCGGTGCGGATGAGCGGGTAGATGTGTTCGATGGCGCGCGCATCCTTGTATTGCGCGGAAGCGGCGCGGCCGGCGGCCAGCAGCGTTTCGCCGGTGGCGTCGGAAATCAGGTGAAGGTGAAAGAAGCTCTGCGGTTTGTTCACAGGATACATTCCAGGCTGTGGGCCGATGTGGATAAGCCGGGCGGAAAACTCGGCCACCGCCAAGCGACTGTATCAGATGCCGGTTTGTCCACAATTCGATGTGCTGTCGGCTTCTTCGGGCGGTTGGGGACAAGTCCGGGGACGGAGCTTTTTGCCTTCGCTTCATCCACAGGGGCAAGTTCCTTGGCCTGGCGGCAACGCATTGACTCCAGTCGGAAATTCCCGGCTTTCCACAAAGTCCTGCAATCCCGTTGGAGAAGCGCGCGACAATATGCTGGCTGGTCTTTTCCAGGGCAAAGCGGGACAGGAGACAACCACCACAACCAACAGACTCTTAGAATCATAAGATTCCTAAAAATAGAATATTTAATTATAGGGAAGCCTGGAAAGGCGAGCGCTCAATGCCTCAAGACCGGATCGTGCTGGACGTGTTGAGAGGCAAGGCAGCGTTTCCGCCGCCGCTCTGGATTATGCGCCAAGCCGGCCGCTATCTGCCGGAATACCGGGAGACGAGGAGACGGGCCGGATCGTTCCTCGATCTTTGCTACGACCCGGATCTCGCCGTCGAAGTGACGCTGCAGCCGATCGAACGCTTCGGCTTCGACGCATCGATCCTGTTTTCCGATATCCTTGTCGTGCCGCATGCGCTCGGCCGCGACGTGCGCTTCGAGGAAGGACGCGGCCCGCTGTTGACGCCGATCTCGGCTGCGGAGATCGAGGCTCTCGACGGCGAAACGTTTCACGTGAATCTCGAGCCGGTCTACGAGACGGTGCGGCGATTGCGCGCCAGACTGCCTGATGAAACGACGCTGATCGGCTTCTGCGGTGCGCCCTGGACGGTGGCGACCTACATGATTGCCGGCCACGGTACGCCCGACCAGGCGCCGGCCAGGCTGTTCGCCTATCGCGAGCCGGCGGCCTTTCTTCGGCTCCTGAAAGTGCTCGCCGATCATTCGGCTGCCTATCTGATCCGGCAGATCGAAGCCGGCGCCGACGTGGTGCAGATCTTTGATTCGTGGTCCGGCGTGCTCGACGAAGCGTCTTTCGAGTTGTTCTGCGTCCGGCCGGTGGCCGAGATTGTCCGGCAGGTGAAGGCTGTCCATCCCGACGTTCCGATCATCGGCTTTCCCAAAGGCGCCGGAGATCACTACCGGAGCTATCGCCAGACGACCGGCGTGACCGGGCTGGGCCTCGACTGGACCGTGCCATTGTCGACTGCGAAGGAATTGCAGCGTGACGGCGCCGTGCAAGGCAATCTCGATCCGCTGCGGCTGGTGGCCGGCGGCAAGGCGCTTGCCGACGGCGTGGGGGCGATCCTGAAGGTGTTAGGGGACCGGCCGCTGATCTTCAACCTCGGCCACGGCATCACGCCGGAGACGCCGCTCGCGCATGTCGAGCAGATGGTCAAACTGGTGCGGAGCGCGTCGTGACGATGATGGGCGCAGACAATGCGAACAGCACGAACAGCGGTAGCGGGGCGACGCGCCGCGCGGCAATCGCGATCGCCATTTTCCTCGTGCTGGCCGGGCTGCTGTTTCTCTTCGGGCCCGATGATTTCTATCCCTGGGCAAAGGCGATCCATGTGATTGCCGTCATCTCCTGGATGGCGGGCATGCTCTATCTGCCGCGCTTGCTGGTCTATCATGCCGATGCCGAAAAAGGCTCCGTCCAGTCGGAGACCTTCAAGGTAATGGAGCGCCGCCTGCTGCGCGGCATCATCAATCCGGCGATGGTGATTACCTGGGCGTTCGGCCTGTGGCTCGCCTGGAAAGGCTTTGGTTTTCAAGGCGGCTGGCTGCATGCCAAGATCGCTGCGGTGGTGGGTCTGTCGGCCGTGCATGGCTATTTCGCCGGCGCCGTCCGGAAATTTGCCGAAGACCGCAATGAAAAACCGGCAAGGCACTGGCGGATCGTCAATGAGATCCCCACATTGCTGATGGTCGTCATCGTCGTCCTGGTTATCGTGAAACCATTCTGACGTATTCGGTGCCCGCAAAAGGCGGCTTGCTCTTTCACCCGACCGACGATAAAAGACGGGTCTTCCTTCCCGTCATGCGCCGCCCGTCATCGCTTTCGGCCGCGCCCGGCATTTGTCGCATCCCGCCGATATTTTTCCCAAAGCTCATTCAGAGTCCGTCCATGCAAGAAATGAAACTCACCGAGTTCAAGAACAAGAAACCACCAGAGTTGATCGCCTATGCGGAATCGCTCGAGGTCGAGAACGCCAGCGTCATGCGCAAGCAGGAGCTGATGTTCGCGATCCTGAAGAAGCTGGCGGCACAGGATATCGAGATCATCGGCGACGGCGTCGTCGAAGTGCTGCAGGACGGCTTTGGCTTTCTGCGCTCGGCCAACGCAAATTATCTGCCAGGTCCCGACGACATCTATATTTCACCCTCGCAGATCCGGCGGTTTTCGCTGAAGACCGGCGATACGGTTGAAGGCCCTATCCGCAGCCCGAAAGAGGGCGAGCGCTATTTCGCGCTGCTCAAGGTCAACACAATCAATTTCGACGATCCGGAAAAAATCCGCCACAAGATCCACTTTGACAACCTGACGCCGCTCTATCCGACCAAGCGGCTGAAGATGGAGATCGACAATCCGACCACCAAGGACATCTCGCCGCGCGTGATCGACCTGGTCGCGCCGATCGGCAAGGGGCAGCGTGCGTTGATCAATGCGCAGCCGCGCACCGGCAAGACGGTTCTCATGCAGAACATCGCCCACTCGATCACCGCCAACCATCCGGAATGCTATCTGATCGTGCTTCTGATCGACGAGCGGCCGGAGGAGGTTACCGACATGCAGCGCTCGGTGAAGGGCGAGGTGATCTCGTCGACCTTCGACGAGCCGGCGGTACGCCATGTCCAGGTTGCCGAGATGGTGATCGAAAAGGCCAAGCGCCTGGTCGAGCACGGTCGCGACGTGGTGATCCTGCTGGATTCGATCACGCGTCTCGGTCGCGCCTACAACACCGTCGTGCCGTCATCCGGCAAGGTGCTGACCGGCGGTGTCGACGCGAACGCGCTGCAGCGGCCGAAGCGCTTCTTCGGCGCCGCCCGCAACATCGAGGAAGGCGGCTCGCTGACCATCATCGCCACCGCGCTGATCGACACCGGCAGCCGCATGGACGAAGTCATCTTCGAAGAGTTCAAGGGCACCGGCAACTGCGAAATCCAGCTCGACCGCAAGGTGGCCGACAAGCGCATCTATCCGGCCATGGACATATTGAAGTCCGGCACCCGCAAGGAAGACCTGCTGGTTTCCAAGCAGGATCTGCAGAAGATCTTCGTGCTGCGCCGCATCCTGGCGCCGATGGGAACTACCGATGCCATCGAGTTCCTGATCGACAAGCTCAAGCAGACCAAGACGAATGCGGACTTCTTCGATTCGATGAATACGTAGGGTTGGGGGCTGGCCGTTGCCTTCGTCATCCTCGGGCTTGGCCCGAGGATCCATGCCGTGAGCTCTACCGGAGAAAGCAGCGGAGCAGAATTTGCGCCGTTGCAGCGCGCGAAAGTCACGGCATGGATCCTATGGTCTGCGCTGCGTCGCTTCGCTCCTTGCTTCGCCATAGGATTACGAATCCTATCTTCGGCGCAATAACCCTTCCAGCTCTTCAGCTTCCGTTACCACCGGCAGGCAGACCTGCCCCGTGCACAGCCAGGCGCCGGGCTCGGCCGTTGGCGGCAGGACGCCGCCCGGCAAGGCCGGCAGATTTGTCGCCGAGCCAACAGGCACGACGATGTCCACCCGACGTGGGTCCGGATTTCGATTCGCAACCGGAACAAGCCTTGGATTCTCGGGTTTATCCACGATCACCAGTTTCAGCGGTTCGAGCGCCAGGGCACAGGCATTGACGATTCCTGCCTGGCCATAGGGCTGGTGCTCCGCCCGCCCGGCCGCATGCTCGGCGACTGTCCAGGCTTTTTCCCAGAGTTCGAGATCGCGGGTCAGCGACGACAATCGGACCATGGCTTCGATGATCTGCCCAGTGGCGGAAGGAATGGCCTCGTCGACATCGCCGCGGATGCGGATCGGCACATCCGTGCTGTTCGATGCGGTCAGATAGTAGCCGGTCTTGTCGCTGTCCCGGTGCCAGAGATCGAGTTGCTCAATGAAGTTCCCGGCGCGATCGATATAGTCGGGATTGCCGGTCGCCTCGAACAGCGAGACCGCCGCATTGGTCATGGCGGCATAGTCGCTCGAAAGAGCCGGGAACAGCCTCTTTGCGCCGAGCATGGAATGCGACAGACGGTTATCGCGCCCGGCAGCCGCAATGGCGGCAAAGGCCGCTGCCGCCGCTACGATCCAGTCGGATCGGCCAAGCGATCGCCCGGCCTCTGCAAGCGCTGCGATCATCAGACCATTCCAGTCGGTCAGTGCCTTGCCGTCACGCCCTGGCCGGATGCGCTGTGCCCTCGCCGCGAGCAATTTTTCTTTCAGCGGGACGAGCTGTTGGCGGTCGATCACACTTTGCGTCTGCTGGGCTTCTGTCTGGCGGATGATCGGCTTGCCCTCCCAGCCGTGCGGGTCGGCAAGTGTGAAGTAGTTAAAAAACAATGCTGATTCGTCATCAAGGGCAAGCTCGACCTCATCCTTGCTCCAGGTATAGAACAGCCCTTCTTCCCCTTCGCTGTCGGCATCGAGACTGGCAGCGAAGGCACCGCCCTCGACCCGCATTTCGCGCAACAGCCAGGCAATCGTCTCTTCGATTCGCAACCGGAACAATTCCTTGCCAGTTGACGCATAGGCCCAATTGCACAGCCGGACGAGTTGGGCATTGTCGTAGAGCATCTTTTCGAAATGCGGCACCAGCCATTCGGCGTCGGTCGAGTAGCGACTGAGGCCACCGCCGACATGGTCGTAGATGCCGCCGGCCAGCATCTTTTCGAGGCTGAGGAGAACGGCGTCACGATGGGCTGCGGTGCTGTCGCGCAGCCAGGACAGCCAGAGGCTCTGCATGAACGGCGCGTTGGGGAATTTGGGTGCGCCGCGCAGGCCGCCCAGCTCGCGGTCGATCATGCCGTCAATGCCGTTGGCGAGCTTCGCTAGCGTGTCGCTGTCGAGTACGGCCTTGGCATGGCTGCCCGCCAGCCGCGCCTCGACATGCGTAGTCAAACCGTCGGCGCTTTGGTTAACGCTTTCTTTCTTCTCCCGCCAAGCCTTGTCGACCGCCTCCAGCACCTGGACGAAGCCCGGGCGCCCGTAGCGGGCTTCGCGAGGGAAGTATGTGCCGCCCCAGAACGGCTTGCCGTCCGGCGTCAGGAACATGGTCAGCGGCCATCCGCCCTGCTCGCCCATCGAGGACAGCGCCGCCATGTAGATCTGGTCGATGTCGGGGCGCTCCTCGCGGTCGACCTTGATATTGACGAAGAGACGGTTCATGACGGCGGCGACGCCGTCGTTCTCGAAGCTCTCATGCGCCATGACGTGGCACCAGTGGCAGGCAGCGTAGCCGACTGACAGCAGGATCGGACGCTGTAGCGCCTGTGCTTCGGCCAGAGCGGCAGGCGACCATGGCCGCCAGTGCACCGGATTGCCGCTGTGCTGCTGCAGATAGGGACTGGCCTCTTCGGCAAGCAGGTTTTGTGCAGGCAATGTCACGGCGCAACTCGATGGTGGATTGAACAGGCATAGCTAGGGCGCTTCGGCAGAGCGGGCAAATGATTTCAAAAGACTCCATCGTGGCACTGTCGAGCGGGCGCCTGCCGGCCGGCATTGCGTTGATCCGAATTTCGGGGCCGCAGAGTCGATTCGTAGTCGAAACGATTGCCGGATCGGCCGTGCCGAACCGCGTTGCTAGCTATTGCAAGTTACGGGCGCCGGACGGATCGGTGCTGGACAGCGGCCTGGTCGTCTTCTTTGCCGGTCCCGACAGTTTTACCGGCGAGGACGTTGCCGAGTTCCATGTGCATGGCGGACGCGCCGTCGTGGCGAAGATGCTGGAAACGATCACCTCCTTCGACGGCGTCAGGCATGCCGAGCCGGGTGAATTCACCCGCCGCGCCTTTGTCAACGGCAAGCTCGATCTGGTCGAAACCGAGGCGCTGGCCGATCTCATCAATGCCGAAACCGAGGCGCAGCGGCGCTTTGCCGTGCACAATGCCGAAGGCGTGCAGAGCGAACTCTATCTGGGCTGGCGCCGACGGCTGATCCACGCCCGCGCGATGATCGAGGCCGAGATCGATTTTGCCGACGAGGACGACGTGCCGGGTTCGGTCGCCGACACAGTCTGGTCCGACGTGCGGGCCATGATCGCCGAGATCGAGCGCCATGTCGCCGGCTTCCGCGCTGCCGAAATCATTCGCGACGGGTTCGAAGTCGTCATCCTCGGTGCGCCGAATGCCGGCAAATCCAGCCTGTTCAACGCTCTGGCGCGGCGCGAGGCGGCGATCGTCACCGATGAGCCGGGCACGACCCGCGACTTGCTGGAGGTGGTGCTGGACCTCGAAGGGATGCGGGTCCGGGTAACCGACACCGCCGGTCTGCGCGAGGCGCCCGGCAAGATCGAGGCGATCGGCATCGAGAAGGCCAGGGCCAAGGCGCACAGTGCGGACCTGCTGTTGCTGCTTGAGGAGATGGCTGAGCCAATGGCGATCGGTGTGCTGCCGGGCGCCATTCCGGCGCTGAGGGTCGGAACGAAGGTTGATCTTCTGAGGGGCAAATCACCCTCGCCTGCGGCGCACTACGATATCGCTATCTCGACGCAGGACGGCACGGGAGTGGCCGAATTGCTGGACGAGATCGGGCGGCACGCCGCAGCGCAGATCGGCCAGGCCGGCGATATCCTGCCGTCGCGGCTGCGGCACGTCGAGCTGCTCAATGAGACGAAACGCTTCCTGCTTGCGGCAGCGGCAAGTAGTGATCGCGGACAGGAATTGCGCGCCGAGGAACTGCGCCTGGCGGCGGATCGGCTCGGACGGATCGTCGGCGCGGTCGATGTCGAGGATATGCTCGACGTGATCTTTTCGCAATTCTGTATCGGCAAGTGACTCACGTGAAACATTGGGAAGAATACGCCCCAGTGATTCACGTGAAACGCTGGGCGGTCAGTGGGGGCATTGTTTCACGTGAAACGATTCGCTGTGCAAATGTCGCAGGTGCTGTAGGTTGAGGGGGTTAGGTGCGGCCCTCGCCTTCTCCCCCTGTGGGAGAAGGTGGCCGAGCGAAGCTCGGTTGGATGAGCGGTGTTCCAGCTTGGCACCGACGGTGATCCGTCCAGCACCCCTCAACCGTCTTGGCGCTGCGCGCCAATCCACCTTCTCCCACAAAGGGAGAAGGCAGACAGGGCAGCGCCGGGCGTTCTCTATCTGCAATGGTCAGCGCAGTTATGCGCCTGAAGCCTCTCTGTTCTTGACAGCTCGTCCCGGCGGGCACATGTGTCGGCAGATTCGAACCGGAAGATACAGATGACCAATCGCTATGATGTGGTTGTGGTGGGTGGCGGCCATGCTGGGTGCGAGGCGGCCAGTGCTGCCGCGCGTGCCGGCGCCAGAACCGCGCTGGTGACGCTGCGCTTCGACACGATCGGTGTGATGTCCTGCAACCCGGCGATTGGCGGCCTCGGCAAAGGCCATCTGGTTCGCGAGATCGATGCCATGGACGGGCTGATGGGGCGCGTCGCCGATGCGGCCGGCATCCAGTTCCGTCTGCTCAACCGTCGTAAGGGGCCAGCGGTCCGCGGTCCGCGGACGCAAGCCGACAGGAAGCTCTATCGGCTCGCCATGCAGGCGGCAATCCGGCAGCAGGCTGGCCTCGATGTCATTGAAGGCGAGGTGCTGGACTTCGACATCAATGACGGGGAAATCGACGATGGGCGCATCACGGCGGTGCTGCTGGCGGATGGAAGCAGGCTCGCCTGTGGCGCCGTGGTGCTGACGACCGGCACCTTTCTGCGCGGGCTGATTCATATTGGCGAGAAGAAAATCGTCGCCGGCCGCATGAACGAGCAAGCGAGCATCGGCCTGTCGGCGACGATGAGCCGCGCCGGCTTCAGGCTCGGGCGGCTGAAGACCGGCACGCCGCCGCGGCTGGACGGCAGGACGATCGATTGGGCGTCGCTTGAGAGCCAGGCGGCGGACGAAGATCCCGTGCCGTTCTCGCTGATGACCGACCGCATCGAAAACCCGCAGATCCATTGCGGGATTACGCGCACGACCAATGCCACGCATGAGCTGATTCGCGCCAATCTTGGCCGCTCGGCTATGTATTCGGGGTCAATCGAAGGCGTCGGGCCGCGTTATTGCCCGTCCATCGAAGACAAGATCGTCAAGTTCGGTGACCGCGAAGGCCACCAGATTTTTCTGGAGCCAGAAGGGCTCGACGACGACACAGTGTACCCGAACGGCATCTCGACCTCCCTGCCCGAGGACGTACAGCTCGACATTCTGAAAACCATTCCGGGGCTGGAGCGGGCAACGATGCTGCAGCCCGGCTATGCCATCGAATATGACCATATCGACCCACGCGAACTCAAGCCGACGCTGGAAACCAAGCGGATCGCCGGGCTTTTCCTCGCCGGCCAAATCAACGGAACCACGGGCTACGAGGAGGCTGGCGCGCAAGGGCTGCTCGCTGGCGTCAACGCCGCGCGCAAGGCGTCGGCGAGCGCTGAAATCGTGCTCAGCCGGACGGAAGCCTATATCGGGGTGATGGTCGACGATTTGACCAGCCGCGGCATCGCCGAACCCTACCGCATGTTCACCTCGCGGGCCGAGTTCCGGCTGTCGCTGCGGGCGGACAATGCCGATGAGCGGCTGACGCCGCTGGCGATGAGACTAGGGATCGCCTCGCCGGACCGAACGCAACGGTTCAACACTGTCGTGCAAGACCTTGAGAAGGCGCGGCAGCTCGCCCTCGGCACCACGATGACCCCCAATGAGGCGGCGCGCCATGGGCTCGAGATCAACCGGGACGGCGTGCGCCGCTCGGTCTATGAGTTGCTGGCCTATCCCGGTGTCGATATCGCCTGGCTGGGGCGCATCGAACCTGCTTTTGGCGCTATCGACGCCAAAACGGCCGAACGTCTTGAAACGGAAGCCAAATATTCCGTCTATCTCGACCGCCAGCAGGCGGACGTCTCGCAGATCAGGCTTGAGGAGAGCCGGCTTATTCCCGAGTCGCTCGACTTTGCTTCTGTTCCCGGCCTGTCCAATGAGCTGAAGCAGAAGATGTTGGCACGCCAGCCGCGCTCCATCGCCGACGCGCAGCGTATGGAAGGCATGACGCCGGCGGCGCTGGCGATTATCGTCGCGCATGTCCGCAACGCCGAGGCGGCCGCGCGAAAGCAGGTCGCGTGAGCGCTGCGTCGTGGGCGAACCTGCAACAGGCAGCAGGCCCGGTTTCACGTGAAACATTCGATCGTCTGGTCGAGTTCGAGGCCGTCTTCCAGAAATGGAATCGCCGGATCAATCTGGCTGCGCAATCGACGCAGGACGATGTCTGGCGCCGCCACATCCTCGACAGCGCGCAGCTGGCGCGAATCAAACCAGACGCGAAGCGTTGGGTCGATCTCGGCTCCGGCGGCGGCTTTCCCGGCCTTGTGCTGGCCTTTCTACTGGTCGAGCGTGAAGGGGCCAGCATCGACCTGGTTGAAAGCAATCGGAAAAAAGCATCGTTCCTGCAAGCGGTCGTCGGACAGTTCAGCCTGCCTGCCAAGGTCATCGCGCGACGCATAGACGACAGCTATCCTCTTGTTCCTGCACCGCAAATCGTCACGGCCAGGGCGCTCGCCTCGCTGCCGGCCCTGCTCGACCTAGCGGCGCCGTGGCTGACGAAGGGCGCGCGCGGCCTGTTTCACAAAGGCCGGGATTACCGCGCCGAAGTGGCAGAAAGCGCTCAACGATGGTCTTTCGATCTGGTAGAACATGCCAGTGTAACCGACGCGCAGGGCGTCGTTCTCGAAATATCCGACTTGCGACAGCACCCTGGCTAGTGACCGGCGACCCCGAATGAATTTCTGGCATAGACCCATGATGAAGAACGGCCCCCGAATCATCACCGTCGCCAACCAGAAGGGCGGCGTCGGCAAGACGACGACGGCCATCAATCTGGCCACCGCGCTGGCCGCTATAGGCGAACAGGTGCTGATCGTCGATCTCGACCCGCAGGGCAACGCCAGCACCGGGCTTGGCATCGACCGGCGCGACCGCACCGTCTCGTCCTATGATGTGCTGACCGGCGAACTCGACCTGGAAGCGGCGGCGATCCCGACGGCGGTGCCCGGCCTGTCGATCGTGCCGTCGACACTCGACCTGCTCGGCATCGAGATGGAAATCGCCTCGGCGCCGGATCGGGTGCTGCGGCTGCGCAACGCGCTGCGGGCTTCGGCCGAGCGTTCGGCCAATTTCGGCTATGTGCTGATCGACTGCCCGCCTTCGCTCAATCTGCTGACGCTGAATTCGATGGCTGCGGCCGATTCGGTGCTGGTACCGCTGCAGTGTGAATTCTTCGCGCTGGAGGGCCTGAGCCAGCTGTTGGAGACGGTCGAGCAGGTGCGCCGTTCAATCAACCCCGATCTGACGATCCAGGGCATAGTGCTGACGATGTTCGACGGGCGCAACAATCTCGCCAACCAGGTGGTGCAGGATGTACGGGCGCATATGGGCGATAAGGTCTATGAAACCGTCATCCCGCGCAATGTCCGCGTTTCCGAGGCGCCGTCCTATGGCAAACCGGCGATTCTCTACGACCTCAAATGCTCGGGCAGCCAGGCCTATCTGCAGCTTGCTTCGGAAGTGATCCGCCGCGAGCGCAAATTGCGTGCCGCCTGACAGTCACCAACAAGCGATTCGATACCGAAACGATCTGGACGGACGATGAACGAAGACCCTTCGAGAAAGAGACTGGGCCGGGGATTGGCGGCCCTGATCGGCGAAATCGATCGCCCGGCGGCACCGGAAAAGCCGGGGCTGGCGGCCGACGGCAAGGTGCCGATCGAGTTCCTCAGCCCTAACCCGAAAAACCCGCGGCGGCATTTTGGCGACGCCGACCTGACCGACCTCGCCCAGTCGATCCGCGAACACGGCGTGGTGCAGCCGGTGGTGGCGCGGCCGTCGAAAACCCAAACGGGCCGCTACGAGATTATCGCCGGCGAGCGTCGTTGGCGTGCGGCGCAACGCGCCGGGCTGACCGAAATCCCGATCATTGTGCGCGATGTCAACGATCGCACGGCGCTCGAACTGGCGATCATCGAAAACGTCCAGCGCACCGACCTCAACCCGGTCGAGGAAGCGCTGGGCTACCAGCAGCTGATCGACGACCACGGCTATACCCAGGCCGATCTCGGCCAGGTGATCGGCAAGAGCCGCAGCCATGTCGCCAACACGCTGAGGCTGCTCAAGCTGCCCGACGTCATTCGCGACATGCTGGTCGATGGGGCGCTGTCGGCCGGCCACGCCCGTACCTTGGTGACGGCCGACGACCCGGCCGGGCTCGCCAAGCGGATCATCGATGAGGGGCTTTCGGTGCGCCAGGCCGAGGCGCTGGCGCAGATGCCGGTCGGCGCGCCGGCGGCAAAACGCCCGCCCGCCGCACCGCCGCAAAAGGATACCGACACACTGGCGCTGGAGCGGCAGATGACCAGCACGATCGGCATGATCGTCACGATCGAGCACAACCAGCGCGGCGGCGTGATCAGCGTCGCCTACCGGACGCTGGAGCAGCTCGATGAGCTTTGCCGAAGGCTGAAGCGGGAGTAAGTGGGGCCTGGTACCTTAGCCGGCAAACTACTCGTGAATCGGCTGCCGTTCTGACAAGAATTCGCTCCTGTTTCGGGTGTTGGCGCCGCCCTCATCTGCCTGCCGGCATCTTCTCCCGTATAGTGACGGGGAGAAGGGCGCTGTCTCTGACGGTTTTGCCGATTTCCACCGTTGCAAGAAGGGTGCCGGCGTCGCGGCCGGCTTCTTTCTCCTCGTTTACGGGGAGAAATGCCCGGTAGCGCAATGAGGGGCGGCGCCAGCCTCAATGATTGGTCGTCTCCGACTGAGTTGAAGCCACCATCTGCTCGAAGCGCGCTTACCTCTGCGCCAGCCTTGCGCTTTCCACGGCAATGCCGAGCAGCGCCTGCCGTGCCAGCGCGATCGACAGATCGGGCCGCCGGCGCGTTTGCAGCACCGCCGTCTGCAAGCGGGTCAGGGCGCGGCCGAGCGCCTCGCTGCTCCAGCGTTCGAGGGCTTTCTCGACCAGCTTGCGCCTGGAGAAAAACACCGGCGGGCGCGCCGCGGCTACGACCGAAGCGGCATTGCGGCCGCCGGCGTCCATCAGGCCGCGCATCGCCTGGATCGTCTGCAACTGCCGCATCGCCGATGAAAGCACCAGGAAGGGCTGGCCGCCAGACTGGCAATGGCGGGTGAAGGCGCTGTCGAAGTCGGCGATCCTGCCTTCGAGCAGGGCGTCGACGGCCGCATCGAAGGAGAGGCCGGAGACATCGCCGGATGTCGCCTTGACGTCGTCGAGGCCGATTTCGGCCTGGCCATCCGCATAAAGCACCAGCTTTTCGATCTCGCCGCGCGAGGCCAGCCGGTCGCCGCCGAGGTTGCGGCGCAGCGCCTGCCGCGCCTCCAGCGTCATCGACATGCCAGCCTTGCGCAGTTCGTCGTCGATGACCGTGTCAATGTCCCTGGCCTCATCGGCGTAGCAAGGCAGAGCCATGGCATTGTCCGCCGCCTCCACCACGCCGCGCAGGCCGACGCCCTTCTTCAGGTCACCGGCCTCGATCAGGATAATGGCATCGCGCGGCGGCTCGGCGGTCAGCGCCCTGACGTCGTCGGCAAGCGCCTTCTGAGCGCCGGCATTGCGCACCCATAGCAGGCGCCGCTCCGAAAACATCGGCACGGTGTGCGCCTCGTCGAGCAGGCGGCCCTCGTCGCGATCGACCTCCGATCCGTCCAGCCTGACCACCGAGAACGGATCGTCGAGCGGCAGGCCGGTCCTGGCGGCAAAGGCCTTTGCCCGCTCGGCGACCAGCCCGCGATCGGGACCGTAAAGCAGCACGATCGAGACGCGCGGATCCGGCTTCGCGAGCCATGAATCGACCTCGTATGCTTTCTTCTGTGCCATGGGCGCTGATTAGCATGACGCGGGCGCGGGGTGAACGGAGTCGCTCCTCCTTTCCTTCTCCCCTTGTGGGAGAAGGTGGATTGGCGCGCAGCGCCAAGACGGAAGAGGGGTGTTGGACGGAGTGCCGTCCTTGCCAAGCTGGAACACCCCTCATCCGTCGCCTTCGGCGACACCTTCTCCCACAAGGGGAGAAGGAACGCGGCGCCGCGCGAGGCCCCAATCCGACGCATTGTCTTATCTGGCGGGAAACCCGGCGCAATCATTCGCCAAATTGCGCGCCGATCCGGAAGATCGACAAGAAATTTCGCCGACATATCTGCATCTTGTCTGCCGGGGTAGTCAACGTCGGCGGCAGCGAAGCCCTGCCCGACGAATTGGCACTGGTCCGGCGGTGTGCAAATATCGCGCCGGGCAACAGTGGAGGACCGAGATCATGGCCGATGCCGGAATGTTGCGCTTCCATGTTCCGGAGCCGGAGGTGCGGCCGGGCGGCACGCCGGATTTTTCAGACGTGACCATCCCCAAGGCCGGCTCGGTGCCGCGCCCCGAGATCGACGTCGATCCGCGCACCATCCGCGATCTGGCGTTCTCGATCATTCGTGTGCTCAACCGCGCCGGCGAGGCGGTCGGGCCGTGGGCCGGCCTGCTTTCCGACGAGGAACTGCTGGAAGGGTTGCGCCATATGGTGACGCTGCGCAGCTTCGATGCGCGCATGCAGATGGCGCAGCGCCAGGGCAAGACCTCCTTCTACATGCAGCATCTCGGCGAAGAGGCGGTGAGCTGCGCCTTCCGCAAGGCGCTGGCGCCGGGCGACATGAATTTTCCGACCTATCGGCAGGCCGGCCTGCTCATCGCCGACGGCTATCCGATGGTCACGATGATGAACCAGATCTATTCGAACGAGGCCGATCCGCTGAAGGGCCGGCAGCTGCCGATCATGTACTCGTCGAAGGAGCACGGCTTTTTCTCGATCTCCGGCAATCTGGCGACGCAGTACATCCAGGCGGTCGGCTGGGCGATGGCTTCGGCGATCAGCAATGACCAGAAGATCGCCGCCGCCTGGATCGGCGACGGCTCGACCGCCGAGTCCGACTTCCATTCGGCGCTGGTGTTCGCCTCGACCTACAAGGCGCCGGTCGTGCTCAACGTCGTCAACAACCAGTGGGCGATTTCGACCTTCCAGGGGATCGCCCGGGGCGGCTCCGGCACTTTTGCTGCCCGCGGACTGGGCTTCGGCATCCCGTCGCTGCGCGTCGACGGCAACGACTATCTCGCCGTCCATGCGGTGGCCAAATGGGCGGCGGAGCGGGCGCGCAACAATCTCGGGCCGACGCTGGTCGAATATGTCACTTACCGCGTCGGCGCCCATTCCAGCTCCGATGACCCGTCGGCCTACCGGCCGAAGGCCGAGTCCGACGCGTGGCCGCTCGGCGACCCGATCGTCAGGCTGAAGAACCACCTCATCCAGCGCGGCGTCTGGTCGGACGAACGCCACGCCCAGGCCGAGGCGGAAATCCTCGACACGGTGATTTCAGCGCAGCGGGAGGCCGAGCGCAACGGCACGCTGCATGCCGGCGGTAAGCCCTCGGCGCGCGATATGTTCGAGGGCGTCTATGCCGAGATGCCGCCGCACCTCAGGCGCCAGCGCCAGCAGGCGGGAGTCTGACCATGCCGCGACGGACCATGATCGAGGCAATCCGCGACGCCATGGACGTGTCGATGGCGCGCGACGAGCGCGTCATCGTGTTCGGCGAGGATGTCGGCTTCTTCGGCGGCGTCTTCCGCTGTACGCAAGGCCTGCAGGCGAAATACGGCAAGAGCCGCTGCTTCGACGCGCCAATCAGCGAGGCCGGCATTGTCGGCGCGGCCATCGGCATGGCCGCCTACGGGCTGAAGCCTTGCGTCGAGGTGCAGTTTGCCGACTATGTTTATCCGGCCTATGACCAGATCGTCTCGGAAGCGGCGCGGCTGCGCTACCGATCGAACGGTGATTTCACCTGCCCGATCGTGGTCAGGATGCCCACCGGCGGCGGCATTTTTGGTGGCCAGACCCACAGCCAGAGTCCGGAGGCGCTGTTCACCCATGTCTCCGGGCTGAAGGTCGTCGTGCCGTCCAATCCGCATGACGCCAAGGGCCTGCTGATCGCGGCGATCGAGGATCCCGACCCGGTGATCTTCCTGGAACCGAAGCGACTTTATAACGGGCCCTTCGACGGTCATCACGAGCGGCCGGTAACACCATGGTCGAAACATGAGCTCGGCGAAGTCGCCGACGGCCATTACACGGTGCCGCTCGGCAAGGCGATGATCCGCAGACAGGGCGGTGCGGTCACCGTACTTGCCTATGGCACGATGGTCTATGTCGCCCAGGCGGCGGCCGAGGAGACCGGCATCGATGCCGAGATCATCGATCTGAGAACGCTGCTGCCGCTCGACCTCGAGACGATCGTCGCCTCGGTCAACAAGACCGGGCGCTGCGTGGTCGTGCACGAGGCGACGCTGACATCGGGGTTCGGCGCCGAACTGTCGGCGCTGGTTCAGGAAAACTGCTTCTACCATCTGGAGGCGCCGGTGGCGCGGGTCACCGGCTGGGACACGCCCTATCCACATGCGCAGGAGTGGGACTATTTCCCCGGTCCCGCCCGGGTCGGCCGTGCCTTGCTTGAAACCATGGAGACCTAGCGTGGGCGAGCATATCATCAAGCTGCCGGATGTCGGTGAAGGCGTCGCCGAGGCCGAGCTGGTCGAGTGGCACGTCAAGGTCGGCGATCTCGTGCGCGAGGACGCCGTGCTGGCCGCGGTCATGACCGACAAGGCGACGGTCGAGATTCCCTCGCCCGTCGATGGCGAGATCCTTTGGCTCGGCGCCGAGATCGGCGACACGGTGGCGATCGGCTCGCCCATCGTGCGCCTGAAGGTGGCCGGCGAGGGTAACGTCAAGCCGCCACGGGACGTTGAGGCGGGCGCCAAGCGTACCCCCACCCCTGACCTTGCCGGGGCGAGCCACGGGTCTCGCCCGTCCTTCGGACCCCCACAAGGGGGAGGGGGACGAGCTTCGGCTCCCAAGGCCGACGCCAAACCAGTCCCACCTCCGTCAGAAAGCGCTTCTGCGCGCGAAAGTGAGCCGGCAACGGTATTCCCCTCCGGTGGGGGTACTGCGCCGATCTCCGGCGCGCGGCGTCCGGAGGGCGAGAAGCCGCTGGCCTCGCCGGCCGTCCGCCTCAGGGCGAAAGAGGCCGGCATCGACCTGCGGCAAGTTGTGGGGAGCGGCCCGGCCGGTCGCATCCAGCATGAGGATATCGAGGCTTTCCTGGCGCGCGGACCCGGGCCCGCCAAGATTGCCGGGCTTGTCCGCAACGAGGCGGTCGAGGACATCAAGATAGTCGGGCTCAGGCGAAAGATCGCCGAGAAGATGACGCTGGCCAAATCGCGCATCCCGCACATCACCTATGTCGAAGAGATCGACGTCACCGCGCTCGAGGATTTGCGCGCCGCGCTCAACAAGGAGAAGCGGCCGGGCGCGGACAGGCCGAAGCTGACGCTGCTGCCGTTCCTGATGCGGGCGATGGTCAAGGCGATTGCCGACCAGCCAAACCTCAACGCGCTGTTCGACGACGAGGCCGGCATCATCCACCAGCATGGCGGGGTCCATATCGGCATCGCCGCGCAGACCCCGTCGGGGCTGGTGGTGCCGGTGGTCAAGCACGCCGAGGCGCGCGACATCTGGGATTGCGCAGCCGAGGTTGTCAGGCTGGCTGAGGCGGCAAAATCCGGCACGGCGACGCGCGACGAGCTCTCTGGATCGACCATCACCATCACTTCGCTCGGGGCGATGGGCGGTGTGGCGACGACGCCGGTGATCAATCATCCGGAAGTGGCGATCCTCGGCGTCAACAAGATGATGATGCGGCCGGTGTGGGACGGCACCCAGTTCATCCCGCGCAAGATGATGAACCTGTCCTCCAGCTTCGACCACCGCGTCATCGACGGCTGGGACGCTGCGGTGTTCATCCAGCGGATAAAGGCGCTGCTGGAAACGCCAGCGCTGATTTTTGTGGATTGAGGAGATGAATAGAATGTTGGGGCGGTGCGGAACGATCGGGAGGCTGGAGGGACAGCGCCCCCCTCTGCCTTGCCAGGCATCTCCCCCACAAGGGGGGAGATTGGCAGTTTCCGCGCTCCGACCGCTCCTGCGACGGCGGCGATTGGCGAAGGCGGAGGCGAGATCCAATCTCCCCCCTTGTGGGGGAGATGTCCGGCAGGACAGAGGGGGGCGCGAAGGATCGCCACAGAGCGCCCTTTTCCGAGCCGCTGCATGGGGCACGACATGAAGGAAATCTCCTGCAAGCTGCTCGTCATCGGCGCCGGTCCCGGCGGCTATGTCTGCGCCATCCGCGCCGGCCAGCTTGGCATCGACACGGTTATCGTCGAGTTCGGCAAACCGGGCGGCACCTGTCTCAATGTCGGCTGCATCCCGTCCAAGGCGCTGATCCATGCGGCCGAAGAGTTCGAAAAGGCGTCGCACATGGCCGGCGGCAAGAGCCCGCTCGGCATTTCAATCGCAACACCATCGATTGATCTCGAAACGACCATCGCCTGGAAGGACGGCATCGTTAGCCGGCTTAACAGCGGCGTTGCCGGCCTGTTGAAGAAGGCCGGGGTCAAGACCGTGCACGGCTGGGCGAAATTCCGTGACGGCAAGACCGTCGAGGTCCAGACCGAAACCGGGATGCAGGTGGTCCGCGCCGAGACGGTGGTGATCGCCACGGGCTCGGCGTCGATCGAATTGCCGTCGCTGCCCTTCGGTGGGCTGGTGATATCGTCCACCGAAGCGCTGGCGCTGAGCGAAGTGCCGGAAAGGCTTGCCGTCGTTGGTGGCGGCTATATCGGGCTGGAGCTCGGCATCGCCTTCGCCAAGATGGGCGCCAAGGTGACCGTGGTCGAGGCTTTGCCGCGCGTACTGGCGCAATATGATGCCGAACTGACCCGGCCGGTGGTGAAGCGGCTCGCCGAGCTCGGGATCGAGGTGCTTGTGGGCGCCAAGGCCAGGGGGTTGTCGACCAAGGGCGATGCGCTGCTGGTCGAGACGAAGGACGGCAAGAATGCCAAGATCGTTGCCCACAGGATTCTGGTCACCGTCGGGCGCAAGCCGGTGGTCGAAGACTGGGGGCTCGAGCAGATCGACCTCGACATGGCGGGAAAATTCATCCGCATCGACGACCAGTGCCGCACCTCGATGCGCGGCATCTTTGCTGTAGGCGACGTCACCGGCGAGCCGATGCTGGCGCACCGGGCGATGGCGCAAGGCGAAATGGTCGCCGAGATCGTCGCCGGCCACAAGCGCAGCTGGGACAAACGCTGCATTCCCGCTATCTGCTTCACCGATCCGGAGCTGATCACCGCAGGCCTGTCGCCGGAGGAGGCAAAGGGGCTCGGCGGCGAAATCAAGGTCGGATTGTTCCCCTTCGCCGCCAATGGCCGGGCGATGACGAAGATGGGTGAGGAGGGCTTTGTCCGGGTCGTTGCCCGCGCCGACAACCATCTGGTGCTCGGCATCCAGGCGGTCGGCCAAGGCGTGTCGGAACTGTCGACGGCCTTCGGCCTGGCACTGGAGATGGGCGCGCGTCTAGAGGACATTGCCGGCACCATCCACGCCCACCCGACGCAAGGGGAGGGTTTTCAGGAAGCGGCGCTGAAGGCGCTCGGGCGGGCGGTGCATGTTTGAGGGCAGGTGATCTCCCCCCTTGAGGGGGAGATGGCCGGCAGGCCAGAGGGGGTCGGTTCGACTGGATGCGACCTCCCTTGCGACAGATGGAGGTTAGCGCTCTACGCGAGGCGACCCCCTCTGTCGCCTTCGGCGACATCTCGCCCCTCAAGGGGGGAGATCGGCAGCTTCGCCGTCGGGCAACCGCACTCACCCCGCCAGTCGGCTAACCATCTCGTGCTGCGCGTAGGCGCGGCCGAAGCGGTTGGCCAGGAAGGCGTCGAGCGCGATGTCCTCCTGCTTGATGAAGCCCTTTGCCGGCAAGGTGCCATCGGCCAGCATGTCGAGCACGGCGCAGATGGCGGAGGCAGTGGTGATCTGGATGGCGCTGCGTACCGTATCGCCGACACGCCTGGCGTAGATCTTGTTGGCGTAGGTCTCCTGCAGCAGGCGGCCGTTCTTGCGGCCGCTGACGGTGACGAAGACGATGACGACGTCCTGCAGCGTCGCCGGCAGGGCGCTTTCGAAAATGTCCTTCAGCACGTCGCGGCGGTGGCGCAGGCCGAGGTCGTTGAGCAGCGCCTTCATGATCGCGGCGTGGCCGGGGTAGCGGATGGTGCGGTAGTTCAGCGTCCGCACCTTGCCTTTCAGCGTTTCGGCCAGCGTGCCCAGCCCGCCCGAGGTGTTGAATGCCTCGTAGGTGACGCCGTCGAGCGAGAATTCTTCACGCTCCTCCAGCGGCGGCACTTCGACCAGCTCGCCTTCGACGATCGCCTCACAAGGCTCGCAATATTCGTTGATGACGCCGTCGGTGCTCCAGGTCAGATTGTAGTTCAGCGCATTCGACGGGTATTGCGGCAGCGCGCCAACCCGCATGCGCACGCTTTCCAGCGTGTCGAAGCGGCTGGCGAGATCGTTGGCGACGATCGAGATGAAGCCCGGCGCCAGCCCGCATTGCGGGATGAAGGCGCTGTTGCCGGAGCGCGCCAATTCCTTGACGCGCCTGGTGCTGACGACGTCCTCGGTCAGATCGAGATAGTGCACGCCGGCGCTGGCCGCCGCTTCGGCGATGCGCGTGGTCAGATGGAAGGGCGCAGCGCTGAGCACCGCGAACTTGCCGGCCAGGGCGGCTTCGAGGGTGCCGACGGCCTCGATATCGAGTTCCAGCGTCTCTACGCCGGCCGGCAGTTCGGCCGCGCCGAGCTGCGCAGCCGAGCGGTCGACCAGGGTGACATGGAAGTCGCCCGTGGATGCCAGCATCTCGGCTATGGTCGAGCCGATCTTGCCGGCGCCGACGACGATGATTTCCTTCATGACCGGTCCCTCGCACCAATATTAAATAGACGGCTAGAATCGCAGCTTGCCTGTCGAAAGGAAGCGTGGGATTATGCAAAACGCAGTCTCTGTTTGATCAATGCGCCGGCAAGGTTCGTCGAAATGCTTAGTGATGCCGACCAGGCGCTGCTTTCCCTGCTGCGCATCAATGCACGCGCCTCGACCGCCGAACTGGCGCGGCGGCTGGGCGTCTCACGGACGACGGTGCAGAGCCGGATCGAGCGGCTGGAGCAGCGCGGCACCATCACCGGCTACGGCGTCAGGCTTTCGCCGGATTACGAACAGGGACTGGTGCGGGCGCATGTCCTGCTCACCGTCACGCCCAAGCTTGCCGACAAGGTGGTGCGCAGCCTGCAGGCGCTGCCGCCGGTGCGGACGCTGCATTCGGTCAGCGGCAATTTCGACATGATCGTCATCGTCGAGGCGCCGTCGATCAGGGATCTCGACACGCTTCTCGACCAGATCGGCGCCATGGACGGGGTCGAGCGGACGTCGTCGTCGATCATCCTGTCGACGCGGATCGATCGCTGAGCGGGCTGGTGTCGCGGGTCAAGACGCTGGCGGGACAGCGCCCCCCTCTGCCCTGCCGGGCATCTCCCCCTTTTGGGGGGAGATCGGCAGCTTCGCTGGCAGCGCACCTTTTGCAAGGTCGGTGGTTGGCGAAATCAGTGATGACGGCCAATCTCCCTCCTTGTGGGGGAGATGCCAAGTAGTGGGAAAGAGGGCAGGACAGAGGGGGGCGCGAAGGGTCACCGAGCGTGGTGACCAAGCTGGCGCTCCCGCAGCAAAGCGATACAGCTTCCAAAATGTTGGATGAGAACCGCGGTGGCAGGCATAAGGGCGGTCACGCAAGATTTCCAGAGGAGGCCTCCTTGCCCAAGCAGTGTTTCGGAAAATCCCATGTGCCGTTGTCGCCGGCGGTCAGGGCCGGCGATTTCGTCTATGTCTCCGGCCAGGTGCCGGTCGGCGGCGACGGGCTGGTGGTCAAGGGCGGCATCGCCGAGCAGACCGAACAGGTGCTGTCGAACATCAAGGCGGCACTGGCGCTGGCCGGCTGCACGCTGGACGATGTGATCAAGACCACGGTCTGGCTCGAGGACGCGCGCGACTTCGGCATCTTCAACACGGTCTATGCCCGGCATTTCCCGAAAGATCCGCCGGCACGCACGACTGTGGAGTCACGGCTTATGATCGACATCAAGATCGAGGTCGAAGCCGTCGCCTACAGGCCGGCCTGACGGAAAAGCGGAGACAGGCGCAATGCAATTCGATCTCCTGATAAAAGGCGGCCGCCTCATCGATCCGGCGTCCGGCCTCGACGCACAACGCGATCTGGCGATTGCCGACGGCCGTATCGCCGCGATCGACACCGAAATCCCCTTCGAACGTGCAGCCCGCGTCATCGACGCCACGGGCTCCATCGTCGCGCCCGGCCTGATCGACCTGCACAGCCATGTCTATTGGGGCGGCACGTCGCTCGGCGTCGATGCCGACCGGCTTGCGGCGAAGAGCGGCACCACCACCTTCATCGATGCCGGAAGCGCCGGCGCCGGCAATTTCCTCGGCTTTCGCCGCCACGTCATAGAGCGCTCGAAAGTCCGCATCCTGGCCTACGTCAACATTTCCTTTGCCGGCATATTCGGCTTCTCGCAGACCGTGGCGGTCGGCGAGTGCAGCGACCTCCGGCTCTGCGAACCGCGCGAAACGGTGGCGGCGGCGCGCGAGCACGCGGACGTGGTTGTCGGTGTCAAGGTCCGCTCGGGTCGCCATGCCGGTGGCACCAGCGGCATCGCGCCGGTCGATCTCGCGCTCGAAGCCGCCGACAAGGCCGGCCTGCCGCTGATGGCGCATATAGACGAGCCGCCGCCCGGCCGCTCGGAAGTGCTGCCGCGGCTGCGCAAGGGCGACATCCTCACCCACTGCTTCCGGCCGTTTCCCAACGCGCCGGTCTTCGCCTCGGGGGCGGTGCGGCCGGATATGCGGCTGGCGCGCGAGCGCGGCGTCATCTTCGACCTCGGCCACGGCATGGGCTCGTTCGATTTCGAGGTGGCCAAAGCGATGCTCAGCGAGGGTCTGGCGCCGGACGTGATCAGCAGCGACGTGCATCTCTACTGCGTCGACGGGCCGGCCTTCGACATCCTGGTCTGCATGTCGAAACTGCTGGCGCTCGGTATGCCACTGGTCGAGGTGCTGCGCGCCGCAACGCAGCGGCCAGCGGAAGCGATCGCCAGGCCAGATCTCGGCAGGCTGGCGATTGGCGTGGTCGGTGACGTCGCGGTGCTGCGTCTGCGTCCAGGCCACTTCACCTTTGTCGATTCGGTCGGCGCCTCGCTGGTCGCCGAGCAAAGGCTGGTCTCGGCCGGCATCGTGGTCGGCGGCACCTGGTGGCCGAACGAGGCGGTGGACGATCTCGGCGAGACCGAACGCTTCGAAGCGCATGCGCACGACACGCATGTCGAGGTGGCGAGCCGGCATTTCGGACATAGCCACGATTGACGGCGATGTGGCTCCCCTTCTCCCTTGTGGGAGAAGGTGTCGCCGAAGGCGACGGATGAGGGGTGCTCCAGCTTGGCACCACGGCGATCCGTCCAACACCCCTCATCCGTCTCGGCGCTACGCGCCGATCCACCTTCTCCCACAAGAAGGGGAGAAGGGAAAGGCGGCCCTATCGCACCGGCGCTCCATAGACTGGCGTCGGAATGCCTTCCATGCGCGCCTTGATCTGCAGCGCCACGAATTTTGAATAGAAGCGCGACAGCGCAAGATTGCCGCCGTGGAACCACAGCGCTTCCTGCGCTGTCGGCTTCCACATGTTGCGCAACTCGCCTTGCCACGGACCCGGGTCGCCTTTCACGCCCGAGCCAATCCCCCAGCACGGCCCGACCTTGTCGGCGACTTCGCGCGAAACGATCGCCGCCACTGTCTCGTTCATCGAGAGATAGCCGGTGCAGGCGATGATTGCGTCGGCCGCCAGTTCCGTGCCGTCGTCGAAGAGGATGCCTGTCGGCGTCAGCGACTTGATCCCGACGCCGCTACGGATGCCGATCTCGCCGTCGATGATCAGATCGCAGGCGCCGACGTCGATGTAGAAGCCCGAGCCGGTGCGGTAGGCCTTCATCAGGAGCCCAGTCTCGTCGTCGCCGAAATCGATGGCGAAGCCGGCGCTGCGCAAGCGGTCGTAGAAGGCAGCATCGCGCGCCTTGATGACGTCGTAAAGCGCCCGCTGGCCTTGCGGCAGCAGCGCGAACGGCGTCGAGGCGACGATCATGTCGGCCTTTTCAGTGGTGATGCCGCGGGCCAGCGCCTTTTCCGAGAAGATCTCGAAGCCGATCTCCATCAGCGTGTCCGACTTGACCACCGTCGTCGGCGACCGCTGGACCATGGTCACCTCGGCGCCGCTCTCCCAGAGATCGACGCCGACGTCATGGCCGGAACTTGCCGCGCCGATGACGGCGACCCTTTTGCCGCGGAATTTCTCGCCGCTGGAATACTGGCTGGAATGCAGGATCTCGCCGTTGAAGACCTCGGCGCCCGGCAGGTCGATGCGCCTGGGCGGGCCATAAGCACCGGTCGCGAAGACGATGTGCTTCGGCTTCAGCGTGATGCGCTCGCCGGCGCGGTCGAGCTCGACCGTCCAGACCTTTTCGGTCTCGTCATAGGAGGCACTGACGCATGTCGTGGAGGTCCAGTAATTGAGCTCCATGACGCGCGTATACATCTCCAGCCAGTCGCCCATCTTGTCCTTGGGCGTGAACACCGGCCAGTTCTCGGGAAACGGGATGTAGGGCAGATGGTCGTACCAGACCGGGTCGTGCAGCACGAGCGAGCGATAGCGCTTGCGCCAGGAATCGCCGGCCTGGGCGTTCTTCTCGATGACGATGGCCGGCACGCCGAGCTGCCCGAGCCGCGCCCCCAGCATGATGCCGCCCTGGCCGCCGCCGATGACCAGGCAATAGGGCTGCCGGCTAGCGCCGAGGTCACGCGCCTCGCGGCGCCTCGCCTCCAGCCAGGTCTCGCGTTCCGGGTCGGCCTTGTGGCGGACGCCCAGAGGCCGCGCCGGGCCCTTGCGCTCTTCAAACCCCTTGAGATCGGTCATCGCCGTAAACAGCGTCCGGCACTTGCCGTCCCTGAGGCGCATGATGCCTTGGCCCCACGCCGATGACGTCTCGAAAGAAAACCAGGCCTCGATGGTGCCTTCGTCCGAAGTCGCTTCGCCGCTGAGCTGCCATTGAGCAGGCCTTGTGGTTGCCAGCGTCGCCGCCAGCATCTCGCGGATCGCGGCGCGGCCTTCCATCGTCCTGATGTTCCAGGTGAAGGTCAAAAGATCGCGCCAGTAGCAGTCCTCGACGAACAGATTGGTTGCGGCCTCGACGTCGCCTGCTTCGAGCGCTCGCGCAAACGAACCGAGCCAGGTGGCCGCCTGTTTCGACGGTGAGATGTCGAGCATCTATCCTCCTCGTCGACCAAGAGTGCCAGAAGCCGCGCAAAATTCGGTAGGGCCAGTACAAAATTCAGAAGGGATCGTAGCCATCTACTCCCGTTATAACGGCTCCTCGGCGGTTGCCAGGTGGGACCATGATTTCCGTGCCGTTGTCAAATCTGACCCGAACCGTGTCCTCCAAGGCTACTTCTACAAGTCGCGTTCCGACCAAAGCCCAGATTAAGCTTAAATCGCCGCTACGGTTATCCGGTTTTATCCAGACGTCAGGCCCTCCGTCGTAGGCCACCTTGAATAAAGTCCAGAGTTGGACGGTAACGCCAGCAAACTCCAAGTGCACTGAGTCGTTCTCGAGAAGCACTCTGATCAGCTCGTTTCCAACCCACGAGTCACGCATAGCGCATCTTCTAGCAACCTTTCTCCCTGCTGTCAGGCCCGCGCGCGGGCCTGATCCGAACCGCTATCCAGCCATGCAAGATCGTCCGGCGAAAGTGAGATGTCGAGCGCCTGGAGGCTGTCTTCCAATTCGTCGAGCGAGCGGGGCCCGATCAGCGGGACGGACGGGAAGGGCTGCGCCAGGACGTAGGCGAGCGCGACGTGGATCGGGCTTTTGCCCAGCCGCTTGGCGAGCTCGATGGCACGGTCGCGACGGCCGAAATTCTTGTCCGAGTACCAGACCCGGACCAACTCCTCATTGTCGCGCCGGTCGCGGCCGGCGCGGTCGGTGAAGAAGCCGCGGCCCTGGCTCGACCAGGCGAAATTCGGCATCTGCCGGGCGGTGAGCCAGGCCTTCCACGCGTCGCTGGAGGAGGTGACACAGCCTGCCCAGATCGGCTCCAGCATCTCGGCCAAGGAGAAATTGTTGGAAAGCGCGCCGGGCTTCTGCTTGCCGGTGCGCTCGGCATAGGCAATCGCCTCGTCCATGCGTTCCATCGTCCAGTTCGAGCCGCCGAACGGACCGCGGATGCGGCCGGCCTTGACCTCGCGGTCCATCGCATCGACGAATTCGTCGACCGGCACGTCCGGATTGTCGCGGTGCATGAAATAAACGTCGATATGGTCGGTCTGCAGCCGCTCGAGCGACTGGGTGAGCTGCTTGCCGATGACGTCGGGATAGCAGAGCGGCGAGTGCGCGCCCTTGCCGATGACCACGGATTGCTCGCGCACGCCGCGGTTTTTCAGCCATTGGCCAAGCAGGGTCTCGGTATAGCCGGAACCGTAGACGAAGGCCGTGTCGAACAGATTGCCGCCGGCCTCGAAATAGGCATCGAGCAGGATGGCGCCCGACGAAAAGGTGCGGAAATCCTCGAAGCCGAGCGCCAGGCACGAGGCCCGCCGCGGCAGGCCCGGAATGCTGCGCTTGGGGATGGCGGTCCCGCCGGAGCGCAGCTTCCGTCCGGAGATCGTGTTGACGCGCTTTGCCGGTTTCTCGATGTCGTATTCGAGCCCGATCGCGGCACGCCATTTGTCGAGCACGCGCAGATTGCCGAGACTGTCGGCCCAGCCCATGCCGGGCCAGGCGAACTCCTGCTTCCCGCCGAGAATGGCCTCGCCGGCGGCGTCGACCTCGAACGCGTAAAGCCAGCCGTCCTCCTTGACCTCGACCACCTCGGTGTTACCCGGACGGATGATGCGGATTTCGCCGGTGCCGCCTTGCTGGCCGCCGGCATACCAGAAGTCCGCCACCTCGATGCGGCCCTTGCTGCCGAGAATGCGCAAGACGTTGTCCTGCGCGAGCGAGATGCTGCAGGACACTTCCGCGACGATGCCGCCCGGAAAATGCAACAGCGCCGACGCCCATTCGTCGACGCCGGATTGGCCGAGATGCGCAGTGCCCACCACTTTGTCCGGCTCGGCGAAGGGCTTTCCCGCGGCGGCGCCGGCAATCAGCCGCGCCATCGAGACGGGATAACCGCCGACATCGAGAATGCCGCCGCCGGCGAGATCCTTGGCGTAAAGCCGGTGCTCCGGCATGAAGCCCGGCATGGCGAAGCCGAAGCTGGATTTGATCATCTTGATCTCGCCGATCGCGCCGGCACTGATCAGCTCGACCAGCTTGGCCGTCTGCGGATGCAGCCGGTACATGAAGGCTTCGCCGAGAAAGGTGCCGGCCTTGCGCGCCGCATGGATCATCGCGTCGGCCTCGAAGGCGGTCAGGCCAAGCGGCTTTTCGCAAAGCACATGCTTTCCGGCCTCGGCTGCCTTGATCGCCCATTCGGCATGGCTCGGATGCGGCGTCGAAATATAGATCGCGTCGACATCCGGATCGCCAAGCAAAGCCTCGTAGCCGTCGAGGATGCGGGCGCCGGGGAAAGCCTCGGTGAGCCCGGCCTTGCCGGGATTGCGCGCCCCTAAGGCGACCAAGGTGCCGGTGCGCGAATGGGCGACGCCGCCGGCAAAGGCCTTGGCGATGTTGCCGGGCCCGAGAATGCCCCAGCGAATTTTTTCTGGTTTGGAAGTCATGTCAAATCTCCGTGGGGTGGCCGCGAGCAATCGCGATCGGACAAAAGAAAGATGGGTTAGCGAATGCGTGCGCCGGTGGCGTCGAAGAGAAGCGAGCGGTCGGCCTTGATCGACACCACCAGGTCGTCGCCGTTGGCGCGATGCCGCGAGGCCTCGCGCTCGATGATCAGTTCTTCGCGCCCGCCCCCGGTCCCGGAATTGGCATAGACATAGCTCACCGATCCCAAGTGCTCGGCGACGTCGGCCTTGAGGGTAAGGTCGCAATCGCCCTGGCCGGCGTCGAAGAAATGCTCCGGCCGCACGCCAACCACGACATCGCCGCCTATCGCAGGCAAGGCATCGGAAAGCGGCTTGCGCAGTCGCACGCCGCGATGGTTGACCAGCTCCACGATCGCCGCGCTGTTGTCGGTTCCGACCACTTTCGCCGCCAGAAAATTCATCTTCGGCGAGCCGACGAAGCCGGCAACGAAGCGGTTGGCGGGGTCGTCGTAGAGATCGAGCGGCGCGCCGATCTGCTCGATATTACCGGCGTTGAGCACGACGATCCTGTCGGCCAGCGTCATCGCCTCGGTCTGGTCGTGCGTCACATAGACCATGGTAACGCCAAGCTCCTTGTGAAGGCGCGATATCTCGACGCGCATCTGCACCCGGAGCTCGGCATCGAGATTGCTGAGCGGTTCGTCGAACAGGAACACTTGCGGCTCGCGCACGATGGCGCGGCCGATGGCGACGCGCTGGCGCTGGCCGCCCGACAATTGCCGCGGCCGCCGCTTCATCAGCTCGGCGATGCGCAGGATTTCGGAAGCCCGCTTCACCCGCCGCTCGGTATCTGCCTTGGGGTTGCCGGTCATTCTCAGGCCGAAGCTCAGATTCTGCTCAACCGTCATGTGCGGATAGAGCGCGTAGGACTGGAACACCATGGCGATGCCGCGATCGGCCGCCTCGACGTCGTTCACCACCTTGCCGCCAATGGCGATCTCGCCGTCGCTGATGTCCTCGAGCCCGGCGATCATCCGGAGCAGCGTGGACTTGCCGCAGCCGGAAGGGCCGACGAAGACGACGAATTCGCCGTCATCGATATCGATATTGGCGCCGTGGACGATCTCGAAGACGCCGAAGCGCTTGATGACGTTTTTGAGTGTGACTGCCGCCATGCTGATCCTTACTTGATAGCGCCGGCGGCGATGCCGGCGACGAAATGGCGCTGCAGAAGCACGAACACGACGAGCATTGGCGCCGTCAGCATCACCGCGCCCGCCATGATGCCGCCCCAGGACACCTTGGTGAGACCGATCAGCGTGCCGAGCGCCACGGGCGCGGTCATTGCGCCCGGCTTGGAATTGATCAGCAGCGGCCAGAGATAGTTGTTCCAGGAGGCAAGGAACAGGATGATGGCGAGCGCTGCCAGCATCGGCCGCGCCAGAGGCAGTGCGACGAACAGGAATATCCGCCATTCCTTGACGCCCTCGACCTTGGCGGCGTCGAACAGTTCGTGCGGCATCATCGAAAAGCTCTGCCGCATGAAGAGCACGCCCAGCGAATTGAACAGCGGCGGCACGATCAGCGCCACCCAGGTGTTGGCGAGCTTGAAGTCGCGCGCCACCATGATGAATTGCGGGATCAGCACGACCGCATAGGGCAGCGTGATGGTGCCGAAGATGATGGCGACGACCATGCCCTTGCCGAAGAAGTTGTAACGCGCCAGCGCCCAGCCGGCCATCGAGGTCAGCATCACCGACAGGAAGGTGTAGGTCACCGCCACCGAGACGGAGATGCCGATGGCACCGATGAAATTGGTGCCGCGCTGCAGATTGCTGACATTGTCGAGGAAATTGCCGTGCGGCAAAAGCTCGATGTCGGGGCTGAAGATGCCGTTGTCGGGCATCGTGGAAAAGACCACCATCATCCACAGCGGAAACAGCCAGACCAGCGCCAGCGGCGTCAGGAACAGATGCAGCGCGATGCTGCGGCCCAATCTGGCCTGGGAACGGCCGACCCGGGAATGGCTGATTGGGGAGCGCGAGGTCATTTCGGTTCCCTCGTCAGCCATATCTGAACCAGCGAAATGGCAATCGCCAGTCCGGCCATGGTGTAGGCGATGGCCGAAGCGTAGCCGAAATTGAGCGACCGGAAGCCCTGGCGATAAAGCAGCAGCCCGAGCGTTTCGGTGCCGCCGCCCGGCCCGCCGCGCTCGGTGATTAGGAAGGGCTCGGTGAACAGCTGCATGGTGCCGATGATCGACAGCACGGCGCAGAACACGATGATCGGCTTGAGCAGCGGCAGCGTGATGTAGAAGAACTGTTTGACCTTGCTGACCCGGTCCAGGGTCGCCGCCTCGTAAACATCCTCGGGGATGGACTGCAGGCCGGCGAGCAGGATGATGGCGTTGTAGCCGGCCCAGCGCCACGTCACCGCCATCATGATGACCGCCATCGCCGGGGTGACGTTGGTAAACCAGTCGACGTTGGGCAGGCCGATGCTGTTCAGCAATTTGTTGATGATGCCGTAGTCCAGATTGAACATCAGCCGGAAAACCGCCGAATAGGCGACCTCGCCGACCACGACCGGCGCGAAGAAGGCAAAGCGGAACAGGCCACGCGCCTTGAGCAGCGGCGAGTTCAAAAGCACCGCCATCACAATCGCTAGCGAAATCATCACCGGCACCTGGATGACAAGGATCAGCAATGTGTTCTTCAAGGCATTGAAGAAGGCCGGATCGCCGATCAGCCGGCCCCAGTTGAAGGTCGGCGCGAACCGCCACGGCACGGTGCGCGTCGCCTGGAACGAGATCAGGAAGGAATCGATGATCGGCCACAGCCAGAAGATTGAGAAGATCAGCAGATAGGGCGCAAGGAAGCGATACGCCGTGGCGTTCTGGTAGCGCATCGTTTTCCTCCTTTCTGCTTTTTCAAGTCTCTTGCCTTCTCCCCTTGTGGGAGAAGGTGGATCGGCGCGTAGCGCCGAGACGGTTGAGGGGTGCTGGCCGGAGTGCCGTCAGCGCCAAGCTGGAGCACCCCTCATCCGTCGCCTTCGGCGACACCTTCTCCCACAAGGGGAGAAGGGGAGCCGCACGCTCGGAGCCGCCTCGTTTAGATCACGACTTGACCGGCAGGCCGGTCGCCGCGGCGATCTGGCTTGCGGCATCGTCGAGCGCTGCCTTGGCGTCGGGATAGCCCCCGGCCAGATATTTGGTCTGCACCGCGCGGATGATGATTTCGGCGTCGCTCTGGAACGGCGTACCGCGGCTGGGGACGACCTTGGGCAGGGTGCCGAGGATGTCCTTCCACACGGCTTGGCCACCCCAATAGGGCAGGCCCTCGGAGACATAAGGGTCGTTGAGCGCCGAAATTAGCGACGGCACCAGGCCGAAGCCTTTCAGCATGGTGATCTGGCCCTCATTCGTCCCTAGCGCGTATTTCAGATAGGCGTAGGCGGCTTCCTTGTTCTTCGACACCGAGGTGATGGCGAGCGAGGAGCCGCCGAGATTGGCGGCGCGCGGACCGTCGGCGGTCAGGCTCGGCATCAAATAGACGCCCCATTTGCCTGTCCCATCGGGCGATTCGGTGCGCACAGTGCCTTCATACCAGCCGCCATACATCTGCGTGGCGACCTTGCCGGCGGTGTTGTTGGTGATCTTGGTGCTCCAGTCGGCAGAGGAAATGATGCCGGCGTCCTTCATCTCCTTGATCTTGGTCATGGCATCGACGCATTTGGGCTGGTTGACCGTGATCGATTGACCATCGGCGGAGAAGTAGGCGCAGCCCTGCTCGTTGGAGATCATGCGGAAGAATTCGGAATCGCCGTTGAAATCGGCGTTGGTCATCGTGACGCCGGGATTGGCGGCCTGGATCTTCTTGGCGGCAGCGATGAAATCGTCCCAGGTCTTGATCGAGGACGGATCGACGCCGGCCTTCTCGTAGAAGTCGCGTCGGTAGAACATCGCCACCGGCCCCGAATCCCACGGCATCGCATAGGCCTTGTCGTCCACCTCGAGCTCGGTGCGCTTGAAGTCGGGGAATTTTGCCTGGTCTTCCGCGGTGTAGCCGAGCGTGTGCAGGTCGACGAAGCAATCCGGGAACTGGCTCCAGTAGTTTTCCGCTTCGCCGTTCTCGATCGTCACGATGTCCGGCAGGCCCTCGCCACCGGCGGCACAGCCGGCGATCGACTTGTCGTAGGTCGGCTGGTTGCCGAGGTCCTCGACCGTGACCTTGATGTCGGGAAACTGCTTGTTGAAGCCCGCTATGGTGGCCTTCAGCGACGAAGCGGCGATATTCCAGCTCCAGATCGTGATTTCACCGGACTGCGCAAAGGCCGGGCTGGAGCCCAAGGCAAGCGCGAGCGCGGCGCAGGTCGATTTTATGCGCATTGAAATCCTCCCATTTCAGTTGCTCTCTGTTTGCGAGCGTGGCTAGACTAGGCCTCGGGAAAGCCTTGTCCGCGACAAAGGGAATAAGAAATGAGCGGAAAGTAAGATGCCGGAAAGGCCGTTTTACCAGCCTGGCGCCAGCAGCGTAGAGGGCCTGCCGCTGCTGCTGCAGATGTTCCACACCCAGCCCCTGGTGATGCTCAAGCCGCATTGGCATGCCCAGGTCGAGGTGAATTTCATCGTGCGCGGGGCCGTGCATTACCGCATGGACGGGCACGAGCTTTCGCTCTCTGCTGGCGACATGTGTCTGTTCTGGGGTGGCCTGCCGCACCAGATGGACGAAGCCTCCGACGATGCCATCTATGCCGGCGCGCATCTGCCGCTGGTGCATTTCTTCCGGCTGCATTTGCCGATCGAGGTCCGCAACAGGCTGATGACCGGCGCGACGCTGGTGACTGACGCCACCGACCGGTCGGACGACCACAATTTCGAGCGCTGGAACCGCTATGCCCGCTCCGGCGACCCGGTGAAGGCCGAGCATGCGGTCAACGAGCTTTTGCTGCGGCTGGAGCGGGTGCGCTTCGAGCCTTACCGGCTCGTGCCCGAAACTCCGGTCGAACAGGAGATAGGCAGTCCCTTCGATCAGCAATCGCTGCGCAATGTCGGGCGCATGTGCGACTTCATCGCCGAGAATTTCCTCTACGAGATCGATTGCGTCGACATTGCCGCGGCGGCCGACATCCATCCCAAATACGCCATGAGCATCTTCAAGAAATCGACCGGCATGACGCTCAACGAATATGTGAATTTGCTGCGCCTCAGCTACGCGCAGGCGCTGCTGATGCATCAGGATGCCAATGTACTGCGCGTCGCCATGGAATCGGGTTTCGGCTCGCTCAGCGCCTTCAACAAGTCGTTCCGCAAGCTTTCCGGCATGTCGCCGTCGGATTTCCGCAGGGGCGTGGCCGGCGCCAGATAAGGGGCCGGCTGGATTCAGCCTACAGTCTCCAGGCGCCTCGGCAAGCGGTTCATCGGCAGCGGCCCGTTCGCGGTGATCAGGAACTGGTCTTCGAGATTGAAGCTGGCGAGACCGTCGATGTAGAGCGGGATCTCGAATGCCAGCACCATGCCGGCTTCGATCACGACATCGCTGTCGGCCGAGATGAACGGCCATTGCTCGGAAAACACGGAATGGCCGACGCTGTGGCCGAAATGGCCGCGGCGATAGGAACGCAGGCCCTGGCGCGCCAGGCTTTCGCTGGCGGCGCGATGAACGGCGGCGAACGGCTTTCCGGGCATAAGCGCGGCAAGCCCATCGGCGAAGGCGCGTTCGGCTATCGCATGCAATTCGGCCTGTTCGGGCGACGGCGGCCCGAAGGTGAAATTCCGCGACATGTCCGAAGCATAGCCGTTCACGCTGCAGACCATGTCGGCCTTCAGCGGATCGCCGGCGGCGGCGACCGCATCGGCGCTTTTTGGGCGAGCGCCCAGCGTGACGTATTCGGCCGTCGCGATTTGTTGCGATAACCCGGCGGCTGCATCGGCGATGCCTTGCCGGTAGAGCGCGACCAGATCCGACTGACGCATGCCGACCGCTGCATGCTGCTGCAGCCGCGACAGGCCGGCTTCCGACAGGACGATGCCCTGCTGCAGAAGGTCGATCTCGCTTTGCGATTTGATTGCCCGCAGCCTGTCGAGGATCGGCGAGCCGTTGACCAGGGCCGTGCCGGGCAACATCGCCTGCATCGCGGACAAATCGCTGGCCGAGACAAAATCCAGCTCGATGCCGAGCGTTGCACGCTCCAGCCCGAATTCGGCGAGCATCGTCTTCAGCTCGCGGACAGAGCGGGCAAGCTCAAAGGTCGCTGGACGTGCAAAACCGGGGGCGCGGCCAACCAGGCCGGCCTCGATGCGCTGCGCAACGGGCCGGCCGGCCGTCGCCGGCTCAAGCGACGCGGATTCGATCCAGATCGGATGCGTGCGCACCACGGCATCCGCCACCGCCGCCCGGAGCTGGGCAGCCTGGAAATCGGCAACCACTACGCCGATCGGCAGGTCGTCTCGTCTCGGGATGACCACGAAACCGGCGCCGGCCCGGCGGAACAGGCCGGCCGGGCCGATCCAGGCGCCGGTGGCATATTGGAATGCCTCAGGCTCGCAAAGCACCAATGCCTCGATATTGGCACGCTGCATCAGGTCTGTTGCGCGTTCTCGGTCGACAAAGCCGGTCACGGGATCTCCTCGCATGCAATCGAATCCGACGCCGATGCGGCGGCGTTTGGCCTCAGCGTAGCTTCAGTGCCGCTGTGGAGCAGCTTTTTTCTGGAAGCGCTGTTGACCTGCCGACCCTAAAAGCGCGTTGCGTTCGACCGGCCTCATGCGACGCGCTTCAGGTTCTTGTTTCATGCATGTCGGTGTCGCAAAACCGCTGCACAGTTTTGCGCGACATGCATCAAAGGCCTTGAGAGTTCGAACGCCAGGCGGGGAAACGAAAAAAAGCCGCGGCGAACCACGGCTTTCAACGCGACAAGTTGTCAGTTTCGAATGCTTACTCGGTTTCGTCAGAGGTGTCGTCGGCAGTGTTTGCCGCGTCTTTCGCGGCCTTCCTATCCAGCGCTGCCTGCAAGGCCAGGGTGGCCTGCGGTGAGGCCGGTGTCGTGGCAACGACCGCCATTGCATGAGCAACTCCGGTCGTCGACTTGTCCTTGGCCGCGGCCGAGGTGGCGGCTCCGTGTCCCTGCGAGCCGGCCCCAGCCGAGTTTCCGCCGTTGCCGTGGCTGCCGCCATTGCCGTTCCCGCCGCCATTGCCGCCGGGGGCAGCGAGGACCGGAGACGCGACAAGGGTGAGAGCGGCCGCCGCTGCGAATAGATAGGTGCGCGTTTTCATCATTCCTCCTTCGAGTGGCCCTCCCGCCAGGATGGGTTCCAGTGAGAAACGTGAGGACTTTCCAAAGTGGAGCCCGCTGTCCAACAAGTTCCGTTCAAATAGAGCATTCTGCAAGACGGACCTTGGTCCGAGGACGACACGCAAAAGTCCTGAATTCTATCTGCAGCGTACTTGGCGCGACCGCAGCGCCTGCTGGCAAGTGCGTCCTGTGCCGCCCAAATGCGAAAAAGCCGCGGCGGACCGCGGCTTTTCGATGCTTGATTTCCCTTGAGAGAAACTGGAGCGGGTGAAGCGATTCGAACGCTCGACCCCAACCTTGGCAAGGTTGTGCTCTACCCCTGAGCTACACCCGCTCGCGCGGCTTTCGGGCCGCAAGCCGCGCCTATATGGCTGAAGAGCGCGGCGATTGCAACAGGGAATTCTCAGGCTTTTTGCTTCGCCGGCAATGCGGACAAGCCGTCCCGCGACACGTCGCAAGGCAATCACCCCTGCATTGCGCGACGGGCTTGTCTTGGCCGCATCATTGGCCGTAAACGGCGTAGGCCGAACAAGCCGTTGAAAGCGGGCCATCAGAAGAAAGACCGATGCCGAAGACCGAAGCCGACCTTTTCGCCTTTCTTGCCGGACTCGGGATCGAGGTATCGACACAGCGGCATCCGCCGCTGTTCACTGTCGCCGATTCGCAGGTGCTGCGCGGCGAGATCGCCGGCGGCCACACCAAGAACCTGTTCCTCAAGGACAAGAAAGATAATTTCTTCCTAGTCAGCGTCGGCGAGGAGGCGGTGGTCGATCTAAAGCAGATCCATCATCTGATCGGCGCCGCGGGCCGCGTGTCTTTCGGCCGGCCGGAGATGCTGATGGAGCTTCTCGGCGTCGTCCCGGGCGCGGTCACCGTTTTCGGGCTGATCAACGACACGGAGCGAAGGGTCAAGGTCGTTCTCGACGAGGAGCTGATGAGCCATGCTGTGGTCAACGCCCACCCGCTGACCAATGAGGCGACGACTTCCATCGCCGCCACGGACCTGGTCAAATTCGTCGAGGCAACCGGACATGATGCTGTTATCTTGAAAGTCTCGGCATGATCGCCACATGGGTGACTGAAACCGGGTTCTGAAGAAGGATGTTGCGCCTGTCCCTTGGCCGGCGGCGCGACCGAAAGGGCGACGAGATGAGCGATAGCAACCCCTTTGGCCGCCCATTTGGCAGCAATGGCGGTCAGTATGCCACCACCGTGCAGTATGGCGGCACCGATGCCGCGCGTGAGAAGGTCGCACTTGCGGAGGTGCCGGCCGACGTCATCAAGGACACCACGACCGCTGGATTTGCCGCCGACGTCATCCAGGAATCGCGCCGCCAGCCGGTGCTGGTCGATTTCTGGGCGCCATGGTGCGGCCCCTGCAAGCAATTGACCCCGCTGCTGGAAAAGGCGGTGAAAGCCGCCGGCGGCAAGGTCAAGCTGGTCAAGATGAACATCGACGACCATCCATCGATCGCCGGCCAGCTCGGCATCCAGTCGATACCGGCGGTCATTGCCTTCAAGGACGGCCAGCCGGTCGACGGCTTCATGGGCGCCATTCCCGAGAGCCAGATCACGCAATTCATCCAGAAGGTCGGCGGCAAGGATGGTGGCGCACCGCAAGTGGCCGAGGCGCTGGCCGCGGCCGCCGAGGCGCGCGAGGCCGGTGACGTGCAGACCGCGGCCGACATCTACGACGCTATCCTGGAACAGGCGCCGGAGACGATCGAGGCGATCGCCGGCTTGGGCGATCTGCTGTTCGAGGCCGGCGATACCGAAGGTGCCGATGCGATGCTGGCGCGGGCGCCGGAGGCAAAGAAGGATGCGCCGCAGCTCGCCGCGCTGCGCGCCAAGATGGCGCTCGCCGCGCAAGCAGCAGTGCTCGGCAATCCGGCGGAACTGGAACGGCGGCTGGCCGAAAATCCCGGGGATCACCAGGCGCGGTTCGAGCTTGCGATGATCCAGAACGCCAAGGGTGATCGCATGGCGGCGGCCGACAATCTGCTGGCGATCATCAAGGCCGACCGCTCGTGGAACGACGATGGCGCCAGAACCCAGTTGCTGCAGCTCTTCGAGGCATGGGGCATGACCGACGAGGCAACGCTGTCGGCACGGCGCAAACTGTCGTCGCTGCTGTTTTCCTGAGCCGGCGCAGACTGTTTTGTCCGGCGGGCTTGCGGTCGGCGGCGGCTGCGCCAGATTAGGTTTTCGGATGGCATTCGATTTCGGGTTTCCGGTGTCGCGCCTTGTGCCGGCCGGGAGGAGACGGGTTTGGTGCGCTTCCTGACGAAGCGATCGGAGGATTGAGGTGCAGGCGGGAAACGCGCATTACCGACTCGCTGCGGACTTACCGTCGACCATGCCGATCTTTCCGCTTGAGGGCGCATTGCTGCTGCCGGGAGGCCGCATGCCGCTCAACATCTTCGAGCCGCGCTATCTGCAGATGGTCGATGAGGCGATCGCCGGGGCGCGGCTGATCGGCATGATCCAGCCCAGCCTCGACGGTGCGCTGCGTCCCGACGGCGAGCCGGAACTCTGCAATGTCGGCTGTGCCGGGCGCATCATCGCGCTGTCCGAGAGCGGCGACGGTCGTTATCTGATTTCGCTGCAGGGCGTGTGCCGGTTCCGCATTGTCCAGGAACTCACCGTCAGGACGCCGTTTCGCCAGTGCCGGTTGGCACCCTTTCTCACCGATCTCGACGACGACCAGGCGGAAGCCGAGATCGACCGGCCGGCGCTGCTCAAAGCGTTTCGCGCCTATCTGCAGGCCAACGATCTGGAGGCCGACTGGGAAAGCGTCAGCCGCGCCGAAAACGCCATGCTGGTCAACGCGCTGTCGATGATGGCGCCCTACGGGCCGGCCGAGAAACAGGCGCTGCTCGAAGCGGCCGATCTAAAGACACGTGCCGAAACGCTGATCGCCATCACCGAAATGGCGCTGGCGCGCGACAATGAGGATTTCGGTTCGAGTTTGCAGTAGGCTCTTGCCTTCTCCCCTTGTGGGAGAAGGTGGATCGGCGCGTAGCGCCGAGACGGTTGAGGGGTACTGGACGGAGTGCCGTCGGTGCCAAGCTGGAACACCCCTCATCCGACCGAGATTCGCTCGGCCACCTTCTCCTTCAAGGGGAGAAGGGAAGTCCGCGCGCGAAACCCCGAAGCGGTTGCCTTGTGGAAGGACGGATCGAATGGCGGATGGACGTGACGGGAACAGGACTGTCGATCCCAAGCTGCTGGAACTGCTGGCCTGCCCGCTGACCAAGGGGCCGCTTGCCTGGGATCCGGAGCGCGGCGAGCTTGTCTCGCGGGTGGCAAAGCTTGCCTATCCGGTGCGGGACGGCATTCCGATCATGCTGCCATCGGAGGCGCGGGTCATCGCCATAGACGATGCCATGCCACCGCCGCGCCTGGGTGGCTCGGAATAAGGGCCGCTCCGCAGCGATCCTTCGCGCCCCCCTCTGTCCTGCCGTCATCAAATTCCGCACCGCAGCAACGCTCTGACGAAGACAGGGGGCCTATTGAAAATTGCGTCCCTTGGGCATGACCTTCTCCGCCTTTCCCAATAATTCCGTTTGCGCGATGCTGCCCGGCCGAGCCTCGTCTGTACGGCTCGAAGGCTCAGGTCCTGCCTCTTCCAGCAGCACCGACAGCCACGGCGTCAGATCCTCGACCTTCTCGGCGACGATATGGATGACGTCCGATTCCGATTGCAGCTTGCCGGTGACGCGGATGAGACGTGCGCCCATGACGATGGGGCGGAAGCGGTCGAAAGTCCTTTCCCAGAAAATGATGTTGGCGACCGCATTCTCGTCTTCCAGCGTCAGGAAAATCGCCTTGCCATTGCCCGGCCGCTGCCGCACCAGCACGAGGCCGGCGACCGAAACGCGCCGGCCGTCCCGCACCTGGCCGAGCCGCGCATTGGGCGTGACGCCGGACCGATCCAGCCTTTGACGCAGGAAGGCGACCGGGTGCGCCTTCAGCGACAGGCCGAGCGAGCGGTAGTCGTGGACGACGTGCTCGCCGAGCGGCATTGTCGGGAGCCGGGTTTCAGGCTCGAGATCGCGCAAGCGGATCGCCGGCTGATCGAACAGCGGCAGCTTTTCGGCGGCACTCTTGCCGTCGAGCGCGCGGACCGCCCATAGAGCGTCGCGGCGGTTCAATCCAAGCGAGCGGAAGGCGTCGGCCTGCGCCAGCTTTTCGATCTCGTCGACGTTGAGGCCCGAGCGCAGCCAGACATCGCGCACGGATGTGTAGCCGTCGCCGCGCCTCACCACAAATGCTTCCATGCGCTCCTTCGACAGGCCTTTGACCTGGCGAAAGCCAAGCCGGACGGCATGGCTGGTCCGGATGACACCGCGCATTTGAACATGGCGGTCGAGAATGCGGGCCGGATCGAAAGGCGATTGCTCCAAGGCGCAATCCCAGCCGGAAAAGTTGACGTCGACCTCTCGGATCTCGACGCCATGATCATGCGCGTCGCGGACAAGCTGAGCCGGCTGGTAAAAACCCATCGGCTGGGAATTCAGAATCGCGGCGCAGAACACGTCGGGATAGAAGGTCTTGAACCAGCAGGAGGCATAGACCAGCAGGGCGAAGGAGGCGGCATGGCTTTCGGGAAAGCCGTATTCGCCAAAGCCCTCGATCTGCTTGAAGCAACGCTCGGCGAAGTCTTTTTCGTAGCCCTTGGCAACCATGCCGTCGACCATCCTCTTGCGGTAATTGCCGATCGTGCCGGTGCGCTTGAAGGTGGCCATGGCGCGGCGCAATTCATCGGCCTCGCCCGGCCTGAAGCCGCCGGCAACGATGGCAATCTTCATTGCCTGTTCCTGGAACAGCGGCACGCCCAGCGTCCTGCCGAGTATTTTTTCCAGTTCCGGCTTCGGGTATTCGGGCTTTTCCTTGCCTTGCCGGCGGCGCAGATAAGGGTGGACCATGTCACCCTGGATCGGGCCGGGCCGCACGATTGCCACCTCGATGACGAGATCGTAGAAGTTTTTCGGCCGCAGCCGCGGCAGCATCGACATCTGCGCGCGCGATTCGATCTGGAAGACGCCGATCGTGTCGGCGCGGCAGATCATGTCGTAAACATGTTTGTCCTCGGCCGGGAGAGTGGCCAACACATAGGGTTGGCCATATGCGTCCCGCGCCTCGGGATAATGATCCTGGAGCAGGGTGAAGGCGCGCTGCAGGCAGGTCAGCATGCCGAGCGCCAGCACGTCCACTTTAAGGATTTTCACCGCGTCGAGGTCGTCCTTGTCCCACTCGACCATCTTGCGCTCGTCCATCGCCGTCTTGACGATGGGTACGATCTCGTCGAGCCGGTCCCTTGTGATGACGAAACCGCCGACATGCTGCGACAAATGGCGGGGAAAGCCCATGATCTCGTTGGCGCATTCGATCACATGCCTTGTCGAGGGATCGGTCTGATCGAGGCCGCCGGCTTTTGTCTCCTTTTCGCCGAGCTCCGAGGTCGACCAGCCCCAGATCGAACTGGACAGCGCGCTCCGGACGTCGTCCGACAGGCCCATCGCCTTGGCCACTTCGCGCACCGCAGAGCGGCCGCGGTAGCTGACGACGGCGGCGGCCAGCGCGGTGCGCTTGGTGCTGTATTTGGAATAGATGTACTGGATGACCTCCTCGCGCTTTTCATGCTCGAAATCGACATCGATGTCGGGCGGCTCGTTTCTTTCTTCGGAAATGAAGCGCTCGAAAAGCGTGTCGATCTTGTCCGGGCCAACTTCGGTGATGCCGATGCAGAAGCAGACGATCGAGTTGGCGGCGGAGCCGCGCCCCTGGCAGAGAATGTTCTGGCTGCGGGCGAATTTGACGATGTCGTAGACAGTCAGGAAATAGCGCGCGTAGTTCAGGCGATCGATCAGAGCGAGCTCCTCCTCGATGCGCTGCGTCACAAAAGCGGGCACGCCCGAGGGGTAGCGGATGGCGGCCCCCTCCTTGGCCAGCCTTTCCAGCTCGGCCTGTGGCCCGAGGCCCGATTCCGTCGGCTCGTCGGGGTAGTTGTATTGCAGGTCACTGAGCGAGAAGCTCAGCTCGCCGGCAAAACGCAGCGTTTCCGCCAGCGCTTGCGGATGCCTGCGGAAAAGCCGTGCCATCTCCAGCGGTAGCTTTAAATGACGCTCGGCATTGGCCGCCAGTTCCAGCCCCACCTCGGCGACGGGCACATTGAGGCGGATCGCCGTCAGCACGTCCTGCAGCGGGCGCCGTTCCGACGTATGGTAGAGCACATCGTTGGTCGCCATCAGCGGGATGCCGGCCAGTTCGGCCATCGCCGCCGCCTGCTCGATACGGAAGCGGTCGCTGCCGCGGTAATCCGGCGAAACAGCAAACCGCAGGCTTTCGCCGAAGCGATCCGTGAGCCGGCTAAGCACAGCAAGGCTATCGGCCGCGCCCGTCGACACATCCGGCAGGATGGCCAGCGACAAGAGATCGCCCCATTCGAGAAGATCGCTTTGTTTGAGAAGCGTTGCTCCCTTTTCGTTTTCGTCGCGCAAATTGGCCTGCGTCAGCATGCGGCAGAGATGGCCCCAGCCCTTGCGGTTCTGCGGGTAAGCGAGAATGTCCGGCGTGCCGTCGCAAAATACCAGGCGGCAGCCGGGATGATAGGAAACACCCTCCACCTTGGCCTGCTGCCAGGCGCGCACGACGCCCGCCACCGTATTGCGGTCGGCGAGCCCGATCGCTGAAAACCCCATGAATTTCGCCGCGACCACCAGCTCCTCCGGTTTCGAGGCGCCGCGCAGGAACGAGAAGTTCGACTGGATGCCGAATTCGGCATAGGGAACGGCTGTCAGCGCATTCATGCGAAGACTCCATGCATGAACCAGCGCGGAGCGGGCTGCGAGGCGCCGTAGAGGCCTTGGCGGTAAAGCCAGTAACGGCGGCCGTCGGCATCCTCGATGCGGAAATAGTCCCGGGTCGGCGCATCTTCCCGTCCCGCCGCCTCTCGCCACCATTCAGGCGCAATGCGCTCCGGCCCTTCGGCGCGCGCGACCCGGTAGAGCGCGCGCCGCCAGCGGAAGTTCAAAGGTGGGCCATCCGGCATTTCGGTGGCCGGCACCTCGATCGGCTCGGGCGAACGGAAAAGCCGGATCGGCCGTTCCGGCTGGAAGACGGTCGTGGGAGCATCCTTCACCTTGTCCGGCTGCTTCGGCGGCGAGCTTCTCTGCGGCGCTTCGGCGAAGGGAATGGCGGCGACGGCGCGCTCCGGCAGATGGCTCTCGACGGCGACCGGCTTCAAGACCGCGCCTTCGCCGAGCCGGGCGCGGATGCGGTCGGCAAAAAGCGCGATGTCGGCGCCCCCGTCGTTCGTCTCGCCGGCAAGGTCTGCCTGCTGCATGTCGAAGGCGGCGGCGGTCAGCACCGAGAGGCGCACGAGATCGAAACCATAGCCGGCGTCGATATCCTGTTCGAGCGCGGCAAGCCTTTCGTGAAACAATTTCTGGATCAGCAGCGGCTCGCGCAAAGGTCGCGAGGTGCCGACGGCGATGCGGCTGACGCCGCCATCGACGCGAAAGAGCAGCAGCGCCAGCCGCCTTGCGCCCTCGCCGCGACGCTCGAGGTCCTTCTTCAATGTGGCCGCCAGCATGCCTGTCAGCCGCTCGATGTCCTCGGTCAGCATGATCGGCTCGGCGAGGTGGCGTTCGACCGAAAGCGGCGCGACCGGCAGGCGCGGCGACACGGCTTCGTCGAGGCGGCCGAGCGCCTGGTCGAGGCGCAATAGCAGCGATGCGCCGAAGCGGCGGGCCAGCGGCGCGCGCGGTGCCGCCATGACGGCGCCCGCCGTGCGCAGGCCGACGCTTTCGAGGCTGGCGCGGACCTCTGGATCGATGCGCAGTGCCGCCAACGGCAAGGGCGCGAGAAGCGCTTCCTCCTCACCATCGGGAACGATGCGGTCGCCGGCAAACCGCGCCGCCGCCCAGGCCGAGCCCGGCGTGGCGGCAAGCCCGGCGCGGACATCGAAGCCCTGATGGAAAAAACGCGACAGGATGTCGTCCAGCATCGAGCGTTCGCCGCCGAAAAGATGGGTGCAGCCGGTGACGTCGAGATAGAGGCCATCGGCCCCGTCGAGCGCCACCAGCGGGGTATAGCGGTCGCACCAGTCGGCGAGGCCTTCGAGCAGGCGCCGGTCGGCTTCCGGATCGGCCTCCACGATGTCGATCGAGGGATGCATGGCGCGTGCATCGGCTATGCCCATGCCGCGTTTCAGGTTAAGCGCCTCGGCCCGCTCGTCGAGGGCGGCGATGCGCTGGGCGTTCCGGTCGCGGTGACTGATCACCAGCGGCAGGTGATCCGACGGCCGGGAACGCCAGGACCGCCCCAGGCGCTGCCGCAGGATCCTCTCGGCGGCGAGATGTGGAAACCACAGGGACAGGATTCTTTGCCCATTCCTCGCCCCGTCTTTCTTCGAATATGCGTTCATCGGGGTTCCACTCCAGTGTGAATTTTCCGGGCAAGGCAGTGCGGCTCTTGCCGATGGTGATGGTGAAGGCGGGCCGGCCGATCGAGCCGGCGAGCGGCCCGGCGATCGTCTCGCGCGCTGCCGCCGGTGCCGCCGACAGGATGAGGCGGACGGGCGCTGCCGTCGGCTCGGGCTCGCCGGCCTGGCGCAGCAGGAACAGCGGCCGGCCGGCACTCTGCGCCCGGGCGTGCAGCCGCCGCGTCGCGGTGAGATCCAGCCGCTGCGGGTTGCCACGGATTTCGAGGATGACTGCGGCCAGCGCCGTCATCCTGGCGGCCTCCTCGGCGACCCACAGCGCATCGAGCAGCCTTGGCGCCTCGGAAAACAGCAATTGCTCCGGCTCGATGCCGAAGAAGGCGTGAAGCCCCCCGGCATAGGGAAAGCCGGCCTCGCGGAAAACCTCGGATGTGCCGATCCACAGCACCGGCAGTCGCGGCCCCTGGCTGAGGATCAGGCTGATGAGCGACAGGACAAAACCGGCGACTGCTCCGGCATCGCGGGTCGCGGCGCCATGAAACTCGCTCAGCGCCGCCTTCGGCAGGCCGCCGCTCAGCGCAGCATCGAGGCGCTCGGCACCGGTGCGCAAAAACGCATCGGGCGGCGCCACGGCGAGGCCGCGACGGACAATCGTCAGATTCCGAGCGGGTGTCGGATTCCGAGAGGATGCCAGACTCTGGCGAGGCACATCCGCGTCAAACGACGAACCGGCCGGCGCTTCCAGGCGCTCGGACAAGGTCCCTTCGATCTTCGCGATCTGGCGGCGCAGGGCAAAAACAGTCTCCCGCGCCACGGCGCTTGTCGCCATGACGGTCAGCTTCCACTCACAATTGTTCCTGTTATGTTCCTATAGATTCCAGAGGGCGGCCAAAGAGTCAAGCGGAGTCATGGGGAATTTATTCCTGCCTTGATGGCATGGTCCGGGCGCTCCAGCCCGACCATTTGCCGAGTCCGGCCCGAAAGCCTATATGCCGGGATCAAAGGACAAAGCATGGCTCGCATCTACCAAACACGCATCTGGCACGACCAGCTTTCGCCAACGATGGAGGAAATCGAGCTCCTGGCGCTGGAGGCCTATGCCCATCTGCCGGAGGAGTTTCGCAAGCTGACCGGCGAGATCGTCATTCAGATCGCCGAATTCCCGACCGACGAGATCATGGACGACCTTTCGCTGGAAACGCCCTTCGACCTGCTCGGCCTGTTCGAGGGGCGCGGCATCGCCGAGCGCTGGAATCCGCAGACCGGCCAAGGCCCGAACCGGATCACGCTCTACCGCCGCGCCATCCTCGACTACTGGGCCGAGAACGAGGAGACGCTGGGCGACATCGTCACCCATGTGCTGATCCATGAGATCGGTCACCATTTCGGCCTGTCGGACGATGATATGGAGAAGATCGAAGAGGCAGCGGAGTGACGTCGTTTTGACTGGAGAGCGCAGCGTTCCTTCGCGCCAGCGTCCAGAAGTGTCCCGCATTCGCGGGCACCCGAAGCGATGTCAGCGCTACCAGTCGCTGAGCTTGGTGTCGGGGCCGTATTCCTGGCCTTCGATGTCCTTCACCACCGCCTGGCCGCAGCGCATGGTCTTGGCATTCTTGTCATAGGCATAGGTCGGCGAGCCGAACAGGTGCCAGCCCTTGTTGAGCGCCGCCGTCACCTTGTGGCAGAAGCTGGCGTCGTCCGGGCCGGACAAAAAGCGGTAGAGTTTCATTTTCAATCCCGTCGTGAGTTGCAATCATGCGCGAACAGCGGCGGCCTTCGCCAGCAGTTTTTCGGCCTGCGCCAGATGCAGCCGCTCGACCATCTTTCCGTTCAGCGCAATCACCGCCTTGCCGGTATTTTCGGCGAGCGCGAAGGCATCCTTGATCGCGCCCGCCTCGGCCATCGCTTCAGGCGAAGGCGCAAAGGCCCGGTTTGCGGCCTCGATCTGGGCCGGATGGATCAGCGATTTGCCGTCGAAGCCCATGGCGGCCGCTTCCGTGCACTCGCGCGCAAACCCGTCCATATCGCTAAAATCATTGAAGACGCCGTCGAGCAGGTCGAGGCCGCCGGCGCGCGCGGCGAGCACCATCTGCATCAGCCACGGCACGAGATAGCGCCGGTCGGGCGTGGTGAGAATTCCGGTGTCCTTGATCAGATCATTCGTTCCGGCAACGAAACAAACCAGTCGAGAGGCTGGGTCGCGGCCAAGCTCGGCGATCGGGCCTATGTTGAGCAGCGCCTTGGGTGTCTCGATCATCGCCCATAGCTTGACCTCGTCCGGCCCAAAATTGTCGTCGAGAACGTCACCGGCCTCGAGAATGTCGCGCGGCGTGTCGACCTTGGGCAGCAGGATGGCGTCGGGAGCGCATTTTGCCGCAGCCAGCAGATCGTCGGCGCCCCATTCGCTCGACAGCGCATTGATGCGCACAACCATCTCGCAGCGCCGGTTGGAACGGCCGGCGAAAATCCCCGCCAGTTTTTCGCGCGCGGAAAGCTTGTCGGCCGGGGCGACGGCGTCCTCGAGATCGATGACGACGGCATCGCAGGCCAGCGACCGGATCTTGGCCAATGCCTTGTCGTTCGAAGCCGGGACGTAAAGCACCGAGCGGCGCGGGCGGGAGGGTTCGGCAGTCATGTCCGATCTATGCCGCCTGCAGACGGCCGAGGCAAGCGTGCATAAAAACTGCACGCAATTTCGGAAAATCTCCTCGTCTCCGCCCCGCTTGCCACCCGACAGAATGCGACAAGGGCGGCATGCAAGAGCAAACAAATTGCCGTTGGTCCCTGCCGTACCGGCTTCGCCGCGACAGCTGGTGGCTTGTCGATCCGCCCCCGGCAAACCTCCTCCCTTTCGTCCGCAAATCCCCGCCCAGATATTCCGGCCGCATCAAAGCGGCCGAGAAAGCCCGATCATGACAGCGTTCCTCACGCCGGCGCCGAGCTATTGCAGCCGCTTCGGCGTTGGCGTCCTGCTCGTCGCGCTGGCCGATTTTTTCTTCTATAGCCAACCGGCCGGCATCACGCTTTTCCTGTTCGGCGTTGCGATTGCCACCACGAGCATGGCTGTCCATCCTCTCGGCTCCTTCAACGATGGCAGGCCCTGGTTCAAGCCAGTTGCGCTGCTTGTGGCGCTGCTGCCGCTCGCGGAAAATGTCAGTGCGCTGTCCGTCTCGATCGGGCTGGCGGCGCTGGCCGTCTTCGCGCTTTCGCTGGCCGGGCGGTTGAACCACGGGGTTGCCCGCATTGCCGGCCAACTCTCGCTATTCCTGCTTGCAACGCCCTTTCGGTTCGTCCTGGATTTCTTTCGCTGGCGTAAGGCGGCCCGGCAGCTTGGCCGACGGCGCGTGCGCCTTGCGACGATTGCCGTCTGGGTCATGCCGCTAAGCCTCGGCGCGGTGTTTCTCGCGCTGTTCGGCGCCGCCAATCCGGTCGTCGAATACTGGCTGTCGCTGATCGACCTAATGGCACTGCTCGAGCTCATCCAGCTGCCGCGTCTCGCCTTCTGGCTGTTCGTGCTGGTCGGCGTCTGGGCCTTTCTGCGCCCGCGCCTACCGCGCTTTCTCCGCTCCATTCCGCGTGTGCTGTCGCCTGTGCCTGTCGGCCGGGCGACGACAAAACCCGCCAAGGCGATCGAGGACATCATCTTCGGCAAGGCCGCGATTCTTCGTGCGCTGGTCGTCTTCAACATCCTTTTCGCGATGCAGACCGCGCTCGACGCCACCTATCTGTGGGGCGGCATCGCGCTTCCCGACGGGCTGACCTACGCCGCCTATGCGCATCGCGGCGCCTATCCCTTGATCATCACAGCGCTGCTCGCAGCTGGCTTCGTCCTGGCGGCGCTGCGGCCGGGCAGCACGACCTCCAGCGATCCGCTCATCCGCCGGCTGGTCTACGTCTGGGTGGCGCAGAACATCGTGCTGGTCATCTCGTCGATCCTGCGGCTCGACCTCTATATCGGCATCTACGCGCTGACCTACTGGCGCATCGCCGCCTTCGTCTGGATGGGACTGGTGGCGGCGGGCCTTGCCCTGATCATCGCCCGCATCGCGTTCGAAAAATCCAATGAATGGCTGCTTTCCGCCAATCTTCTGACGCTTTCAATGACGCTCTATGCCTGCTGCTTCGTGAACTTCGCGGCGCTGATCGCCAACTACAATGTCGAGCACTCATTCGAAATGACCGGCCAAGGCACCGAACTCGATTTCTGGTATCTGCGTACGCTCGGTCCCAGCGCCTGGCCGGCGCTCGACCGTTTCCTCGAGCATCAGGGCAGGACGAATGCGGCCAGCGTTTCCTCGTACCGCGAACTCGCCCGTTTGCTTGGGCAGGACGAGGCCCGCTACCGCGCCGGCCTAGAAAACTGGCGCGCCTGGAGCTTTCGCGACTGGCGGCGCCTTCGTGCTCTCGACACACGTATCCCGTTCGTGGTTCCTCCGATGTCCGAACCCTTCATGCCGGGCCGCTGATTTGATGCCGCACCACATACTGGTCGCCGACGACGATCCGCACATTCGCGAAATCATCTGCTTCGCGCTCGAAAAGGCCGGCATGAAGACGCTGGCGGTGCCGGACGGCGCGGCTGCCTTGCAGGCGATCGAACGCCGCGCGCCCGATCTCGTCGTGCTCGACATCGGCATGCCGGAAATGGACGGGCTGGAAGTGTGCCGGCGGCTGCGCCACACATCCGACGTGCCGGTGCTGTTCCTGTCAGCGCGGGATGAAGAGATCGACCGCATCCTCGGGCTGGAAATGGGCGGCGACGACTATGTCACCAAGCCGTTCAGCCCGCGCGAGCTGGTCGCCCGCGTCAACGTCATCCTGCGCCGCGCCCGGCCTGCGCCCGAACATGCCGACGATCGGCAATTCTCGCATGGCAGACTGGCCTTAGTGCCGGCAAGCCATACAGCCAGCTTCGACGGCAAGCCGCTGGTGCTGACGGGCATCGAATTCGCGATCCTGAAAGGGTTTTTGGCGCGTCCCGCGCATGTGCTCGGCCGCGACATGGTGATGGCTAATGCCTATGCTGCCAATATCCACGTCGCCGACCGCACCGTCGACAGCCATGTCCGCAACATCCGCGCCAAGCTGGCGGCGGTCGGCTGCGTCGATGCAATCGAGACCGTGCATGGCGTCGGCTTCCGGCTCGGCAAATGCGGCGCGTGAGCGCCCAAGAACGGATTGGCAGCAAATGGCGGCCACGGCTTGCCACGGTCGTCATTGCCATCCTGATCATGGTGATGGCACTGCCGCTGGCCGGCCTGTTCTTCTTCCGGCTGTACGAGAACCAGCTGATCCGCCAGACCGAGGCCGAGCTGATCGCGCAAGGTGCCGCCCTTGCCGCGATCTATGCGCTAGAGGTCCGTGAGGCCGGCCTTGCCCCGGAAAAGCTCGGCACACCCATGCCTCCACCCAGTACAAGGGATCGGGCTTCTGCCTACCAGCCGATCGAACCGCGCCTCGATCTTGCGTCCGACAGGATACTGCCGACCCGGCCCGCGGCCACGGCGGCCAGCGTCGATCCTGCCTTCGCGGCAATCGGCGCGCGGCTGTCGGGCATTCTTGCCGAGACGCAGAAAACCACGCTGGCCGGCTTTCGGCTGCTCGATCCCAGCGGCGTGGTCATTGCCGGCCGCGAGGAGGCCGGCCTGTCGCTCGCCGCGGTCGAAGAGGTTCGCGCAGCGCTTGCCGGCCGCTACGCCAGCGCGCTCAGGCTGCGGGTTCCCGACCAGCCATCGCCGCCGCTCTATTCGGTCAGCCGCGGCACCAAAGTCCGCGTCTTCGTCGCCATACCAGTTGCGGTCTCCGGCAAGGTCGCCGGCGTGGTCTATCTGTCGCGGACGCCGAACAACATCGTCAAGCATCTCTTTGGCGAGCGCGGCAAGGTGGCGCTGGCGGCAATCGCCATCCTCGGCGGCACGCTGCTGATCGGGCTGGTCTTCCTGCGCACCGTCAGCCGGCCGATCTATGCCCTGATCGAGCGCACCGAGCGCATCGCCGCCGGCGACCGTGAGGCGATCAGGCCGCTTGATCACCACGGCACGCGCGAAATGGCGGCGCTCTCCGCGGCCTTCCTCGACATGGCCGAAAAGCTGCATGCGCGCTCCGACAGCATCCAGACCTTCGCCACCCACGTCTCGCACGAACTCAAATCGCCGCTGACGGCGATCCAGGGGGCAGCCGAACTGCTGCGCGATTCGGGCGGCGCGATGGACGAGGCCGAGCGGCGGCGTTTTTCAGACAATATCGTCACCGATGCCGGCCGGCTCAATCTGCTGGTGCGCCGCCTGCTTGACCTTGCGCGTGCCGAAAATCTCGAGCCCAGCGGCCAAGGCACATCACTCGCTCCGGCACTGGCGCTGCTGCCGGCCGACCACAGGCTGGCGGTGCGCCTCGAGGCGGGCGCCGATATCGGCCTGCGCATATCGGCCGAAAACGCCGCGATCGTGTTGGCCAATCTCATCGACAATTCGGCGCGACACGGCGCGACGCTGGTCTCGGTCACGGCAGCAAGCGCGGACGGCAAGGCCACCATTGTGGTGGACGATGACGGCGCCGGCATTTCGCCCAGCAACCGAGGCCGCATCTTCGAGCCGTTCTTCACCACGCGCCGCGATTCCGGCGGCACCGGCATGGGCCTCGGCATCGTGCTGGCCCTCCTGAAAGCGCATGATGGCACGATCCGGCTGGTTGACTCGGCGAGCGGCACGCGCTTCGAGATCATCCTGCCGGCGGCGTGACTCGGCGGTTCAGACCGGAAGGGCGAAAAAGGTGCATTACGACATCATCATCATCGGCGGAGCCATCGTCGGCTCCTCGGTCGCCTATTATCTGCGCGAGGAAGGGTTTTCGGGCCCGATCGCGGTTGTCGAGCGCGACCCGCAATTTTCCCATGCGGCGACAACGCTGTCCTGCGCCTCCATCCGCCAGCAGTTCTCGATCCCTGAAAACATCCGGCTGTCGCAGTTCACGCTGAAACTGTTCCGGCGGTTGAAGGAAGAATTCGGGGCGGACGCCGATATCGGCTTTCGCGAAGGCGGCTATCTGATCCTTGCCGGCGAAAACGGGCTGCCGATCCTGCAGGCCAACCACGAGGCGCAGATGGCCGAGGGCGCCGACATCGTGCTCGAGGATGCCGAGGCGCTTGTTCGTCGGTTTCCGTGGCTATCGGCCGAGGGTATCACTGCCGGGGCCTACGGCC
>NZ_JAMYKU010000038.1:0-50472 GCF_040317575.1 Mesorhizobium sp. M1423
TCGCCGTCAGCAAGAAAAAACGCGGAGCTTCCGATCGATGCGATCCGCTCGACGCGAAAGTCACGAACTTATGCGCGAGATAAGAAAACAGGGCGGCTGCGGTGTAAGCCGCGAGCGAGGCACCGACCGGCGAGAGGCCGAACCGTTGCCATTTTACCAAAGCGGTGGCCATCACTGCATAAAGGATCGTTGCGGCGATGCCGACCGACCCGAAGCGCGCCAGCACCCTCAGCCCGGCGTCGCCGGTTGAACGGCGCTCAGACACGCGCACTACACGCATACTGCGCTCCAAGCGGCAAAGGCGCGAATACCCGCTCGACCCTTCTGGCCAAGGGCCTTGCCGATGGCAGCAGCAGGAAATGCTCGGAGCGGATGTCCCGGAAGCCTGTTTCCTGAAAAACGGACCTCGCTTTGGCGGCGTTGAGCAGAACCGCGTCGTGATCGAACGGACACCGGAACACAGCAAGGCGCGTCAGTGGATTGTAGGGATTGTGCTCGATAATGCAGGCGACGCCGCCCGGCCGTACGACGCGCCGCATTTCCAGGAAGAAATCGAGCCAGGAGGAGGGCGGAACGTGATGGACGACGCAACTGGCGAAAGCCAGATCGAACGTGCCGTCCTCGTAAGGCAGCCCCTGAGTGCTGCAGGTCCTGTAGGCCACGCGCGGATTGTGTTGGCTGGCGTGCAAAATCGATTCTTGCGAGACATCGCAACCATCGACGCTGTCGAAAGCGCCTTCGAGGTAGGGGTGGAGCGAACCGACGCCGCAGCCGACATCCAGCGCCCTTACAGCCGACCCACCCTGCCGAAGCTTTCGCTCGAAGACCAGACGCCGCAGCAGATCCGCCTTGGCGACAAGGAAGAAGTTGTGGCTGAGTCCGGAAAACCGGATGGACCCTTCGACCGCCTCGCCATAGTCGGAATTATAGCTGTCGAAGAGTTCGGCCATTGGCGGGGACTCCACTCCTGGGTTTGTGAAACGATCGGCGGCGCTCACCGGAGGCGGCACGCATCGACTCGTCGAAGCCGGTGAGCCGATCGATGACATAAAGCGGGCGGCGTTTCACCTCGGCGTGGATGCTGCCGACGTAGAGTCCGACCACGCCGGTCATGAAAAGGTTGATCCCGCACAGGAGCGACACGATCACCACCGTGGATGTCCACCCGGCAATGATCCCGGTTTCAAATTTGACCTGACTGGGACTATTTCGAGCCTGATACGCGCCTTCTCCACCTGCGAGGAGGGCGCGACGGGCTCACCGTCGGTGTTTTTGTCTTCCGATTGAAACGGGCCAAAAGGATTAAGGTCGTGATGTGAGGCCGAACCGGCATGGTGCCGATCCAAAGAGGGGAAGTTCGTCTGGCCGCAGGTGCGCGACGCTAGGTGCTGTCACGCATGCCGGCCTGCGCGAGATCCATCAGACGCGCACATCTGTCCACCGCGCGTGAGCTCGGCGACGGAGCTGACCTTCATCTGCACCTCAAGTTCGGTCACCCCGCCGCCTCGCCACACGATCCTGACCACAGCAACATCGCGCTCACCGCGATTGAGAACAATCCCTTTTCGATTAGGCACAGCAATAGTGCCTTGCGATGAGCATTCGTCGTTGTGTCGCCAGCCCAGATTTGCGGCAGGCAGCCGGACCGCGGAATTACCTTGCTGTTGAGGTCTTGCCCAATGCCAATTACGCAACAGACTCAGCGTGGCAACCGCGACAAGAGAAGCGAGCGGGCAATACAGGAGATCAGAGCTGGCCTTCCGAGATCGAGGCATCGATCGGACTTGGGCGACAAAAAGGGTCACCTCAAAGCTCTAAGCTGAAGATGAACATCGTCAGGGCCGCGCCGGCCACGATGGCGGTGGCAGCCCACCCGAGAACGCGCTGACCAAACGTCGCGACGAAAGGGCCCATCTCGTGCCTGCGCGATGCCACCACCATCATCGCAGCCATGATGGGCACGGAAATCACCCCATTGATCACCGCGGTCCAGAACAGAGCCTTGATTGGATCGATCGGCGAATAGTCCACTGCGATGCCGAGCATCGTCGCCAAGCCGATTACGGTGTAGAAACCCACTGCCTGCCACGGCTTGTTTTCGAGACCAATCTTCCAGCCTCGGGACTCGCCGACCGCGTAAGCGGCCGAGCCCGCCAAAACTGGAATTGCGAGAAGGCCCGTGCCGATAATGCCGAGACTGAAGAGCATGAATGCGAATTCGCCGGCTACGGGCCGTAAGGCGTTAGCGGCGTCGGCGGCAGTCTGGATCTCCGTCTTGCCGCTGGTGTGCAGCGTAACAGCCGTCGTCAGAATGATGAAAAAGGCGATCAGGTTGGAGAAACCCATGCCGACATAGGTATCCCAGCGGATTCGGTCCAGTTCGTGACGGGCTTGGGAAGGCTTCTTCAGCAGTGGCTTGCTCGCGGCGTCGGCCTCTTCGTCTTCCACCTCCTCTGAGGCCTGCCAAAAGAAAAGATAGGGGCTAATTGTAGTGCCGATGATCGCCACCACCATCGTGATCATGTCCCCGGTGAAACCGAGTTCCGGCACAAACGTACGTCGGGCAACGTCACCCCAATCGATGTGGACGGCAAAAATAACGCCGACATAGGCGAACAGCACCAACGTCAGCCATTTCAGATAGCGGACATACCGGTGATAGGGAATGAACAGCTGCAGGATCAGCGAAACGATCGCAAATCCAAGGGTGAAAGTATGCTGGCCCCAACCCAAGACGAGCTTTGCAGCCGCACCCATCGCTGCCAGATCGGCTCCGATGTTGATGGTGTTGGCGATAAACAACAGCGCCACCAATATCACAACAACCCAAGCTGGAAAGACGCGGCCCATATTGGCCGCAAGCCCATGTCCGGTAACGCGGCCGATCCGAGCGCTGATCATTTGAATGGCGCTCATAAGCGGATAGGTGAAGACCATGGTCCAAAGCATGTTCATGCCAAACTGGGCGCCGGCCTGCGAATAGGTGGCGATGCCGCTGGGATCGTCGTCGGCGGCTCCAGTGATGACGCCAGGCCCCAGCCGCTCAATCAGGGCGGCCCGGCGTAGCCGATGTCCAATGCGCGGCGAAAGTCTCGGCTTCGCTTTGTTTGTCACGGCCCAAGCCCTTTATCCCATCAGAAGTCGCCGGGAAATCTTAGGTGGATCATGTAAGCTTCCAAAAGATAAGAAGGGACAGGAAAAGAGTGGCGATCGCTTCATCGCAATAAGTGAGCGTCGGCGCGTGAAACGGCATTTTCCGAACTACCGCAATACCAACATCCAACAGGGCGGCAAAGAAACAGCAAGTTGGCCAGCGTTCGGCCAAATCCCCACCCCCAGTGAGCCGATGCGAAACACACGAAAAAGGCGAACTTAAGTAGGAAGTGCGTTAAGACATACCGACTTGCGGGATCTAGTAAAGTTCGCATCGCATCCAACGGAGGGTTGCCCAAATATCGCTGGGGCAAGGTGAACAACTTTCCAACCGACGCAACGCTAAGCGCCCCGTCCATTCACTGTCCTGATCGAATTCGCGCACGGGAGATAGACGTGCCTTCGACACATCGGCGAACGGATAAAAAGCTGCCCCCAGTCTCAGCGACTCGTTAACACGCCGGGTTCGGAGCGATGGGCTTCCTGGTCCTTGCATTTGCACTTGCATAAATGTCCTCACAACGCCGAACCATCCCTGCAGCAGACAGTGGCCGCGATTTTGGTTCCCGGAGTTCACCGTCTCTCAGCTCGGCCTCGCGGTACTGGCTGGCCACACCTAGCTGGATTACCTGCCACAGGGTGGCGCCAGAAGACGCCAAGGAACGACTGCAACGATGGCGATGACGACAGATATGCACTACGCTGACAGCCTCTGCTTCTTGAGGCACGGCGCTAACTGCGCAGGGGAGCGGGGGTTTCTGCCCGTATTGACTAAGCTCCGTAAGTCCTTGATGTTGCGTGCTGGAGCATAGATATTTGGCGTCGCGGTGGAGTATCTCATGGCCGATCTCAAGGAAACTGAATCGTCCGCACCGACCGAAGTGCCGGTGAAAGAACAGACATCTGACACCAAGAAAACGGCGTCGAAGCCGAAGAAAGCAACCGGGCAGCAGACGCGTGCCGTGCGGACCAGAGCGGCCAAGTCGGGCAAGCCGGTGCCTTCAGCAGAAGCGGTCGCTTCCGCCACAGTCCGGAAAGCGCGGAAAATATACTCTGAAAAGGAGCGTGCCCAAAAGCTCGGAGAGGTCGAGAAGCAGACAAGCCGGGGGGAGAGCACCAAGGCCGCTGTCAAGAAAGCAGGAATATCGGAACAGACCTACTATCAGTGGAAGAAGGCTGCCGGGCAGGCGCCACAGAGCGACGAGCTCAAGGATCTGCTGAGGCTTGAAGAGGAGAATGCCCGGCTGAAGAAACTCCTCGCCGACCGGCTCCGCAAGGAAAACGCCGATCTCAGGAAGAAGCTCGGGCTTGGTTGAGCCGGTTCCTGGGGAAAGCTGCGCCGTTGGTCGGGACCGAATGCACTTGTGCCGCCTGAGTTTCGACGCCGCAAGTCGAAGCTCGAGGGCGCTGACGAGCCCTCTGGCATCTTCCCCATTCCGCCGCTACCGCCCCTTGGCTGAGAAGCTCGCACAATCGGCGACCATCGCCCTCATACGCGTCAATCCGATGGTGGGGGCCTTTCACGAAGTCCAATTACTAGCGGAAGGGACAGCACACAGAGTCCCGCCATCATGAGGAACCCGGGCGGGCCATAGGCTCCATAAAGCTGACCTGATACCCAGACAAGGCCCGCGGTGGCCAGCCCCGGGCCGATCGCGTAAAGGGCCTGCGCCGTGGCGGCAAGATGTGCCGGCACGCTGCTGGCGATAACACGCATACAGGCAAGATGCAGCAGTGCGAAGGTAATGCCGTGAAGCGGTTGCACGAACGCAAGCATCCAGATCACCGCCGTTTCCGCTTCCACGACCCAGCGCAGGATTCCGGCCACCGCGGCCAGAGCAGCGGCCCCGGCCACGCCAAGCCGGCGCAGCAGGATCGGCCCGACCACAACGAACACCACCACCTCCGCTGCGACGGCTTCCGACCAAAGTATGCTGCTCGCCGCCGTGCCGACCCCGGCCGCCGTCCAGCGGATGACCGAGAAGGTGTCATGCATTGCATGGCTGCCATAGATCAGCGCCGCAATCATGACGATGCGCCGGAAAGTCGGAAGACCGAGCAGCTCGCGCAGCCCGCCGATTATGCTTTGCCCGACCGGGTCCGCAGCCCGCTCGGCGCCGGTGTCTGATTCCGGCACCAGCGCGGCGGCAGCCAACGCTCCGGCGAGCAGCGCGGCGTAAATCCATATAATCGCATCCAGCTCGAAAACTCCGAGCACCTGGCCAGCCGCGAGGGTGCCAGCAATGAAGGCCGCTGATGCCGCACCCCGCACCCAACCATACTCAAAACCCGGCTCGCGCACCGATGCGCGCGCCGCAAGGGCGTCGGAGAGGGTTGTGATCGGTGCCAGCCCGGCTGACTGGGCCAGATAGACGACCAACAGAAGAAAGACGCCTTGCACGGCAGCCAGCCCAAGCGTCGCCGCTACCGCGATCCCGATGCAGACCGCCAGGGTGATGCGGAGGGCACCGAGAAGATCTGCAATTCGATTGGCGAGCGGTCCGGCAATCAGCCGGGCTGCGTTGCCTAGCCCGAACAGAACGCCCAGCTCTTCAGGTGTCAGGCCGCGCGCCTCAAAATACCGTGGCCAGAACGGGGACGCTGTTCCGAATGCAGCATACATTGCGGCATAGAGCGCTAAAAATGCCAGCAGCGGGCCAAGGCGTGCCATGCCAAAGTTCTGCCACGGACGCGCCTCGCGCTACAGGGGGGATCTGGAGAATGATGCTTCTTCTGCGAATAAACTCGGCCCCGCTGAAGCGGCTTCGACACGCCACGTTGACCCAGAATATGATCACCTTGATGCCGGCGCTCGCGGTCGATGCCATGCCGGAATGCTCGCACCCCCGCGAACATTCCGCAAAAATCAGGACCTAGGCCCTCAAGCCTTGCCTAGCCCGAACGTCACGATGGGCGATCTTCCCGGGAACATATTAGCAATTCGAGAGTTGGCGTCGGTGCAATACAAGGAGAGGTGTGCGCGTCGCCCGCTTTCGTTGAAGGCCGACTTTTCACGATGTCCTGCAAAAATGAAGATCGCCCAGATTGCACCTCTTATCGAATCTGTACCCCCCAGGCTCTATGGCGGGACCGAGCGCATCGTTTCATATCTGACGGAAGAGCTGGTTCGACAGGGCCACGAGGTGACCTTGTTCGCCAGCGGTGATTCACGCACTTCGGCCGAACTGGTGGCGTGTTGCGATGTTGCACTGCGCCTGAATCCCAAGTCCCAAAACCATATTCCCTACCACATCATGATGCTTGAACAGGTCCGTAAACGGGCGGATGAATTCGATGTACTGCATTTTCATGTCGATGTTCTCCACTTTCCGATAATTCGAGAGTCCGCGCAGCGAACCGTTACCACGCTTCATGGCAGGCTCGACCTTCCGTTCCTGGCGCGGCTTTACGCGATGTTCGACGACATTCCGTTGGTCTCGATTTCCGATGACCAGCGCCGGCCCATGCCGCCGGTCAATTGGCTCGGAACGGTCTACCATGGCCTGCCGCGTGATATTCTTCCATTCCGGCGGAAAGCCTCGGGATATCTGGCATTTCTTGGCCGCATCTCACCTGAAAAAGGCCCGGAAGCGGCGATAGAAATCGCCGCCCGCGCTGGAATGCCGCTGAAGATCGCGGCCAAAATCGACGCGGTTGACCAATCATTTTGGGCGGAGCGAGTTGAACCCCTGGTGCTTCGACATTCGAATGTCGAGTTCATTGGCGAGATCGATGAGCAGCAGAAGGCGGAGTTTTTGGGCAATGCGACAGCGCTGCTGTTTCCGATCGACTGGCCCGAACCGTTCGGCCTTGTAACCATCGAGGCAATGGCCTGCGGCACCCCGGTGATAGCCTTCAACCGCGGCGCCGTTCCAGAGGTCATAGATGATGGCGTGTCCGGATTGATAGTGGACAGCGTCGACGAAGCTGTGGAGGCTGTACGGCGGATAGGCGGTCTCGATCGCGCACGGGTACGGGAAACTTTTGAAAGGCGGTTCATGGTCGGGCGCATGTGCAGCGACTATATGGCGGTCTACCGCTCGCTCGCCGGCAACAAGCGATTTGCATTTGGCTCTCGAAATGGCCGCGCTGAAATGCAGCTGGTCAGGCCTGTTTGACCGAACCGGCCTAGAACCGATCGGCTTCGAGCCGCTTTTGATCGCGCTTTACAGCAGAATTCGCCAATCATTCGCCAAGAATTCGAACGAGGCTCTCCGCGATCGCGCGCCGAGTGCGGGATCGACGCGAGACGCTGTTGATGAGGATGGTTCGGCGCCGGCCTTATGGGGAAGCATGTGTGCCTGCGCAGCCCAAGTCTCCACCGCCCAAGTCTCTTTCGAACAGGAGGACTGACATGACCACTGAAGTCGAAGAACGCAAGCTTGATCCAGCTGTGGCTCTCCCGGCGCTCGACGAATCGGCGCCGCGCGAGCCGCATAGGCAATTTGCTCTCAAGCACGAGGACTGCTTCATCGTCGCGGACAGCTACGGCGACATACGCGGCACCGGCGACGGGCTTTTCCGCGACGATACGCGGGTGCTGTCGCGCTTCCGTCTGTTCGTCGGCGGCCGCATGCCCTCACTGCTTGGCGCCTCGCTGTCGCAAGATAACATCCTATTCACCGCCAATCTGACAAATCTGGCCACCATCGGGCCGAACGGTAGTGAAACGCTGCCGGGTGTCGTGCACATCGATCGGGCCCGGTTCATTTGGCAAGACCGCATGTTCGAGCGCGTCATCTTCACGAACTACTCCGCGCGCGATGTGCTGCTGCCGGTCCGGTTCGACTTCGACGCCGATTTCCGTGACATGTTTGAGGTGCGCGGCACTACGCGCAGCCGGCGCGGTCGCGCGCATGAAGCGCTGGTGGGCGAGTCAAGAGTGACGTTTCGCTACGAGGGCCTCGACAATGTGGAGCGACAATCCGTCATCGCGTTTTCGATGACGCCCCATCAGATCCACCCCAATCACGCTGAGTTCCTCATTCTGGTGGGGATGCGTGACAGCAGAGCGCTCCATCTGGAGGTCGGTCACAGCGAGGAAATCCCGTCCAGTAATCGCTTCCGCGCGGCCGCGGCGCGAGCGCGGTTTGCCATGCGCTCAAAGCGTCGACAGGGCGCCACCGTCTTCAGCTCCGGCCGCGTGTTCAATGACTGGCTCACGCGCACGCGCGCCGACATTGCGTTGCTGACCACTGATCTGGAGACCGGGCCTTATCCGTACGCCGGTATTCCCTGGTTCTCGACCGCCTTCGGCCGCGACGGCGTCATTTCCGCCTTGCAAATGCTGTGGCTCAACCCCGACCTTGCCCGCGGGGTCCTGGCGTTCCTTGCCCGCTATCAGTCGACAGAGACTTCGATATTTGACGATGCCGAGCCCGGCAAGATCATGCATGAAACGCGCAAGGGGGAAATGGCTGTGCTGCGAGAGCTACCGTTCGGCCGCTACTACGGCGGCGTCGACACCACTCCGCTTTACGTTTACCTGGCCTGGTCCTATGCCGATCGCACGGGCGATGACGAGTTGGTCGATCGCATGTGGGACTCGCTGTGTGCGGCCATCGCCTGGATGGAGGAGGTTGGAGCCCGCAACGGAGAAGGTTTCGTGACCTACAGCAGGGCGGCAGATACGGGGCTTTTCAACCAGGGCTGGAAGGACAGCGCAGACGCTATCTTCCATAGCGATGGGACGATACCCAGGGGACCAATCGCACTGGTCGAGGTGCAAGGTTACGTCTTCGCAGCCTATCAAGGCATGGCTGCGCTGGCCGCCAAGCGCGGCGATGCCGCCAAGGCGGCGCACTGGAGCGGCATGGCAGAAAGGATCCGCAACGCGGTGGAGACGCAGTTTTGGATGCCAGACCGCAATTTCTACGCCTTGGCAATCGACGGCGAAGGCAAGCAATGCGCGGTGCGCGCCTCCAACCCCGGTCACCTGCTTTATGTCGGGCTACCGTCAGCGGAACGGGCGCAATCAATTGCTGCGCAGCTGTTATCAGCCCATCTCCACAGCGGTTGGGGCGTTCGGACTTTGGCCGACGACGAGCTTCCATTCAATCCAATGTCCTATCACAACGGCTCGATCTGGCCGCACGATACGGCAATCTGTGCCGCTGGGCTCGCCCGCTACCAGGAGCGCACCAGTGTCGTGAAGCTTATGAGCAGCATGTTCGAGGCGGCGGTCCGTTTCAACATGCGGCTCCCGGAGCTATTCTGCGGGTTTACGCGTGCGATCGGCGATGCGCCAGTGGCCTATCCCGTGGCTTGTCTGCCACAGGCATGGTCCGCCGGATCCGCCTTCATGATGCTGCAAGCCTGTCTGGGGATTCGGATCGATGGTTGGAAGCGCGAGATCAATGTCGAACGCCCTCGGCTGCCGATAGGCATCGACAACATCGTCCTCCGGCACTTAGCGGTCGGTGACGTGAAGGTCGACCTCACTTTTCAGCGCGTCGGCGACCGGATCGTCTGCTATCTCGACGAGCGACACGAGGGCCTCGTGCCGCTGGTTGTGCGCTCTTAACTGTGGGCGATGCAAAAAATGGTCGTGCATCAGGCAACCGAGTCCCATCCGACCGGGCTTCAGAGCGGTTGTATGCCTTTTTGGCGAAGGGCGGTGCCGGCTGTCGCTTGGTACTTAATTGTAGGAACGCGCCGATTTGATGCCGGTTTGGCATTTAATTGTGAGAATATTGGCGGCCGGATTCTCAAATTAACTGCATTTGAGAGGAGGTTCTTTGCAGTTAATGATGAGAATGCGGCCGTTTCGGTTGGGTTTGGCAGTTAATTGCGAGAATGGGGCAGCTCGGATTCTAAATTTAACTGCAATCGCATTTATACACCGTTTTCCAGAAATTCGATCCCGTTAGTTGTGGAGGCTGCTTCTCAGATTAAATGCCAATGGCCTGGCATGATTATCAAATTAAGTGCACGTTCTCAACTTTAGTGCACAGCTAACAAACTGAAATCATTGACAAGAAATTCTCATAATTAACTGCAAAGTGACACCGCTTCCTATCGTCCCCAATGCTGCTTGGCGGCTTTGCGCCCGATGTCGGTCTTCAGAGATGTTTTGCCGACTACCCAGAAGCGGATATTCACCATGACACCAACGTGTCGCTTGGCGGATGATCCCGAACGGCACTTTTTGTGCCAAATACGTTGAAGGGGCCATTGGTAGATACGACTGCGACCAAATCCAGCGCTTCGCCGGCAGTATCCGGTACGCACATGTCAAGGACGGTGAAGCACCTTGAACGGAACGTATCTCAGTCTCTGTTGGCCCCCAGCGACATTCGAGGCAATCGAAACGGCTTATATTTGAGGACCATGCGCGTAACCGTCATTCCTTTTGGACCGCCCGGCGCAGCGACCCGAAGCGCAAGCGATATTGCATCGGTGTAATACCCACCTTGCGGCGGAACAGGCGCCCGAAGAAACTCGTGTCCTCGTAGCCGACTTCATTGGCGATCGCTTCGACGGCGTCGTCGCTCGTTTCCAGCAGCCACTTGGCTTCTTCGAGCCGCAGCGCGTGAAGATAGTCCAATGCCTTCATGCCCGTCGCCTTGGCGAAACGACGCGCGAAGGAGCGTTCGGGCAAGCCTGACAGGCGCGCCATAACGGCGACGGGTGCCGCCTTGCGGAAATTCGATTCCGCCCATTGCTGACTTTGCTTGATTACTGCGTCACTGGTCTGCCGCGAGCGGGCCAGTGTGGCGAAGGGCTGCTGGCCGAGGTCATGCCATTGCAGCATGTAGACCCTGGCCACCTCGATCGCCTCACGAAGTCCGACGAAGCGCGCGATCAGATAGAGCGCCAGATCCTGCCAACTTGATCCACCTCCTGCCATCACTATGCGCTGCGCCTCGCCACTCAGCACCAGCGACCGATCCACCTTTACCTTTACACCGGGATAGTTGTTCGTCAGCGTGTCGACATAGCCCCAGTGGATTGTCGCCTCGCGATTAGCGAGAAGCCCGGCTTCGCCCAGCAGCACCGCGCCTGAGCAGGCGCTCGCGAGCAGCGCGCCTTTCTCATGCACGCGCTTCAGCCAGCGCGCTTCAGGCTCATACTGCCCGGCGACGCTCCCGCCCGGATTGACGAAGAAATCCGGGATGCAGACGATATCAGGATGCGGACAGTCGGCGAGGGTGTGGTCGGGATGCACCCAGACTCTGTTCGCCGCGCGAAACCGGTCGGTGCTGCGCGCAACGACGTAGGGCCGCATCCGCTGGTCCCCAGCCACGCCGTGCGTGACCCCGGCCTGGACCGTGCCATCGTAGGTGGCGGTGCGACTTGGGCGGATGTCGACGCCGCTACAACGCCTTTCGGCCGTGCCACGCCGGGGGGCCTCATCTCCGCGACCGGTGTTGCCGGCCTGACATTGTCCGGCGGCATTGGGTGGCTGCGCGGCACTCACGGCCTCTGCGTCGACAATCTTGTCGCGGCCGATGTCGTCACCGCCGAGGGCAGGCTGATCCGTACCGACGAGACGGAAAACCGCGATCTTCTCTGGGCGCTCTGCGGCGGCGGCGGCAACTTCGGTGTCGTGGTGAGCTTCGAGTTCAAGCTGCACCCGATCGAATCTGAACTGATGTTCTGCAGCCCCGCCTATCCCGAGGGACGCGCGAATGAAGTCATAGTGCGCTGGCGCGACTTTATGGAAACGGCGCCGGATCGGCTGAGCGGACTCGCCGAATTCTCGACCCTCCCTGACGATCCTTCTCTCCCCGAGCACGCGCGCGGCCGGCGCGTAGTGTCGCTTGCGCATGTGTATGACGGGCCGGCGGATGAAGGCGAACGAATCGTTGCGCCGCTACGCAGTTTTGGCGAACCGCTGGTCGATTTCAGCGGCCGCATGCCCTATCGCACCATTCAGTCACTGTACGACGCGCTGTTTCCGAAGGGGCGTGACCGCTGCTACTGGAAGTCGACCTATCTCTCCCGCCTCGACGACGGCGTCATCGCGGACATCACGCGGGGCATGGCAGAACGTCCGTCCGAGATGACCTTCGCCTCGATCTGGAAATTCAGCGGCGACATGCAGCGCGTGGCGGAGGACGCGACCGCCTTCGGCGACCGGTCCATGCCCTAAATGCTGAGCCTCGACGCGATCTGGTCGAGCGCTTCGGACGACGACGCGAATGTCGGCTGGGTGCGCAACTTCTGGCAGCATATGCAGCGACACTCGACCGGCCGGCTCTATCTCAACTTCCCAGGCCACGGCGAAGACCCCGACCTCGTCCGCGATGCGTTTGGCTCGGAGACTTACGGACGTCTTCAACGGGTAAAGCGGCGCTATGACCCCGACAACATCTTCCGGATGAACCAGAACATCGATCCTAGAGCCGCATAGTGACGTTGAGAGCGTCGCCGACGAGTAAGGAAAAGTAGCTAGTATTTTGCAAATCCCTCAGCGCCCGCAGTATTGGCCTGCTTATGTTCTCATTGTGTGCTTTCGGGCTGATGACGTCAGCCTCAATGCCCGCAGACAGCAAATTCGCCGTCGAGCCAGTGGTTGAGAAAAAGGTGAAGGAACTGCCCTCCGGACCGTTGTACTGGCGGCTGGATAATCTGCCCACGCTGGCGCAGGCCCAAAGCGCGGCGGGCCCGACCTCGCTCGCGGCGGAGATCGCAGGCAAGGTCTGGCTGTTCACGCTTGGACCGAAGGATGGCTCTACGACCGGCGGAACCAAGGTCATCGAGATCGGACCGATCCCTCCGATCAGCGCAAGCGAGTATTTGCTGCGCGTCAACCGCGCCGGTGGAGCGCCCGGCGTCAAGACGAAGATCCATACGCATCCGGGACCGGAGGCCTTCTATGTGCTGGCCGGCAAGGTCGGCCAGAGAACGCCCCGCGGAGTGACCTATGCTGAAGCTGGCACCGCCATGATCGGACACGGGGCCAACACGCCGATGGAGGTGTTCAGCGCCGGCACAACCGATCTAGATGAGCTGGCCATCTTCGTGGTCGATGCCAATCAGCCGTTCTCGTCGCCTGCCAGCCTCGACTGAGGCGACATTTCCCAGGGTGGTACTTCCGCTCTGTTGCAGACAATCGGTCAACGAGCTGAGAATGTCCGCCCTGGGTCGATGACGGAACGGCCGCTTCTCGACACATGTTCCCGGACCCGCCCGTCAGGTGACGGCCCCATAACTGTCGGTCAGCAAAGCGCCCAATTTCGGTCGTCCAAATTGCGTTGGCCAACTTTCAAAAGCTGACGTCGCCTGAGCGACCCACTCACCGCACCACGGAGCTTTCTTGCTCGACCTGCAATCGGCCCCTAAATTCTCGCTAAAGAGAATGATGTTTTGGGCGGCGACACCTCGGCGTACGCGTCCGTTCGGCAGCAGAAAGGAAGGGGGGAGCGCTTCGGCGTGGATATGCTAAACGACTGACCACAGTTGGACGCACTCGATTGACTGCGGTTGGACGCCCTCCTTGCGAGGGGCCGCTCTGTATCATTCAAACCTGTCCAGCCCCTTGCCCATACACCACGTTTGGAGGGCTCGAGGCCGCAACGTATCAGGGTCTCCGCAAGACCGACCGCGGCGCCGACTCCGTCCACCACGGGAATATCGTGCTTGCGCTGGAGAGCGGATGCGAACTCGGCTATACCGGCGCAACCCAGCGCAATCCCCTCCGCCCCCAGCCTGATGCCTTCGCGTATGAACTCCGAGATCCGTTCGGACGCACCACTCTCAGGCCTCTCCAGCTCAAGGACCGGAATGTCGGAAGCAAACACCCGGCGGCAGCGATGGGAGAAGCCGTAGCGCCGAATGTTGTCTTCAATGAGCGGCACAGAGCGTGACAAAGTGGTCACGACACAGAAGCTGTGGGCGACAAGGCTGACGGCATGGAACGAGGCCTCACCGATGCCAATAACCGGCTTGGTGGCGATCGCCCTCGCCGCGTCGAGACCCGTGTCGTCGAAGCAAGCTATGATATGCGCGTCGACATGCTGCGCTTCCGCCGCGACAACCTGCTTGAGCAGGCCCGGCAAGCAGAGTGACGGCAATTCGCATTCGGCGTATCCTGGCCTGTTTCCGGTCGATCACATGGATGCCAGCGCGCTGGACATGCGCTCCAGCCCTCGGCGCAACAGATGACGCGGGCAGCCGACATTCAGACGAATAAAGCCTTCGCCGCCAGGCCCATACACGCGCCCGTCGTACAGATTGACACCCGCCCGATCGACGAAGAACTTCTGAATTCCACCCACTCTGCGATCGAGCGCGCGCGCATCCAACCACACCAGAAACGATGCGTCGGGCCGCATGGGCGTAATGCCTGGAAGGTATTCGCCGGCGAATTCGCAAACCAGATCAATGTTGCTGGCGACGTAGCCTGTGAGTTGGTCGAGCCATGGCGCGCCGGTGCTGTAGGCAACCTCCAATGCTAGTCGGCCGAAAAAATTCGCGTTCACCATGAATGACGCCTGCATTGCGGCGAGAAGCGTCTCGCGGCGCTTTCTGTTGGCGACCGAAATGGTTGCCGAAGGAACCCCGGCGAGGTTGAAAGTCTTCGTCGGGGCGGTGCAGATGAACGACTTGTCCGCGGCATCGTCCGAGATGGAGGAGAAGACGATGTGGGAACGATCCGACAGCCTGATGTCGCAGTGAATGTCGTCGGATATGACCAAGATCCCATGGCGCTCACAAATGTCGTTCAGCGCCGCCAATTCTTCGCGTGTCCAGGCCATTCCGGCAGGGTTGTGAGGATTGCAGAGCAGGAACACCTTGGCGCCGCCCGCCAGTTTCTCGAAATCCTCCAGATCGAGCTCATATCTGTTGTTCTGCAGCCTCAGCCGGTTCGTAAGCAGAACCCGCCCGTTTCCCTGAACCACTTCGAAATAGGGCGAGTACACGGGCGACTGCACGATGACGCCGTCACCGGGCTTGGTGAAGGTTCGCAGTATCGCAGCCACCGACGGCATGATCGCCGGCGCGGGAAGCAAGGTCTCCAGTTTCGGCGACCAGTTGTGCCGGTGCGCGAACCACGATTGCACGATCTCATAGTGGCGCGGATCGCGGCGTGTGTAGCCATAAATGCCGTGGTCCGCGGCTTCGCGCAGCCGCGCGATGACCGTTTCCGGGGCACGGAAATCCATATCCGCCGTCCATAGGGAGAGCAGGTCTTCTCCCTCGACCCGTGGCGAGAACTCATCCCATTGGTTGGCCCATTTGACGGACCCGAATTGCTGGCGGTCGTGGATCTGGTCGAAATCGACCTCCGCGATATTTCTTTGCCCAACTGCTGATTTGGGCGTGTCTGCACAAGCCATTTGCTTATCACCAGGAATCTGTGCCACGGTTGCGGCCGCCTTGCCGCTGCGGACGTCTCTATTTGAGGATCTGCGCCAGAAACTGCCGCGCCCGCTCCGATCGGGAGTTGGTGAAGAACTGATGGGGCGTGTTCGTCTCGACGATCTCCCCGCGGTCCATGAACACCACGCGGTCGGCCACCTCGCGCGCGAAGCCCATCTCATGCGTCACGCACAGCATCGTCATGCCTTCGCCGGCGAGCGACACCATCGTATCGAGAACCTCCTTGACCATCTCCGGATCGAGTGCAGAGGTCGGCTCGTCGAAAAGCATGATCTTTGGGTTCATGCAGAGAGCCCGGGCGATTGCAGCGCGTTGCTGCTGGCCACCCGACAACTGCCCTGGGTAGCTGTCCGCCTTCTCGGCAATTCTGACGTGCTCCAGATAATGACGCGCCAATTCCTCAGCCGCCGTCTGCGGCATCTTCCTCACCCACACCGGCGCAAGCGCGCAATTCTCAAGCACAGTGAGATGGGGAAACAGATTGAAGTGTTGAAAAACCATCCCGACATTGCTGCGGACTTCGTCGATCTTGCGCAGATCCTCGGTCAGCGCCTTGCCGTTGACGATGACCTCGCCCGACTGATGCTGCTCGAGATGGTTGATGCAGCGGATCATCGTCGATTTGCCCGACCCGGAGGGGCCACAGACGACAATGCGTTGACCGCGCGGCACCGAGAGGTTGATGTTCTTGAGAGCATGAAATGAGCCGAACCATTTGTTGACATCACGCAGCTCAACGGCCATCGCCTGGTTGTAGGGCGTTCCCTTGGTCGCTGTGTACATTGCTTGAGACATCATCGTCGCTTCCTAGGATTTGTGGCCGCGCGCCAGTTGGCGCTCCATCGATTGCGAGTAACGGGACATGCCGAAGCAAAAGCCCCAGTAGACCAGCCCCGCAAAGAGGTAGCCGGTCGAGGAGATCGTCGGGCCTGCCCAACTCGGATCCACCCGCGCCGTTTCGACGGCCCTCAAGAAGTCTGCGATGCCAACGATGGCGACGAGCGTCGTGTCCTTGAACAGGCCGATGAAGGTGGAGACGATGCTCGGTATGACGATCGTCAACGCCTGGGGAAGGACGATCAACCGCATCATGCTGAAGTAGCTGATCCCGAGCGCGTTCGCCGCTTCGTATTGACCCTTCGGGATCGCCTGAAGGCCGGCCCTCACAACCTCGGCCATATAGGCGGACGAGAACAACGCTATCGCAATGAGCGGGCGGAGAAGTCGATCCGGCGTCAGATAGTCCGGCACGAACAGCGGCATCATGAAGTTCGCCATGAACAGCACCGTGATGAACGGCACGCCCCGGACGACCTCGATGAATGTGACGCAAACCGCCTTGACGAAAGGCAGTTCCGACCTGCGCCCGAGCGCCAGGATGACCCCGATCGGAAGCGAGAACACGATGCCGACAATCGACATCAGTAGCGTGATCAAGAGACCGCCCCAGAGCGTCGTATCGATGACGGGCAAATTCAGGAAAGCCACGCCGCGCACCAGAACGAACGCGGCAACGGGGTAGACAAGGAAGAATAGCAATGCCGCCACTTTGCGCCGCGGAGCCTTCGTCCACAGGAACCAGACGATCAGGATGGCGGCGAGAGCCTCTGCGAGGTCCACGCGCCACCGTTCGGAAACCGGGTACGCGCCGTATCGCAGATAGTCGAACTTCTCGGCGATGAAGGGCCAGCAAGCTCCTTCACCGTTCGCACGGCAAGAGTCGCGGCCGCCGCTCCACACAGCGTTGAAGATCGCAAAGCTCAGAAAATGCTGCAGCAGCCACACGGCAAGCAGGACAAAGCATATCGTCAACGCGCATGAGGAAGGCGTCGAGAACAGATTCTTCTTCATCCAGGTCACCGGACCCGGGCGAATGTCCGCGGGGAGCGCCATCGCCGGTATGAGAGCGCTGCTGACAACTGGCGAATGCATGGAATGATCACTCATGCATCACCTCTCGACGATCGCAAAATGTCGGTTACACGCGTTCATGGCCAACGAGGTGGAAAGGGAGATAACGAGATAGACGGACAGGGTAATCGCCATGACCTGGACGGCCGCGCCGGTCTGATTGAGCACGGTGCCTGCAAAGATCTGAACGAGGTCGGGATAGCCGATGAACACTGCAAGCGACGAGTTCTTGATGAGATTGAGATACTGGCTTGTCAAAGGGGGTATGATGATGCGCAGCGCCTGGGGAACGACGACCAGACGAAGCGTCTTGCCCGGCGCCAGCCCCAGCGCATACGCAGCCTGGGTCTGGCCCATTGCCACTGCCTGGATTCCACCTCGGACGATCTCGGCGATGTATGAACCGGTGTAGACCGACAGACCGATCAGGAGAGCGGCAAACTCCGGATAGAGCTGATGCCCGCCTTGAAAATTGAAACCCCGTAGCTGCGGCGCGACGAACGAGACCGGCTCGCCAGCCGCCAAGAACACGACCAGCGGAAATCCTATCAAGGTCGCCAGACTGACCAGAAGCACCGGCAGCTGCTTGCCCGTCCGTCTCTGGACGCTCCTGGCGCGAAACCAGAATGCAACGCAGCAGGAAATGGCCGCCACGAATGCCAGGCCCACCAGCCCCGCTCCCGGATGCAAATGAATCTCCGGAATGATGAGGCCGCGATTGTTGAGGTAGATGCCGCCGGGAATGGCGATGGACGCCTTCGGGGAGGGCAACGGCTTGAGGACGGCGTTGTACCAGAACAGCAGCTGCAGCAACAACGGGACGTTGCGCACAAGCTCGACATAGGCGGTCGCCACCCTCGAAACGATCCAGTTCGGGGACAGGCGAGCAACGCCAATGACGAAGCCAAGCAAGGTCGCCAACAAGATTGCGAGGACGCTGACGTAGAGGGTGTTGACCACTCCCACCCAGAAGGCCTGACCGTAAGTGGAAAGTGCATCGTACGGTATCAGGGTTTGATTGATGTCGAAGCTAGCAGACTCATTCCAAAAATCGAATGAGAGCGGAATCCCCCGAACCCGCATATTCGATGCGGTCTGCATGCCGATGCCCAGGGCCACGGCCAGCAGGCAGCCAGCAAGCAAGAGCTGGTAGAAGACGCCGCGCACTTTCGTGTCGTGCAGCGAAAGGCTCCTGCGCGGTGGCGCGGGAAGCGACAAATCGGACATGGCCTGTTCCTATCGAGATCCGTGCAAGGCGCTGGTGGCAATGCGCCAGCACCTTGCAACCATGCTTTGCCTAGCGGATCGGCGGAGCGTACTGAACGCCGCCTTTGTTCCAGAGCGCGTTCATGCCACGCTCCATTTTCAGCGGGGAGTCCTTGCCGACATTCCGATCAAACACTTCGCCGTAGTTACCGACCTGTTTGATCACCTCGACCGGCCAGTCGTCGCCGAGCCCGATGTCCTTGCCGATGCTGCCTTCCAGTCCAAGCAGACGGCGGATGCTGGGATTGTCCGACGACTTCATCGCATCAACGTTTTTGGAGGTGACCCCGTATTCTTCGGAGGCCACCATGACGTAAAGCGTCCACTTCGCCACATTGAACCACTGGTCGTCACCCTGCCGCACTGCCGGGCCAAGCGGCTCCTTGGAGATCAGTTCGGGAAGAACGATGCTGTCGTCCGGCTTGGCCATGCGAAGCCGCGATGCGTTCAAGGTAGAGGTGTCCGCCGACAGGACGTCGCAACGCCCCTCCTCGTAAGCCTTCACGACAGCTTCCTCGTCGGCGAAACCAACCGTGGTGTACTTGATCGACTGCGAGCGAAAATAGTCGGCAAGGTTCAACTCGGTCGTGGTGCCCTGGGTGACGCAAATCGATGCGCCCTCGAGCCCCTTGGCTGACGTGATGTTGTCCGCCTTGCGCACCATGAATCCCTGGCCATCATAGAAATACGTGCCTGCAAACAGTATGCCTAGCGACGTATCGCGGGACGATGTCCAAGTTGCGTTATGCGCGAGAATGTCGATCTCTCCCGACTGCAAGGCGGTGAAGCGATCCTTTGGCGTCAATGGGATGAACTTGGCCTTTTGCGCATCCCCAAGCACGGCAGCGGCCACGGCGCGACAATAGTCGACCACAAATCCGGTCCATTTGCCTTCATTGTCGGGAAGACTGAAGCCGGCGGTGGCCGAATTCGTGCCACATGTCAGCACGCCTTTTTTCTTGACATTGTCGAGGGTTGCGGACCACGCCGAGGAGGCGGTGCACGCGATAGCGAGGCCAAGAAGGCCCTTGAACGTTGATCTCATTTCGGAATTCCCCTGTTTTTGTTTGAAAGGAATGTGCTCTCCAGGCTAAGTATTCGTCAAATCGATTGTTCTCATGATGAAAATGAGCGTCGCGCATAATTGCGAAGCACTCCTCGCAGATGAAAAGGCGCTTGAGTGGTAAAACAGACGACAGCGCGCGCGACCTATTTTGCGGCCGACCCCGGTGCTCCGACGGTCGACCCTTGGTGTCTCTTGGTCCGCGACTCGTTGTCGATGCCCACGATGATTTCCCGGAGCCACTTGGTCCCCGGGTCATTCGCCATCTGGCGGTGAACAATAAGCCAGGCATTCACATTCGATATGGGAAGGGGTGGCGGGACCAACGTCACCTCACTCCTCTCCTCCAGCATTTGCAGGATGGCATCACCGCAATGGGTAATCAGTTCAGTGCCGCGAAGCGCCCAGGGCAGCACCAGATAATTCGAGATGGTCGCAACGACTTTGCGACGAAGACCCATCTGTTTGAGGGCGGCATCCGCGAGGCCTTCTGCCAGGCCATCTGCGGAAATCTGGAGGTGAGAACTGGCCAAATACGTTTCCAATGTCATTGCGTTTCTGGCAATCTTGCTTCCACTCCACACCGCGCAAAACAATCGGTCCTGGCCAAGCTCCACCTTCAAGAGACCTGGGTCGTCGCGTATCGCTGCTCCCGTCAGCGCACAGTCGACTTGTCTCAAATAGACCGATGAACCGATTTCAGGTCCGTTTGCGGGAATGACGTTCAGCGTCGCGCCAGGAGCTTGCCTAGAAAATTCTCGAATGAGGCCTGGGATGAAAACCATGGCATGATAATCTGTAAGTCCAACGCGAAAATTACGTCGGGTCGTTGCTGGATTGAATAACTGATGCCGATCGATCGATGCGCGGATCGTTGCAAGCGGGGCAGAAATATCTGACAACAGCTCAACTGCCCGAGGAGTTGGCCGCATCTCGCCCCCATCTCTGGTGAACAATTCGTCCTGCAATAGATACCGAAGCTTCGATAGGGAGTGGCTTACAGCTGATTGTGTTCTGCCTAATTCGATAGCCGCGCGCGTCACGCTCCTTTCACGCATCATCACGTTAAAGACTCGCAATAGATTGAGGTCGATATCGTTATAGTTCATGGAACTACCCTCATCTGCCACAGAGACGGACGCGCTAGGCCGCACTACCACGTTGGATTGCGACGGTGACAGATGGCGCACGAAGAGTGAAGATAGAAGTCCTGCGCCACGCCTTTGACTCTGGCGGTTGAACAGGTGACGGCCAAGGCGGCGGCGCGCAATTTCCCCTCGCTGCGGATATTGCGAAGCTCGGTTTCAACCATATCGAGAGCTTCATCAATGAGTCCGACGGCGAGCGTTGCGAGCGTTTTGCGCTCGATAAAGACATCTGATCGGCACTGCTGGCGAGCAACCGATGCAAGACTGCGAGTTTTGAGCTCCGCCAATAGTTTGTGCTGCTTGGGTCCGCAACGAGGGTCGCCAGCGGAACGTCCGCTTGCTGATGACTTCATCCTAGAAGCTGACCCGTCTGCTCGCGGCCCCAAACTAGCCGCGTACCTTTAGGTCCACACAGGTTCATAGACCCCTTTTTGAAGAGACTCAGCTTGCATTAAAAACTAGTCCTCCTCCTGGATGGGCCGCCTCCGCCTGCGAGTAGGCGAGCGCCATAGCCAGGAGATTCTCGATCCCAACCGGGCCTTTGCCGAGGGCGCCCGCTGCATCATTTCATAACCGGTGAGCGGAAACCGAGAGCGGCAGAAATTCGCTGGGCGGCTTTGGCCACCATTTCACCGAGTTCGCATATGCGTTCTTCTGGTACGCGGTTTTCCGGGGCAGCGATGTTCAGTGCTGCGACTATCTTGCCAGGGGAAGCGAACACAGGCGCGGTGATCGAAATCAGATCGTCATTGATCTCGCCGTGACTGACAAAAAATTTTGACTTGCGAATCTGCTCAAGCCCGGTCCGCAGAAGCTGGGGATCGGTCACGGTTTTCTTGGTGAAGCGCTTCAGGGGGCTGGCAAGAATGGCTTCGCGCTCGTCATCTTCAATATGGGCCAAGAATGCCTTGCTCGAACCTGCATGCAGTGGACGCCGCCGGCCTACAATCGCGTTAACCCGAAGATCCCGCTTCGGTTCCCATTTGGCGACGCAGAGGCTTTCCTGGTCATCGCGGATTCGCAGTTGCGTGGTCTCGCCGATCTCGCGGCCGAGTTCTTCCAACACAGGTGTTGCGATGCGGATCAGGTCCATCTGTTCGCTGGCGGCATGCCCTAGCATCAGTGCGGCGAGGCCGAGGCGATAACCCTTTCCGTCTGTCGAGCGCGCCAGCAAGCCGCGCCGCACCAGTGTCTGCAAAAGCCGGAACGCACGCGCCTTGCTGTCGCCAGAACGCCGCGCGATTTCGGAAACACCAAGGTCTGCCTCGCCCGCGACGGTCTGTAACAGGCTGATGGCGCGATCGACGGAATCCACCGTGTATCGGGTCTCTACTTGAACGGTCATGTCTTCGATCAACCCCCAAAAACATCACATACCCATATAAGCTATCGATTTTGTTTCGTCTAGTGAAACAGCGGTTTATCTGTATTGACAAGAGCAGGGCCTTGTTTTTCAACTGCCTGGTCAATGGAAGGAGGCCGGCACCATTAACGGGTCCAATTTAAGAGGGCACGACGATGGCAAGCGGCGGCAAAAAGAACTCCTCCGGACTGAACTATCCAGAGTGGACACGGAGAAAAACGAGAATGATCAGCCGGACAATTTCACGGCGTGCGCTGATGCGATGGGCGCTCGGCAGTGCCGCTATTTTGCAAAGCACCAGTTGGAGAGGGCTTGCCCACGCGGCTGCAAGCGGCCAGTTGCGGATCGGCATGGCCGCTCCGCCGACGACCTTGGATCCGCATCTGAAGAGCAATGCTCCGAACAATGCGCTTGCCACACATATTTACGATACGCTCGTCACAAACGACGAAAAATCAGTCTCCAGACCGGGGCTTGCGACGGCCTGGCGCGTGATCGACGACACCCATTGGGAATTCGAACTCCGGCCTGACGTGCGCTTCAGCGACGGCGAACCGCTGACGGTGGACGACATCACTGTCTCCTTTGACCGAGCCAACACGATCGAAAGCACGGCCTCCTTCCGGACCTATACGCGCAATATCAAGTCAATCACCTCACCTCAAGCCGGCAAGCTTGTCATCGAGACGAAGCAGCCGGAGCCCCTGCTGTCCAATTCGCTCAGCCGCATTCGCATCATCCGCGCTAAGTTCAAGGATGCGACGAGCGACCAGTTCAACAACGGCACCGCCTCGATCGGCACGGGTCCCTATGTGCTGAAGGAATATGTTCCCGGTAACCGTGTCGCACTCTCCGCCAATCCTAACTACTGGGGCGCGAAGCCTGCTCTGCCAGAGGTCGAGCTTCGCATCGTCACCGATGCCGGCGCGCGGCTTGCGAACCTGCTTGCCGGCGACCTCGATCTTGTTGAGCAGGTGCCCTATGAAGGCATTGCGCGCGTCGAAAAGGACGAGCGGTTTCATGTCGTCCGTGGTGTCTCGAGCCGGGTCGTCTTCTTCTCGTTGGACACGTTCAGGGACGTGTCGCCCTTCATCACCGACAAGGACGGCAAGCCACTCGACCGCAACCCGCTGAAGGATCTGCGCGTGCGACGCGCGCTGTCCATGGCCATCGATCGTAAAGCCATCGTTGAACGCCTGATGCAGGGCAATGCTGTCGTTGCCTCGCAATTCCTGCCGGTCGGCGCGCCGGGCACTTCAGCTGCTATCAAGCCCATTCCGTTCGATGCCCAGAATGCCAAGGCGTTGCTCGCCGAGGCCGGTTATCCAGATGGATTCGGCTTGACGATCCACGGACCCAACGACCGCATCGTCAACGACTCCAAGATCGTGCAGGTGGTGGCCCAGATGCTCACCCGCATCGGCTTGAAGGTCAGCGTCGACGTCATGCCCTGGTCGGTTTATGCCGACAAAGCGGATGCGCATACGTTCAGCTTCAATCTGGATTCTTGGGGCGTAAACACAGGCGAGACTTCGAACCCGCTGACGGCGCTGATCGCGACGCAGAATTCCGACGCTGGTCTGGGCATCGCCAATTCGGGCCGCTACTCCAATCCCGACGTCGATGCCAAGCTCGCCGTGGCCAAGCGGACGCTCGATGATGCCAAGCGCGAAAAGATGCTGTCGGAAATCAGCGACATTGTCTTCAACGATGTCGCCCTGATCCCGATGCACCACGAGGTTCTCGTGGTGGCTGCCCGCAAGGATATTCAGTTCACGACGCGGGCCGATCAGTACACGCTGGCCATGAACGCCAAGACTGCCTGAGGAGTTGTCGACTTGACGAGCACTACCACTGGGTTCGTTGCGGATCCCGGTCGCGCTATCTATGATCTTGGCGCGACCGCAATCTTTGCTTCCAAATCAGATCCGCGCTTTCACTATTGCCTCTATGTACCGCGCTCGGTCGGAGACGGCGCCAAGGTCGATCTGCTGGTTGCCATGCACGGCACTGGCCGAACCTCCTTCCTGGACTTCCGAGACGGTTTCGCCGAGTTCGGGCGCTGGAATGACTGCGCCATTTTGTGCCCGGTGTTTCCAATGGGCGTTCTGGGCGATGGTGCCCGCAGCGGTTACAAATACATGCTGGAAGGCGACATCCGTTACGATCAAGCGCTGCTCGCCATCGTCGAGGAAGTCAGTGCCAAATACCGTCAGGACTGGAGCCATTTCGCCATGTTCGGCTTTTCCGGCGGCGGGCATTTCACGCATCGTTTCGCCATTCTGCATCCGGATCGGCTGTGGGCGGCTTCGATCGGCGCGCCCGGCTCGGTGACCCTGCTCGACCCGACCCGGGACTGGTGGGTAGGCATTCGCGATCTTCCAGAGAAGTTCGGTATCACCTTCAACGCCGCGGTACTGGCCAAGGTGCCTGTCCAGATGATTGTCGGCGACGCTGATCTGGAGACTTGGGAAATCACGCATCTTGAAGGCGGGACCCACTGGCTGCCTGGAGCCAACGATGCCGGCCGCACGAGGCCGGAACGCCTCAGGGCATTGTGTCAATCGTTCGAGCAAGTGGGCGTGCGCGTCCGCTTCGATTTGCTGCCGGGGGTCTCCCACGACCGATTGGAGGTTCTTGATCCCGTCCAGGATTTCCTCGCAGAAGAACTCAAGCAACGACGGAACGCGTCGTGATGAATGCAATGATCGTTGCGCCACAGCCCGAAGCGGTGGAGGCAGGCGCCCTCGTGCTCAAGCGCGGCGGCAACGCCGTCGATGCGGCGATTGCCTGCGCTTTCTTGCAGGGCGTCGTGGATCCACAAATGTCCGGCCTTGGGGGCTTTGGCTCTATGCAGGTCTATATGCCACGGCGCGGCGTGCACGAGGTGCTCGAGTTCTATGCAAGGGCGCCGCTCAAGGCCTCCCCGGATATGTGGAGCGAACTGCTGGTCGGCCAATCGCGCGACGGTTTCGCTTTTCTGCTGGAAGGCGGCATCAGCGAGGTCGGCTATCTCGCCGTCTGCACCCCCGGCAGCGTCAAGGGTTACGCCGAGGCGCTGGCGAGATACGGCACCTTCGATTGGGCCGACGTCATCGCACCCGCGGCCGGGCAGGCGAGGCGAGGTTTCATGGTACGTCCGCATGTCCATTGGTATTGGGCGCAGGACGGAGTCGATACCGGTGAAGTGCGGACCCTCGACAAGCTCGGTTTCAGCAAGACCGGACGCGCCATCTATTTCCGCGCCGACGGCACGGTGAAGCTGCCGGGCGACATAGTCGTCAACGCCGACCTCGCGCATACGTTGGAGCGCATCGCTGCAGCTGGCCCTGATATCTTCTACAAGGGCGAGATCGCCGACGAAATCGCGGCCGACATGGCCGCGAATGGAGGCCTGATCGAGAAAGACGACCTGGCCAACTATCAGCTCTCTACCGCCGAGCCACTCTGGGGGGAGTATCGCGGCTACGATATCGCGACCAGCCCACCGCCCGCCAGCGGCATATCCATGCTGCAACTGCTCCATACCCTTGAGCATTTTGACATCGGTGCCCTGGGCCACGGCAGCACCGAGCATGTCATCGTACTGGCAGAGGCGATGAAACGCATGACCATCGACAAAGATCGACACCTCGGCGATCCAGCCTATGTCGATGTGCCGGTCGGGCGTCTTTTGTCCCGGGAGTATTGCGGTCAAATGGCCGACGAGATCAAGGCTGGGGTTCGGGCCGAAGTCCAGCGAGTGGACGACCGATCGCCGCGCGAGACGACGCATATCTCGGTGATCGACCGGGAAGGCAATGCCGTCGCCTTGACCCACACGCTGGGCAGTCCGTCGGGAGCGATCACCGACGGCTTGGGTTTCATGTATAACGGAACGATGAGTCGCTTCGATCCGAGGCCGGGCAGGGCAGGATCGCTGGCCCCTGGCAAACGGCGAGCCAGCTCAGCGGCACCCACCATTGTCTTCAAGGATGACCGGCCGGTAATTGTGATGGGAGCGCCGGGCGGCAGCTATATCGCGCCATCCATGGCCCAGGGCCTGATGAACATCATTGATTTCGGCATGAGCATGCCGGAAGCGGTGGCCGCCCCGCGGATCGTGGCGGTGTCGAACACGATCGACGTCTCCAACCGCATTCCGCGCTATGTCACCGACGAAATCGAGGGCAAGGGCTACGAGGTGAAGCGCTCGTGGCAGAGCTACGCTTTTGCCGCTCTTCACGGAATCCAGATCGAGGACGGAGTTTGTCGTGGCGGCGCCGATCCGCAACGCGACGGCATGGCTATCGCGGTGCCGGCGTGACGGGTCTTGCGCACACGACCGGCGATACTTCCGGGCAAGCGGGCTGGGGAAGGACGTCATGACCGCTGCCATTGTGCGTCGTCTGTTTCAGGCCGCAATGGTCATGTTTGCCATGACCGTCATCGTCTTCATCGCGGTCAACGTCATTGGCGATCCGGTCGACATTCTGATCTCGCCCGATGCGGACCAGATCGAGCGTGCGCGCGTCGTCCAGGCACTTGGACTCGATTTGCCGCTTTGGCAGCAATATCTCCGCTTCCTTCAGGCGGCGCTGCATGGCGATCTCGGCCAGAGCTACGTTTACAATGAGCCGGCGCTCGGGGTGATCCTCCAGCGCCTGCCGGCAACGCTCGAACTGGCCGTCTCAGCGATTCTCATTGCTATCGTCGTGGGCGTGCCGCTCGGCCTCTATGCCGGGCTGCGGCCAGATGGCATCGTCAGTCGCATCATCATGACTGTCAGCATTCTTGGTTTCTCGCTGCCGACGTTCTGGGTCGGTCTGGTGCTGATCATGCTTTTCGGCGTGCAACTCGGATGGCTGCCGAGCGGCGGACGCGGGCAGACTGCCGAATTGTTCGGCGTCCAATGGGCATTCCTGACCAAAGACGGCCTTGCCCACCTGATCCTGCCGTCGTTCAATCTCGCTCTGTTCGATGCCTGCCTCATTCTACGCCTGACACGCGCCGGTGTCGCCGAAGTCCTGCCGCTCGACTACATCAAATTCGCCCGGGCCAAGGGACTCAAGGAGACGCGGGTCATCGGCGTCCATGTCTCAAAGAACATCATGATCCCGGTGGTGACCATCGTCGGCCTGGAGTTCGGTTCGATCGTCGCCTTCTCGGTCGTCACCGAAAGCGTCTTCAGTTGGCCAGGCATGGGCAAGCTGATCATCGACAGCATCAACGTGCTCGATCGTCCGATCATCACTGCCTACCTGATGGCGATCGTCGCCTTCTTCGTCATCATCAATCTCGTCGTCGACCTCACTTACACCGCACTCGACCCTCGGGTGCGGCTCCAGGGCGAGGGATCGTAACATGAGTGTCGACACCTTGCCGCCGCAACTGCCGACCGACGCTGAAAGAGGTGAGGAGCCCCCGTTCCGGATACTTATGCGGGCGTTCTTCCGTTCGCCCGTGGCCGTCGCCGGTCTGGTGTTGCTGGCGGCGATCGTTCTGCTGGCGCTGCTCGCACCGTTTATCGCGCCGCAAAATCCATATGACCTCAATCAACTGGATATCATGGATAGCCGACTGCCTCCCGGCTCGCAGTCGATGGCCGGCATGACCTATTGGCTCGGCACCGATGACCAAGGCCGCGATATGCTTTCCGGCATCATCTACGGCTTGCGCATATCCCTTGGTGTCGGCGTCAGTTCAGCGCTCTTCGCGGCGCTGTTCGGCGCATCGCTCGGTCTGCTCGCCGCCTACATAGGCGGCCGCACCGAGACAGCGATCATGCGCATCGTCGACCTGCAACTCTCCTTCCCGTCCATTCTCGTCGCGTTGATGATCCTTGCCTTTCTCGGGAAGGGCATACTCAATGTCGTACTCGCCCTGGTGATCGTCGAATGGGCGACCTACGCCCGTGCAGCGCGCGGCACCGCATTGACGGAACGCCGCAAGGAATACATGGAAGCCGCAGAATCGCTTGCCATTCCGCGATGGCGTATTCTGTTCGTCCATCTGCTGCCGAACTGCTTGCCGCCGCTGATCGTGATCGCGACGGTGCAGGTGGCGCGCGCCATTTCCCTGGAGGCGACCTTGTCCTTTCTGGGCCTTGGCGTGCCGATCACCGAGCCCAGCCTTGGCCTGCTGGTCGCCAACGGCTACCAATACATGCTCTCCGGCATGACCTGGATCAGCTTCTACCCTGGGGTTGCGCTGCTGATTACCGTGGTTGCGATCAACCTCGTCGGCGACCGGCTCCGCGACGTGCTCAATCCGCGGGGGCGCGAATGAATGCGGCTGTGCTCGAAGTCCGCGATCTGCGGACCCATTTCGGAGCGGCAAAGGCCGTTGACGGCGTCTCGTTCAGTGTCGCGCGCGGCGAGGTTCTGGGTCTCGTTGGTGAAAGCGGGTCCGGAAAATCGGTCACCGGCTTCTCCATCATCGGCTTAGTCGATCCGCCAGGGACGATCGTCGGCGGCCAGATAGTGTTTGACGGCCGCGACATCACCCACTCCAGCCGCGAGGAGATGCGAGCGCTGCGCGGCCGCCGCATGGCCATGATCTTCCAGGATCCGATGATGACGCTGAACCCGGTCCTGCGCATCGATACGCAGATGATTGAGGCGGTACAGGCGCACGAAAACGTCTCGCGAGCGGACGCCAGGGCGCGGGCGCGCGATGCGCTGGGTATGGTCGGGATTCCGAGCCCGGACGAACGGCTTCGGGCCTATCCCCATCAGTTTTCCGGCGGCATGCGCCAGCGCGTCGTCATCGCTATCGCGCTGCTGCACCGGCCAGACTTCATCATTGCCGATGAGCCAACCACCGCACTCGACGTGACGATCCAGGCGCAGATCCTCGCCGAGATGCAAGAGCTCGTGGCGCAGAACAACACGTCGCTGATCTGGATCACCCATGATTTGGCCGTCGTCTCGCGTCTCGCCGACAGGATCGCTGTAATGTATGCGGGTCGTATCGTCGAATCCGGGTCGGTGTCGGACGTTCTCGGCAGTCCGTGGCATCCCTATACTGCTGGGTTGATCGGCTCCGTTCCTAGCCGTAACCGGCGTGGCGAGCGGCTGCATCAGATCCCCGGAATGACGCCCAATGTTGCGCGGCTACCGACAGGGTGCGCTTTCGCCCCGCGTTGCGCGCGCGCCGATGCCATGTGTGCCCAGGCGGTACCGCTGTTCACCGCGGGGATGCGCGAGCATCGCTGCGTCCATCCTTTGCCGGAATTCCGCAAATGACCTTCTCCACACCCCTTGCAGCAAGTGTTCAAGGCGACGGCTTGGCGGGCTCTGCCGAGGCGGCGCCGCTGATCGAGTTGAACGACATCTCCCACAGCTTCGGCACACGACCGGATTTCGCCGCCCGGCTGGCGATCTCGCTCAAACTTGGCAAACCAGCGGCAAGGGTGCAGGCGGTCGACGGCGTCAGCCTCGCCGTTCGCAGGGGCGAGGTTCTGGGCCTTGTCGGCGAGTCGGGATGCGGCAAGTCCACGCTTGGGCGGATCGTCGCCGGCATCGTGTCGCCGACCAGTGGATCGGTATCGTGGCGCGGCAAGGATTTGAAGACGCTGTCGTCGTCCGCGCGGCGCGAGGCCAAGCTGCGCGTGCAGATGATCTTCCAAAACCCTTATGCCTCGCTCAATCCCCGCCGGAAAGCTGCCGATATTGTCGGCGAGGCACCACGCGTTCATGGTCTGGTGGAGGGCGGTCTCGGCGTCTTTGTGGATGAACAGTTTCGACGTGCGGGCCTGGATCCGGCGCTGAAGCATCGCTTTCCGCATCAGTTCAGCGGCGGTCAGCGCCAGCGTATCGGCATTGCGCGCGCATTGGCCGTGCAGCCGGAGTTTCTGGTTTGCGATGAGGCCGTGGCAGCCCTGGATGTTTCCATCCAGGCGCAGATCCTGAATCTCTTCATGGATCTGCGCGAGAGACTTAACTTGACCTATCTGTTCATCAGCCATGACCTCGGAGTTGTCGAGCACATTTCCGACCGTGTGGCGATTATGTATCTCGGCCGCATCGTCGAAGAGGCTCCGGCCGAGGAGATATTCGCGCGGGCCAACCATCCCTATACGCAGGCGCTTCTCGCCGAGGTGCCACGCCTCGAGACCACCAAACGCAGCTTCGCTGCAATCAAGGGTGAATTGCCCAGCCCGCTTTCGCCGCCGAACGGATGTCACTTCCACCCGCGATGTCCGCACACGATGCCTCGCTGCCGGATCGAGGTACCTAGGATGAAGTTGGTTGCGGCCGGACACAAGAGCGCCTGCCATCTCAACGACGCCGCCTCTTGAACGCCTGGGAATTATACAAGTGACTGACCGCCAGGCATTCCAGCCGGTGACTGATGAAATGGCGCTTTGTCGTGACGTCATGGTGACGATGCGCGACGGGGTCAGGCTCGCGACAGACATCTACCGACCCGCGAGGGAAGGCCGCGCGCTGGACCGGCCTGCGCCCGTCATCATCGAACGAACGCCTTACGGCAAGGCGATGACGTCGCGCGCTGAGCTCGAAGTCGGTATGAGCGAGCCGATGGAGCGCGCGACCGTCGCCGAGCATTTTGTGCGTCATGGTTATGTCGTCGTTTATCAGGACTGCCGAGGCCGCTACAGCTCCGAAGGCAACTTCGTCAAATATCTCTCCGAAGGACCGGACGGCTATGACACGCTTGCGTGGACAGCGGCTCAGCCATGGTGCAATGGTCGGATCGGCACCATGGGCCTTTCCTATGCCGCCCACACCCAAATGGCGGCGGCGTGCCTCGCGCCGCCGGCACTTGCGACGATGATCCTCGATTCCGGCGGGTTCTCGAACGCTTTCACCTGCGGCATCCGCCAGGGCGGCGCGTTCGAGCTGAAACAGGCGACTTGGGCCTACCGGGAAGCCCGGGAGAGAGCCATCGCCGCCGGTGATGAGTTAGCCCGAAAGGCGATCGAGGCCGAGAACCTGCATCGCTGGTTCAGCAAAATGCCTTGGTCGGAGGGGCGATCGCCGCTTCGCTGGGCGCCGGAATACGAGGCTTATCTCCTCGAACAGTGGCGCCACGAAAGCTTTGACGCGTTCTGGCAACAGGTCGGCATTCATGCGGCCGGCTTTTACGACGCGATACCCAATATTCCGATCGCCCTGATTTCGAGCTGGTTCGATGTCTATGTCCCGACAACCTTCGAAAACCTGGCTGGCCTTGCCCGCAAGGGCAAACGGCCGCTCGCCTTGGTCATGGGCGCGGGCTTGCACGGCGACCGCAACCTGACCTTTGCCGGCGACATAGATTTCGGGCCGAACGCTCCGCTCGGCGGCAATGTGAGCGCAAGCTGGCTCGAGTTTCGCCGCCGCTGGTTCGACCGCTGGTTGAAGGGCGGGCCGGGGGACGATCTCGACAACGAGCCGATCCGCCTTTTTGTCATGGGCGGAGGCACTGGTACGAAAAACGCCGAGGGCCGTCTCGATCACGGCGGGCGCTGGATCAGGGCTCAAGAATGGCCGCTGCCCGATGTGGAGGAGCTAAGCTACTACTTGCATCGCGAGGGCAGGCTCTCGAAGTCCCTTCCTGCGCCCGACGACCCGCCGCTGAGCTATGATTTCGATCCCGCCGATCCAGTCCCGACCATAGGCGGCGCGCTGACAAGCGGCCAACCGATCTTCGCTGGCGGCGGCTTCGACCAGAGGGAGGACGAGAGGTTCTTCGGCTGCCGAAATTTCGGCCTGCCGCTTTCTGCCCGCCTCGACGTCCTTTCGTTCGAGACAGAGCCGCTGGTCAACGATCTGACAGTGCTTGGCAAGGTGGCAGTGGAGCTCTGGGCGGCGACCGATGCGCCTGACACCGATTTTACGGCGAAGCTGATCGACGTTCATCCACCGAGCGCGGACTATCCGACGGGCTTTGCCTTGAATCTGACCGACGGGATTTTCCGATGCCGGTTCCGGCATTCATTCGAAAGAGCCGAGCTGGTGAGGCCAGGTGAGATCATGCGGCTTCGCATCGAGCTGTTTGCAACCGCCAATCTGTTTCGTGCCGGCCACCGGCTGCGGCTGGACATATCCTCGAGCAATTTTCCAAAGTTCGACGTCAATCCGAATACCGGTGAACCAGCTGGCTTCGGTCGTAGCCGTCAGGCGGCGCGCAATACGGTTTTTCTCGATGAGATGCGACCCTCGCGGTTGATCATGGATAAGATTGATACCAACTAATGGCGCGCGTTTGGGCGCGACCGCCACTGTCGAACCTTCGACCGGACACGTCCTTGACCGGATCGCATCTGATCATGAAATTTTGCCGGGCGGCGCGGATGTTGTCTTCGAATGCGGTCCTCCAGGGAACCGTGGGGGCGGGCCGTTTTTGACGAGCCGTGACGTGGATTTGGTAGGCGGCTGATGGTCAGCCCTTCTGCGATCCATCCGAGTGCATCCCTGCTGGGGCTTTCCTGATGAACCGCCCTAGCCAATTCGATTGAGCGGGATACGGTCATGCAACACTGGGGATCGAAGCTGGCGGAGCGATCACTCCGGCAAGTGGTCCTATCGCACCAAGACCCCGCTACACAGAACCACCTCACAACTTCGGAGGCGGCGCGGGTTTCAGCGTCTTCCCTGCCGCTTTTGGCAAGACCGGCGTTGATAGCTGCCTATCGCGAGGCCGACCGACATTGGCGGATTTGATTGCCGTCTGGCGGCGACTTCATGTCGCCGATTGCGCGCAGATGAAAATCCGTATGGAGGAGACGACCTTCGCGAACGGGGACAAACAAGGTGCCACTTACCCGATGGTGACCTTGGCCCCAAATCCCAGCTTGACTACAGTTAGCAGCATGCTGAACGCCATTCACCTTGCCGCCGCGAGGGCTAAGGCGTGCGATGTAGAGTTGGAACTGACCGGCCCCAACGTAGGCACGTTAAACAAATCCGCTCTCGCCTACCTCCGACCGGATGATGTTCTTGTAGTTTGGAAACTCGATCGTCTTGGGCGCTCCCTCGTCGAGATGATGCGCACAATTGATACGCTTCGACGGCAGGAGATTAAGTTTCTCAGCCTCACCGAGCATTTCGATTGCGAAACGGCACATGGACGTTTCGCCTTGCAGATGCATGGCGCAATGGCTGAATACTACCTTGATTTGAACCGCGAACGAACGATCGAAGGACTTAGATCAGCATTGGCACGCGGTCGCAAAGGTGGGCGAAGGAAGAAGCTTGGTGCAGGAGATATTGAGGCCGCCGGCGCCATGCTAAAGGCAGGTACGATTCCCGTCGCCGACGTTGCCAAAACGAATGGGCGTGTCACGAACTACATTCTATTCCTACTTCCCGTCCGCACGATCAAGACAGCAGTAGCGGATCGTGTCGATGGCCCGCTTCCAGGGTCCGCCGTCGTTCTCTCGGCGGTTCTACGGGCACTTAGTTTCTGTCAGGCCAAAGAGGGGCCACTTTCAGCCCCCTCGTTCGAAAGTTGGCTTCCAATCGCGATTGCGCTGCCCGCTGCTGGCCTTCGTAGTCAGGAATGATTGTGAAGAAGCATGGCGATGGACCGGCTGACGATCAGTATTCGAAGCAACGGCGGAAAGCGCCATGACGGGTTTGAGATGGATGGACTGTTTAAGGGTTCTCAGCAACCTTCCGCCCTCAGGGATCGCACCATTCGCACCACAATCGGATCGTACGGGATTTTTTCATCGCTGCTGTAATTTATGACAAAGAGCGCGGCACGGTCGTTGCAGACCGCAATGGCGCGGACATATCGGATCTGTTCGTTCTTAATACCCGAGTAGCTGGCCCATCTCGGCGTGACGCGCCTATAGGTCAGTTTCCAGCCCTCCTTTTCATCCTCGACCATGCGGTGCTCGATCTCGGCGCGAAAACTGTGCTTGCCGAGCCTTGCGCCCCACACGGTAAGAAGGGCATCGTTTTCACCCCGAAATTCCGCGCCCTGGTCCGAACGCTGCGTCAGGACAAAGCCAGGGGGAACTTCGAATATGAAGCCAAACTGCCTGAAGCCGAAAAGCTGCCACGCTTGCGCTTGGAGAAGCGTGCAGCAAAATAGAATCGAAACGAGGCTCAACAGAAAACGTGCCATTGGCATTAAATTAGCGTCGCGTCATATACTGTCCAGACGGACACAATTGGCGACAAAGAAAAAGTAGCAGACGACCTGCCGCTGATTTCAGCCTCGTGCGCGAAAGAAGCGGCCCGCTGCCGGAAGCAGCGAGCCGCACGAATTGGACGGAAGACGGAGGGACCGGCCAGGGCACCAACGCAAGCATGCTCTGCTGGAGAAGGTTGGATTTCGGTTACTCTCCCTCCGCCAACGCACCCTGCCCCAACTTTCTCTGCCTCGACCCAGGAGGATCGATATCCCGCGGAACTGCGGGCTTTTCAAGAAAAGCTGGCAACCGCGTGCCGGCTATTCCTCGTGAATGGGCGTTCTCTGGCCAATTCTCCAAAGCTGTCAACCTCGCATCTTTGGTTCTCAGGTTCAGATGTAAGCAATCTCAATGACTTGGAGGGCGCCAGGGTTGGAAAGTTGGGCTTTGGTCTCGCCAGCCGAGAGCAACTCCATGCGCCCTGCACCTCAGGTCAAGCGGAAAGGCGTTTGTTCGTTGAGCCGCAACCAAGACCATCAGCGACTCCTGAAATGGCGAGCGGTGGCGTGCTGGTCCGGTCAGGGGATAATTCCCCGAAGGCCCCGGCGTAGCTGGATCTGGCGGGTACCGCAGCATTTCTTGAACTTCATACCTGAACCGCAAGGACATGGATCATTGCCGCCGCGTTGCAGCCGGCCGACCAGGGGCAGCATCGCTGCGGAAGGCAGGAGCGCCGCCGCAAGGGCAGCCAACTTGGCCGAGATTCCCGGTACGACGAGGCGACGACCGGATTTGAACCCTCGCCACGCACGTTCGGCCACATACTCCGGATCCACCTTGGGCAAGATGTTGAAGAGCACCGTCTGATAGGCGCCTGACCTTGCGAGAAACTCCGTCGACACCGGACCTGGTGCCAGGCATGTGACCGTCACACCGGTTCGGCGCAACTCCTGATGAAGCGCCTCTGAGAAGAAGCGCACGAAACCTTTGCTAGCGAAGTACAGAGCCATATAAGGCCCGGGAACGAACCCGGCCACGGAACTGAGATTGAGCACCCCGCCCCGTCGGCGCGCCACCATTCCCGGCAGAAAATGGAGGGTCAGTTCTGTGAGGGAATGTATGTTGAGATCGATGATGCCGAGTTGACCATCAATAGGCAGCGCCGTCGCCGCGCCCCGCAGGCCATAGCCGGCGCTGTTGACCAGGACATCACAGACCAGGCCGTGTGCGGACAGAAAGTCCTCTAGGCGCGTTGGCGCATCGCCTGCCACGAGATCCAACGCGAGCGTGAATGCCTCGCCACCCCCCTCCCGAACCTCAGCCGCCGCGGCAGCCAAACCCTCGGGCGAGCGGGCAACCAGCACAACCGCACCGCGCTCCCGTGCAGCGACGCTCGCAATTGCCCGGCCAATTCCACCCGAGCCGCCAATCACGACGACGGCTGGCCGGAATTCACGGTGCGAAATCATGTCGCGTTCCTCTTTCTTGCAGGAGCGGCAACACTTTGACCGAGCAGCACCACTTCATTGGCGACAGTGCCGTTCAGAATCTGTTCGAATCTCTCCAGTGCTCGTGCGACGTTCGCTCCATCCATGACCCGGTGATCGTAGTGGATGCGGACATTCACCGATCCGTCTTTGCCGATCGGACCGTAGTTTAGAAGCGTGGTCAGTGGTGTCAGCGGGTTGAGTGATTCCGCACCGAGACCAGAATAGACGGACAGTTGGAAGGTACCGAAGTAATTTGCCCTTTGCCGGGCGATGTTTAACCCTAGCCACATAAGCAGCCACCTGACTGGCGCGGGCGCACCTGCCACCCGCAAGGCACGCCGAAACTCCGGGACCTCCAGGATCGGCCGTGATCGAGCGGCGTGGATGGATCCCTCAAGTTCCGTGATGGAGTAGCGCTCCGGGCACTTGATGCAGCTCAGCAGAACGGCCGGCTCGCCATCATATTCGCGCTCGTGGGCAATCGAGGCTACGCTTGCCGGATACTCGTAAAGCTGCGGCCAAGGCAACTTGACATAGGCGCGCCGCAGCTCCGGCATCTCTAGGGCAAGAAGCGCATACCCTTTCAGGAAGATAGCGGTCCACGAGGGCCTGGTCTGCTGCGCCATTCTAGCCCTTACGAGTGGGCCGAGATTCATCTGACGCTGCACCGCGACCCGTGGCACGCCGATCGAAAACCTCATCAGATCGCCAACAAGGCGCCGGGGCGCGGAAAGCTTGAGGGCTCGGCCTCGCATAAAACGACCTCTAATAAAGATAAGGGAATATCCGCTTGGTCCTTTCCATATAGACACGGTATTGCGAGCCTAAATTCTCCAGCATCATACGCTCTTCCTTATCCACTCTCAGCAGGAAAAGGACTGCGAAACCAATCAAACCCGATATGCCCGCAACCCAGTTCGGCAGCAGAAAGAGCTGGCCGAGCCCCATAAGCAGGAAAGAGGTGTACATAGGGTGACGGACCAAGGCGTATGGCCCGGCGCTGACCAGTTCATGCCGTTCGCGAATCTCGAGCGTAATCGACCAGTTACGGCCAAGTTCCTTGTGGGATAAGCGAAAAATCCACAGCGCTGAGCAGAAGATGATGGTTCCGAGCGCCACTGACCACACGCTGGCCGGATGATCAGCCGCTCCGGGGATGCCGGTAGCGACATAGAAGCCAGGCAGGATCGCCAGGCCAAGGAGAGCCGATACAAGCCCGACGGTGTCGGAACTTGAGCTGCCGCCAGCTACAATTCGCACGCGCCTTGCCCGGCGCTCGAACGGATACCGGATCACGTACCAAGCAACGATGCCGATCACCCATATGATCTCGCCAACTGAGGCTACAGCAATGGTCACGTCACGTCACCGGAGCCTTTTCTCGATCTGGGACGATGATAAGCCGTCGCAACGATGTCACCGTCCGAGTTGTCGACCGTAGACATTCAGAGCGCGTTCTCTTCGCACTTAACCGGGCGAATGGGCGCGAAAGCGGGTTTTGCCAATCGCAGTTCAACCCGCGTTCATCTCCCGAAGCTTGGTTATGAATTGTTGCGGCCGGAGCCAGATACCGGGGGTCTTATACCCCATGGATCTAGCGATGTCCGCTACGAATGCGTTGCAGTTGTAGAGCGACGCGTGCCAAAGCGGAGAACTGGCCTGCAGCCTTCGTATGCTCGCGACGACTTTCCTATATTCGGCTTCGGTAAGTAATACACGCCAGCTTGCCGACCGGTAAGCATCTTCCAGGTCGCCGTCCGTCCACCCGGTCGAGGCTGGCACGGGCGCCAAATGCCCGAGAACATAGACATTGGGATCACCGGACTTCGGAGCGAGGCCCGCCACTTCGGGGTTGACCATCCGTCCGGCCTGGTTCAATCGTCCAAAAATCACGTAGGAATGGCCGTAGGTAAGGGCGTACCGGGAGCGGAACTCGATGAAATACCGCTGGGCTTGAGTTGACGCCGCCGCGCGCGCCGGCATCGCCGCGGTTCTCAGTGCCTTATCATTGGACACAAAAGTCGGCTGGGGCTTGCTGTCCTGCGACTGACATGACGCTGCGACAAGTGCGAGCAGGGCCACAATTGTTGAACGGCCACTTACTAGCGTCATCTATCCAGAACTCCGAGGACCGCAGGCCTAGCGCCAACCTATGCCCGCTAACGCACGTAGGCTACGAATCCGGCCGGCCCCTGCATATCGATTGGGAAGGGCCTGGCGGCCCTTCCCAAATAACCGAAAGCCGGTCCTTATTTAATCACGGGCTCCTCTACGGCAGCGGGTTCCGGCGGAGGAGCCTTCCCCTTTCCTTTGCCGATCATGCCATTCGCGCAGCCGCTCAGGCTGGCAACGGCGAGGGTGGCAACCATTACAATCAACATCCTGTTCATCAAGCAATCCTTTCCCCGAGGGCGGAACAGCCTATGGAATCGCCACAAATAAAAACAATATGCAGCCCCGCCAAGCTACCCGCGATCTACATCAACGCCTAGTGCAGAAATGACACAGTTGGCACCCGGTTCCAGGCGGCACCTTTGCGGTGACGTGCTGGCAGGTTCACCATCCAGCGGAGATCAGGCCTGCCCACCATCAAACAACCACCACCGTCGTGCCCAAAGGAGTACGGTCGTAGAGGTCAATGACGTCGTCATCGATCATACGGATGCACCCGTTCGATACCGCTGTGCCTATCGTCCACGGCTCGTTTGTACCATGTATCCGGAAGTGGGTGTCGCGCCCGTCGCGATAGAGATAAAGGGCACGCGCACCAAGCGGGTTGTTTGGTCCGCCAGGGACCCCCCCTGCATACTTCACCAGGCGCGGCTTGCGCTTCATCATGCTGGCGGTGGGTGTCCACGACGGCCAGTCCGCCTTGCGGCCGACGGTCGCTGTACCCTTGAACGAAAGTCCCTGCTCGCCGACGCCGACGCCGTAGCGCGTCGCCCACCCGTCCGTCTCGACGGCATAGAGAAAACGTTGCGAAGTATCGACGACGATCGTTCCGGCCGGCTCGTTTCCGTCGTACCGCACATGCTGCCGTCGGTAACGAGGATTCAGGCCACGCCTTGGTCCGAACACGGATGAAATCGGGTCCGCCACCTGTTGTAACGTCGACGTACATCCGGAGACCATCAGAGCCAGACTACCCAGCACGAGCCCCCGGCGCGCAATGTGGTGTTCTTCCATTTCTACCTGCTAGGAAACTGGTCATCTACCGCCGCCTTCGTCTCTACCATTCCAAGGCCTGCGGGCCAAGTCTCGCTTTGTGGTGGCAAAATGAATTCACAGGATTGACAAGCGAATTGGAGCGAAACTTCTTGCGATAACCGTCTGCCTCTGTTCGGTTATGTCAAAATTGGCATAGGACAGAGACGATGAAGCCTGACTTCCATGGTAAAGTCGCGATTGTGACCGGCGCAGGATCCGGAATAGGTGCGGCTGTTTCACGGCAACTCGCGCAAGAAGGAGCCGAGATTGTTGTCGCCGACCTTGATGCCGAGGCAGCGCACTGCAGAGCCGCCGAAATAAGCTCGCAAGGCGGCAGGGCCTATGACTTTGCGGTAGATGTCACGGATGCGGCAGCCGTGGAAAAGCTGATCGAGTTCACTGTCCAGAAATGCGGCGGACTGGATATGGCGGTAAACAATGCAGGTATCGACGGCATTCGAAAAGCAACGGCAGACTATCCGCTCGACAACTGGCACAAACTGATAAACGTCAATCTAAATGGCGTTTTCTACAGCATGAAGTACGAAATCGCCGCGATGCTGGATCGAGGCGGAGGCGCCATCGTCAACATGTCCTCCGTTCTCGGTTCCGTCGGCTTGCCAACTGCGTCCGCATACACGGCAGCGAAACACGGGGTCGTTGGGCTGACCAAGGTTGCGGCGATTGAATATGCGAGGATGGGCATCCGGATCAATGTCGTCGGCCCCGGCTGGATCGAAACGCCTCTTTTATCGGAGCAAATGGAGGCATTAGCCAGCCGGCGCATGGCAGGTCTTCAGCCGATGGGCAGGCGCGGGAAACCGGAAGAGGTGGCGGCTCTTGTGTGCTTCCTCTTGTCCGACCAGGCCAGCTTTATCACTGGGAGCTACCATCTGGTGGACGGAGCTTACACCGCCCATTAGGTGGATGGCCCGTAAATGGCGCCTGCATGGCGAGCCTCAAGGCGCAGAACGACGAGCAAACGTGGCGTGTCAGCTAGGTGACGAAGGCCAAGGCGGCGCCAAAGCCAGCACCCACTATGATGGTGAACGCAAAAAGCGGCAGTAGCCAGCGCGGTCGTTGGGTATCCCAGTCCTTCGGGCCATGTCGGTTCATCGCGCGTCCTTTCGCAACCTTGTTTCCCGCCCACGTTGCAACCGTAATGAAATACAAGAAAGAGTGCCGCAACGTATTTAAGAGTTTGCTAATGCAAGGACGCATCGGTCCGCCAGATGCCATTCGCGTCGCAGCGTGGAGAAGATGGGCGCTGCGCTCAGTTGGCGCGAAAGTCGCTTGAGGCAGAGAACTAGCCTTGGGGAAAATTCTCAGTCGCCCCTTGCTGAGACAATAGGAATATGGTCCTCATAGCTCCGTTGCGGCGATCCTCAAACGGAGATCGCAAAAATGGCCAGACACAAACTTTCTAAGCAACTTTCACAGGTCGAGATCGACCGCTTCATGGCGGCTGCGGAAGAGCTTCACAAGAGCATCGTCCGCCCGCTGCTATCGCCCACCTGCGACCACTATCAAGCCCTTCGAGCGGTTCATGAAGCCCTGTTGAAATCGGTGAAAGACGTCACCGGCAAGGATGCGGCTTTCGTCCGATGGCACGGGACGGGGCCAGTGCAGCCGCGGCAAGACTGAGCTACTCTTGACGGTCGCCTGCGGTCTGCCGCCATACACCATCATCAGGTCGGCCGAGCGGCAGTAGCGGACATTGCCGCAGCTGCATTCCGCCTTGACGAGCATGTTGTGCCGGGTCGCCTTGCCCAGCGTGTCGATCGGATCGTGCGCCATGAGAACAGAAAAGGAACATTTTCCTTGATCGTCAAGACCGGCTATGGAATCTTTCGACCAACTAAGCCGAGAAACTAACCCGATGAGTGATGAATTGATCCGCCTTCCCGGGGCAATAGAGCCCATCACACGTCCGGGCGTTCAGTGTCATAGGTGCGAGCATCCCGACTGCGGCAGGGATGCAGGATGGGGCTTCGCCAAGCCGAGGGAGCCATCTCATTGGTTCTGTTTTGAACACCGTTCCAATGGCGAAGCCTATGTCTAGGGCGTGCCGGATGACTTATCTTCTGGCTGGCAATAATCTCTATGACGTCGCAGATGTCAGCACCGCGCGAAACCAATCTGGATGGTCCCATCTATGATTCGATAGCGGCCGCAGTCAGTCAGCCAGGCGGGACAAAGGCGAACCGTTGGCAGACTTTAACGAAGGGCGAGATCATGACCGAAGGGGAAAGAAAGCCAACTCCTGTCGAAACTGTCGAAAAGAATTGGGGGAATCTGATTGCGTGGGCTGTGGTGTTCTGCCTGGACTTGATTGTAGCGTGGCAAGTGTTCCGATCTGTTGCTCTCTTTCTCGCAGTCATCACCGGCAACTTCGCTCCGTAAACTGTTCTAGAGCAAAAAGCCCATCTCACGTGTGCCGACGGCGAGCGATAGCTATGAGGAAGCCTGGATGATCAGCCCGCCAAGACGGCATGGCGAGTATGCCGACCGCGAGGTCGATTGCCAGGAGGCTATGGAGCCTGGTTTCCAGGCGATCGTCGATTGCATGATAGATGCGGGCTGGACGCGGGGGGAGATCATGCGGTCTCTTAGGCGGCTGATCGCGGCCGACAACATGACGCAGAAGGAAAACGCGAAAGTCGAGGCGCAGATTGCCATCGCGCGCGCTATGATGAGGGCGGGCCGGCCCCTCTAGCGCAAGGAAAGCGCGTCAACACTCTACGCCACGATTGCTGGCTGCCCGTCGTCACGGCGCATATGCGACGTTCCGTTAGCCGCCGATCGCGTCACCTATCCACGACAATCGCGTGGTGGTACATTCGCTTGATTTGGCGAATGTTTTGGTCGCCAAACTCACCGGGAAACCGGGGAGGTGGTCATGAGAATTATTGCCACTCTAGCAGGTGTCGCCTTGCTTGCAGGTTGCGCAACGGCAGGCCCCCCAGGGCCCCAAGGGCCTGTCGGTCCACAAGGGCTGCCCGGCAAGCAGGGATCTAAGGGTGCAATGGGGGCTGAGGGTCCAGCGGGGAAGGACGGCGTCAGCGGTTGGGAAATCACCCAGTATGCAAGTGCGAGTGATGCAAGCCCAGACAAATCCGCACAGGCTTGGTGTCCCAAGCCAAAAGGCGTCATAGGTGGCGGTGCCAGCGCGTCAAATTCAAATGCTCTAATTTCTAGGAGCTTGCCGGTTACTTCCCCAGCTCCAGGGTGGGTAGCACAAGCGCATGTAGCCGCTACGCCCCCAACAGCTTGGACGCTGACAGCATACGCCATTTGCGCGCTTGTCAAATAGTCGGCGCTTGGCCGGGCCGGTGATCTTTGCGTTGTCGCGCCTTCGAGACACAAACGCCGTTCTAGTCCTCATCCCAGAAATCCTGCAGCGACGCGTGCCTAAGGTCTTCGGCGCCGCGCAAGTGCTTTACGCGGGCTTTGATTCCCCGGCTTGACCCACTGAGTTGCCGGCCGCTTTGGCATGTCTTTCGGCGGGGGCCCGGCATGTTCCTGGACCCGCTTCCAAAGCCGCTCCCGCATCTCGCGGTTGACGCTGACGAAAGCGCTGCCGACATATTTTCGCGTGCCCGGCTCGGCCAGCAAAGCAAAGGCCGCCTTGCCGGGTTCGCGCTCGACGCGGAGCAGTTCGAATTCGTCGATTGTGAAGCTCTTCGTCTTCAGCCAGTTCGAAGTCGGGCCGCTCCGATACGGGCTGTCGGCGCGCTTGGAGACGATTCCCTCGAGCCCTGCCTGGTCGGCGAGATAGAAGATCGATTTGGGATCGCCCGGCAGGGCTTCGCTGAACTGGATCCCGCTGTTCGGTTTAATGATGCCGTACAGGATTTCGCGACGTGCTTTGCAGCCGATGTCGCGCAAGTCGTAGCTTATCGAGATACATGATGTCGAAGGCGCCGAGGATCATGGCGTAGGGATCGCTGTGGAAGGCCCTTTGCAGCGCGCTAAAATCGGGCAGACCATTCGCACCGGTGACCACCGCCTCGCCCTCAAAGATCGCGTTCTCCATGTCGAGCTCCCGGGCGGCTTCGACGATGCCGGTGAACTTGCGCGTCCAATCTGCGCCGGACTTGGTAAAGACGCGGATATCCTCGGGGCTGTTGATGACGACATGGGCTCGGTAGCCGTCGAGCTTGATCTCATGAATCCAGTGCTCGCCCTCGGGCGGCTTTGCGACCAGCTTGGGCTCCATCGTAGGGACAAAGGCCAGCCTTTCGGCCTTACAGTTCTTCGAGAACCGTCCGCGAATGTGGCGTGCGGATGCGCAGGTCGTCCGCGACTTCCAGATACCGGCTCGACAGGGGATCGAAGGCGAAGGCGTCTCGTCCCTTGCTGTCATCATGTGCTACTCGTAGATCCGCCTCTTGCGCAAGCCAGCGCTGGATGCGCCGCGCGGCAGTCTTTCCCGGCACGAACCAGCTTGTGCGCTCGTCACTCCACCTGGCGCGCGGGAATGCCTGTCGAAACCGCTCAACCGCCGCTCGATCATACGGAAAGCGCGCTTCGGCACCAGGAAACTGTCTGCGGTGCAGCAGGGGCGTCGGATTTTTCCATCAGATTGCGAAGCACAGCACTGCTCGCAAACAACGCGGTGCAGGTCGTTTGGGTCCGAAAACACTAGAACGTATGGTCAGAGCCGCAAGGGGAAGCCAAGGAGGCGATCGGTGAAACTGCTCATGACCCAGATGACGCGCTACCGTGTGTCTCGCCATCACCCCACCGCCATTCGACTTTGAAAAAAATCAGGTAGACCGATCGAAACGGCCTGATTTACGAAGCTTCGCAAGCAAGCTCGCTGCCGCGCCGCAGTAGCTGGCAGAGGCCTGCTCGGCCATCGGCAGCGAACTCCACACGGTTAGTTCGGCCACCAGAAAGTCGTTGTCTGCGTCCACCGGCGCGGATCTAAGTTGTCCGTTTTTATCCATCACGATTGCTACCACGGTGTCGTTTGCGCCATACCCAATCGCCGCCATCCTCTGAATGCGAGTATCGCCGTCCACGCGAACGTCGAACAAGACAGATCCGCCAGTTTTCTCCGCGATATCATCCACTCGATCAGAAAACGGCCGATTCATACCGTCTGTATTGGCGAGTGACTGCTCCAACAAGACCAGTTCAACATACTCCGCCTTCATGCCGCAACTATGGGCGCGCATGCGCAATCGGCAATCCTACCAGGATGTTTTCACACAGGAATCCCAATGACATCATCCAACGCACCGCGGCGCGAACGCACAGCCGTACCCAATGCTATCTGTACGCCCATGTGTGAGCGTCGCGCGCAACGGTGGAACGGTGCCATTCTCGATGAAGCTAGAGTCCCTGCCAAGCGATCCTCAGATACGTACGTATTTATAGCGAGGCGTATGGTGCCGAAGGATGAAGCGGCCGGCCACGGAAATGGGCTGGGTCAAGCCGGACCTAATCGGCCCTGTGAAGCACCTGCGCGGCGAGGAAGGCCTGCGGCACGCCTAGCAGCGCGTATGGAGGTGTCGTCCTAGTGCGGGCGGTATTAGGATCGGCCTTGGCTACAGCTTCAGGCAAGGTTCTGCCGCGCCAGATACAAGCGATCGGTATCGGGAACAGCCAACTTGTGCATTGGTGCGGCGAGGAAACGAACGGCTTCAGCCTTTGCCTTTTCGGTCCAGATTGCCGTCAGGTGGCGGAGCCGCTTTGCCTTTGCCTTAGGCGCCCCAGCCTCGATCGCCGCGTCCTTCGAAAGATCACGAGCGTGCCGCCCCTTTTCGCGCGCGGAGCCGGCGCCTGCCGCCTGGCGGACTTTCCCTGTCATTCGATGATCTTGATAATCTTGTGTGTGTCGGGGTCAACCACTACGGTTCGGTTGTCGATAACGGTGTAACGGTATTTAACGTTGGGAACTTCATGAAGCTCGACGGTGTCGGGCAGCGTTGAGCCAATGTTGAGCTCCACGCCCGGAAGTTTCACCGATGCCAGCGGCTGCTTTTTCACGTACTCCTTAATGACGGTTTCCTGTTCAGGCTCTATGACCACGTCTTGAGCGACAGCGGCCGCAACACCGGCCAGAAGCAGGAGTCCGGCCGCTGCGGTGGTAATGTGTATTTTCATGACTGCCTCCATCCATTCGAGCGGCCTAGAAAACGCCCTGCCGCGCGCGTGGCTACAGGCCGCGACGGCCGCTTAACGCTCGCGAAACATGATTGTTCCAACACTCCCCTCCTGGATTCCTCCACCGGAACCACATGCCTCTCAAGACGCTTTGGTCAATCTCCTTTCATCATCGGCGACGAAGAGATTGAGTCGCCAACTGGCCCGGTCAGCGCGATCTGGCGGGGCTTTTTTGCAACTGTGGTGGGGAGTAGCTGAGCCGGCTAACGTGTTGGAACTTCGATCGGGCACTTCGCGTTTTCAACTCGCGTTTGAGCGTCCGATGGACGGCCGGCGCGCGCGTCACACCACGCGAAACACAAGGAGAACATCATGATCCGGAAACTTTTGGCGACCACAGCGCTGGCCACGCTGCTGGCAACCGGCGCCTATACCGGAGACAAGCTTGCTGCCGCAACACAGCCTGAAGCCACGCTTGCAGCCCCTGCGGTCGTTGCCGATGGCAACCTGGTGACCAAATTTATCGGCACCGACGTCTACAATGGGACCGCTGACAATGCCGAGAAGATCGGTGACGTCAACGACATAGTGCTCGCGAAGGATGGAACGGCCAAACTTATCATCATCGGCGTTGGCGGTTTCCTGGGAGTCGGTGAGAAGAACGTCGCCTTTGATTTTGCCAAGGCTCAGTGGGCAGAAAAGAACGGCAGCCGCTGGCTTGTCGTGCCGACGACCAAACAAGAACTAGAGGCGCAGCCCAGCTTCGATGCAACGGCATATGAGACAGCTTCAGCATCGAACGCGACCAAGCAGCCTGCAGCCACCACTGTTGACAAGACGTCCACCGGGGCCATTGACAGGTCATCGCTGACTGAAATGCCAATAGATAAGATCCGTGCAGAAGATCTGATTGGCACCACGGTCTACGGCGCCGACGACGCAAATGTCGGAAAGATTGGCGACGTCGTTCTGAGCGGCGACAAAAAGGTGGATGCAATAATAGTTGACGTTGGAGGATTTCTCGGCATCGGATCAAAGGAAGTGGCTGTTGGGATGGAGAACCTAAAATTCATGAGCGACAAAAATGGCAACAAGTATCTCTACACAAACTTCACAAAAGACCAGCTCGATGCCCAAATGGCTTACGACAAGGGCACCTATGCCCAGAATCGCGATAAGCAGCGCATGATTCTGAAATAGCAGGACCGCTATGCTTAAGAGCCCGGGTTAAGAACAGCTGGGCTCTTTGTTTGCTGGCAATAGTCTCTCCCAGATTGCCGCGCTATACTTGAGGTGCGGTGAAGTTTTTGCCGTCTTCTCTCCCAGCCTTCCAAATGGCGTGCTTCTGTTGGTGAAACGGCTGGCTATCGTACGAGATTGAAAAAGGTCAGAAGGAAAAGTAGCGATGATCAAAAAGCCCGCCAGCCGAAGCCCTTGGCACGCGCCAGCTGATCCCGCTGAGGAACCTTTCGATCGAGCGTGATGTCAAGACGCGGATCGTTTCCATTCGATCCCCTACTCCAATTCGCCCCGCTGGCTTCGCCGGGCGGCTTTTTGCTGCGTCGCCAATAATAATCGTCATAAGTGATCCGCTGTTCGGGAACGTATGGTGTCCATTTGCATTTCCTTTGAACACCAAAGGAGGAAAATGTGAACTGGGATCAAATCAAGGGAAAATGGATGCAGTTCAAAGGCAAAGCGAAGGAGCAATGGGGTGATCTTACCGACGATGATCTTGATCGCATCGAGGGCAATCGTGACCAACTCGCCGGACGAATTCAGGAGCGATATGGAATTGCCAAGGAAGAGGCAGAGCGCCAGATAGACGACTGGTCCAGACGACTCACCTAGCGCTGGATCTAACTCGGTCCGACCGGAAGCCTCGGCGCACCCCTAATCAACCAAAGCGACGCGCGCAAGGAACTTTTCGCCGCATCTAATGTTCCCATGTTCGGGCTAGGCCAAGGAGCGTAATCATGAACAACATTATTTGGTTGGTCGGCGCCGTCGTGATCGTAATAGCCATTTTGAGCTTTTTGGGTCTGCGATAGACTGGGCGCTCCATAAGGTCCAGGCAGTCGCGGCGATCTGTTGAACCCGGATATGTAGCCCTATGGCCGATAGTGTTGAAAAAGTCCGCAACCCAGCTCGCGGACCAATATGGCCGGAATAGTTATACCGCGATGTTTGCTGGCGCTGGTCTCCATGCAGGAGGATGGCTCGCCGGTCGTCCGGGTCCTGCCGATCACCCATACGCCGCCGTCCGGTCCCAATGATGCCATCGAGATACCGGCTGCGGTCAAGCTGCGCTTGCGGCTTGACCGTGAGCGGTCGTGGGTCGTTTCGACGGAAAGCAACCGGTTCGCGGTAGACGGCCGTTCAAGATGTCGCCTGCCAAACTGCGGCTCGCCGAGCCTTCAGTCGAAGGCAGTTGATCAGCACTGCGCACCCGCATGACGTTCAGAAGGCACACCCCCCGTGCGTTCTCAAATTAGATGCACAGCTAACCAGCTGAAAACATTCACGAGCGATTCTCACAATTAACTGCAAAGCGACAGCGTAAACGGCAGATGCAACACCCGCACAATCCCCCGCATATCATACCGATGCGGTGGCGGGCATGAGCATGGCCCTACTGATGCCGCGTGAGCCGGTCCATGGGTGCGTTTGCTTCGGTTAACTTGGCCAGCGCTTGCTCGACTTTCTGCGCCGAGCGGTCCGTGCGCTCGATGTGCCGCACCATTTGCCGCCTTACTCGCGCGAGCCTTGCGGCGCGAAATACGTCGCCGTATCTCGCAGTTTCAAGGTGGAGAGTCGCGAGCCTCATGGGCGACGATTCCAATTACCTAGCAGTAGAATTCGCGTATCCGCCTTTCGTTCCGATGTCCGACCTTACGCTCGCAAAGGGCTGGCCGGAGGGCCGCGACGAATGAGCGTCTGGTCACATGTTGCTGGCGGGTCGAATCGGTGGACGCGGTCGATACGCTGGCCTCTGCAACGGCTTGAACGGAACATCGGCCACCGACGAGCGGATCGGCTTCATAGTGACCGGGATGGCAGCTTGGCGCTTGCGCAGCGCAGCCGAGATCTTGGCAACGAAGTCGCGTATTTCCATGGGTACTCCTCCCGAGCAGCTTCCCGTAGTCACGCTAGCACCGCCGCGCCCCCCATTACAATTAATTTTGATGGATCGAAATGGGTGGAGGGAAGGCGGCCACATGAGATCAGCCGTCGTCTATCTTCCTGCCAAAACAGTACTGGATACAGGGCGGCGCGACATAGGTCCGTTGTGCTTGACACAGCCTTTGCCGGTCGAGGCGTTCGGTCGTGCTGGCGGTGTCTCAATTGCCCACCGCTTGTGAGAAACGGAGGGGCACGGGGGCCTCGCGCGAGCCAGTTATCCGATCCCCCGCTCAGAAATTTCTACCAAACATTCTGGCCTGTCATTCTGCACGAAATCGTTTGTTGATCTTTCATCAGTTCGGCGCAGCATGCCGTTCGGGCACTAGGGGTTGGACTATCATGGATACCGAGCCGACACGCATCACGACTGACGCTCTTTCCGCCGCCATTCTTGAAGCATCAGACGGGGACGTGGTGTCCCTTAAAGCGGCCCTAGCAGCACTTCGTGCCCTGTGCCCCCACGTAATCGAGACGGATGCTGAATTGTGCGAAATTTTGCTTATCGCGGCCCCGCAAGAAGGGCGCGCCGTCCTGCTTGATCTTCGTGATTAGCAGGAACAAATCCGCTCGCGGTGCAGTTCGGTCCTTTTAAACATGCAGGCCCGAACATGGCTGAAATCGATAAAGCCAAACGGAAGGTTATTGCCGAACTTGTGCGGCGGTGGATCACCTCAGAGGTAATCCGCAATTACTTTCGCAACATGCTAAATCTGCCTGTAGAACGGGAGCTGCCGGCTGAGCAAAGGTATTTGCTGGAGGAACTTGATAGGGCCGACAAAGAGTGACTGCATGGCACTCCATTGGTTCAACCCTCCGGTCCCCGTCAAGACCGAGCGTCCCGGGATCATCCGCAACGTCAACAACGCCGAGACAGCCGGCGAGGAGCTGATGAAGTGGACCAAGCGTGGCCCTTGGTGGGACCTGGCGGTGCGCGTTTGCATGGCCGTGATATTCGACGAGATGGAACCTGAGGAGGCCCGTAAGGCATTCCTGGCTGCTGCCGAGGAGGAGGGTATGCTTTTTCCTGATTAGCAGGTCGCGTGGCTCTTCGCGCGAGCCCAAAGTCGATCACCGGCTCAGACATCCCTTCCAAACATTCCCACCCCCTCTAATTATCGCTCAATGGCAACCCATTGGTTCGTCCCTCCGGTCTTCGTGAAGACTGAAACCGGCGACAGGCATGGCTGCAACAATGCGAGGACAGCCCTTGAGCAGCTCAAGCGGTGGACCCGGAGAGGACCTCGCTGGCAAAAGGCGGTGAACCTCTGCCTGTCAGATCTAGAGGGCGATCCGATTGACCCTCAGGTGGTACGAAAGGCCTTTGAGGCTGCCGCTAAGGAAGCCAAGATGTATCTCTCCCCGTAGGTGAAATTTCTCCCAAATATCAGTCCTTTATTCCGTACGATTCGAACATTGATTTTTCCGTGGAGTGACCCATAAGGTGGCCGCTTGGGTTCTCGCTGAGGTGGGAGGCCTCGGATGAATGTTCTGACGAACTGCCGACCGAGCAAAGTGACTGCCCATAAGCTTGTTGAAGAGCTGATCTTACAAGCCGGTCGCGGCCAAATCATCTCCCTGAAAGAGACCATCGCAGCGGTGCGCCGAGACGGGCCGCATCTGGTGGAAAGTGACTGCGCGCTGGTTGAGCTTATAGTCGAGATTGCCCCAGCCTTTGGCCTGTTTGTCGGGTTCGATCTTCGCGAATAGCCGGATGGCAACCCATTGGTTCAACCCTCTATGAGATCGAAGGGGCACGGGGGAACTTCGCGCGAGCACCCACCAAATTCGCATCCCTTTCGGAACCCTTTCGCAGCGAAAGTGTTTCAGACCGAATGTGGGAACGACCTTATGCCGGCACGACCAACAGCAGGGACAGCCTTTCAACGGTTGATCAGCTCAGAAGATAATCGTCTGATGCTCCGCAACAGGCTTGGTCTCGAAGTCGACGAGGAACTGCCGGCGTCCCTTGCTGCATTATTGCAGGAGCTTGAGCGGCGCGAGCAGGTCGAGGCTGAATGGAGCGCCACCACTTTGGCAGCGCACGTTTCTATGGCGTTCGACGAACCAGAAGGAACCTTCAGTGACCCTCACGGCCATGCTGCGTAGGGGACGTGCCTTCCGAGGGATGATCAGTTCGGAAGACTACTGCCGGAAGCTACGCAGGCTCCTAAGGTTTGTAG